>JAIPJT010000044.1 GCA_021733985.1 Victivallales bacterium | reverse complement strand
TAATAGCATTATTATTAATTTTTTACAAATCTTTTATTTAAATTATAAATTTTTTATTACTGGCTACGTTTTTAATTTTAAAAAAATGTAAGGGTTTGATATATATGGACTTATCGTGAAATCGGCAATTAATATCCGTTTAAAAGTTTTTTCTGCAACTGTCTGTAAATCCGATTCAAACTTCGGCAGCCAGCCGGGGTACTGTCCATAATGTCTAACCTGCTTTGCTCCGGCCGTTGTAAAGAGTGCATCAATTTTATCACAGTTTTCCTGTTTAAGAGACTCTACGGCACTTCTTGTCATAAAAAGGATTTTTATCTGTTTTGAAACTGGATCCATTTTGACATTAGCGAGGTTTACTGAAGCCTGAACAGCTTCTTTTACATTATCGAAGTAACGAATTACTCCATTATGACAGACATGTAGAGAAGATACTAAGTTATTTTGTGTTTTTTTATCAATACTCAGAGGCTGAAGGGGCATCTCTTCTATTTCAATACAAACCCGGGGATCGGCATAGTTCAGTTCCTGCTTAATATCCTCAAATTCGTTGTTCAAAGTATTGATTATTTTTTTACGGTCATTTTTTCTAACAGCAAAAACAGCCGAACCTTCCCTCGGGATAGCATTCCTGAGCCCGCCTGAATTAATGTCAATAATTTTTAAATGAAAATTTTTATTTATCCTGTACAGCAGCCTGAAAAGGATTTTATTGGCGTTCCCAAGCTGACAATGAATAGCGGAGCCGGAATGCCCCCCTTTCAAACCTTTAACAGTTAATTTTACAGATTCATAAGATTCTGCATCTTTTAATTCTTCAGTTTTGTATCCGAAAGTGACCTCGCTGTCGGCACCGCCTGCGCATCCAATCACAAAACAATCCTCCGGGCCTGAATCGAGGTTTATCAGGTATTTACCGTTTAGTATACCTGATTTAAGTTTTCCGGCCCCCTGCAGACCGACTTCCTCCTGAACGGTAAGCAGTGCTTCTATCGGACCATGTTGTATGCTTTTATCTTCCAGGACAGTCATTATTGCGGCAACGCCTGTACCGTCATCGGCCCCTAACGTGGTACCGCAGGTCTTTATCCATCCATCTTCCACATATGAATAAATGGGATCTTTAATAAAATCATGTTCTGTATTCGGGTTTTTCTGAGGAACCATGTCAAGATGCGCCTGCAATATAATCCCGGGTGATCTTTCTTTGCCTTTTGCGGCAGGTTTTCTGATTACCATATTACCTGTTTCATCAACCGAATAACCGAGACCTGAATTTTCAGAAAAATCTTTTAAAAACTGAATAAGTTTCTGTTCATGGCCTGAAGGATGCGGTATAGACAATATGCTGTTAAAATTTTTCCAGAACTCCTTTGGTTTCAGAGATTCAATTCCACGAATACAGTTCATAATTTTCTACCGGGTTATTTTTAAATATACTATTTTTTATCCTTTCCAGAAAGGCGATATATCTCTCAGTTTCTTTACAGCATAGACTAAAGTCTCTACTACCTTATCAATTTCTTCCATAGTATTAAATCTGGAAAGGCTTATCCTAAGTGTACTGTGGAGCATAATATCTTTAAGACCTATAGCAGTAAGTACATGAGAGGGTTTTAAACTTCCGGTCGTACAGGCACTGCCGCTCGATGCGGCAATATTTGCCATTTTGTCAAGTATCAGCAGAATAGACTCCCCCTCTATACCTTCAAATGAGACATTAGTAGTATTGGGTACTCTGTTACTGCAGTCGCCGTTAATTTTTATTTTAGGAATTTTTTCTGTTATTTCAGACTCCAGATAATCCCTCATTTTTTTAACTTCAGTCAACTCATAATCCATATTTTGTTCTGCAAGTTCGCATGCCCTGCCCAAAGCAACTATTCCGGCATTATTTTCAGTACCCGCCCTTCGGCCGTTTTCCTGATGTCCGCCTATTAAAAAAGGGTTAAACCGCAAACCTTTTCTAATATAAAGGGCTCCAACCCCTTTTGGCGCATGTATTTTATGTCCGGACATACTAAGCATGTCGATCTCTGTTTTAGATAAATCAATTGGTATTTTTCCTGCGGCCTGGACACCGTCAGTATGAAACATAGCTCCCTTTGCATGCGCTGCTTTTGCAATTTCATTTACAGGATAGATATTACCAATTTCATTATTTGCCCACATTACCGAAACCAGTGCAGTATTATTATCTATTGCTTCATCGATCCTTTGTACATCAATACATCCGTTTTTGTCAACGGGAATTTCCACAATATTATAACCTCTCTCGCTCAGATAGTTGCATAAATTAAGTACAGCCGGATGTTCAACCTTACTTGTAACAATTTTGTTTTTATTAGAACATATACTGAGAGCACTGTAAATCGCAGTGCTGTCGCTTTCGGTACCGCAGCTTGTAAAAACCACTTCTTCAGGAAGAGCACCTAAAAAATCTGCAACCTGTTTTCTTGCCTTATCTATATACTTACTCACAATGCCCCCGAAACTGTAGATACTTGAAGGATTACCGTAGTATTCCGTCAGGAAAGGCTTCATTGCTTCAAAAACTTTCGGGTCCACCTTAGTCGTTGCATTATTATCAACATATATTAATTTTCCATTATCCATTCTAAAACTCCTCAAAATATTGTCTAAATCTCTCTACAAAGCAATATTATTAACCAATATCACACTGAATTAATGATTAAGCTGACGGAATCATCTGGCTTCACCTGATGGTTCCGTAAACGCAGCAAAATCAATATTTTGCCTTAACTCAACGGCATTGCAATCTTAACTGCTATCAGAGCCCGAATAAAAAACTTCAGGTTCTGTTTTATATTTTATAATTTACAATTTTAGTATACTTTAATTTCAGTAAATTAACAGTCTCAATTTAAATTAAGATAATGCTTTTGGATCTCAGGTATTCTTTCTGCAATATTTGTGAACTGGTTGCTGATCCGTACATATATACCAAGCAATTCCACAAAAATCATTCCCGCCTGAAATTCACATTTTTTATTTTTCAGCCTTTTATAGTGACGCCGTTCATATTTAACTGCAAAATTAGTAATTTTCCTGCCGCGTTTCAACGCTTTCGAAATATTCTTCGAATCATTTTTTTCAAAATATTCCATAATATTTTTATACTGCTCAGTAACGAGCTGCCACATGAAACCAAGTTCCTGTTTAGCATCCTCAGTAAAACGCTCTTCCATATTTTTATATCTGTCAGAAAGAACAGTTAATTCTTCGGCATAGTCTGCAATCCTTTCTGCATCATTAGTACAGTGCATCAGCAGAGGTATTATTTCTGACTGTGCCATACTCAGTTCCTCTCTTGATATTTTCACAAGGTAATCTGTCACCTCACTCTGCATTTTATCAACTTCATTTTCTTTTTCCTCAACAAATTTCAGTGATTTATCTTTAATTTTCCTGTTTAAATCACCATTGGTTACTGTTTCAGAAAGCATGTACCAGCCGTTTTGAAGCATGATAGTTATAACTTTAGCTGTCTGCCTGACTGCAATTGAGGGTGTTTTGAGAAGTCGAGGTTCCAAATACTGTACAGCCAAAGTTTTTTCGTCTTTAATTTTCACAATCATATTACATACCTTAGCTATAAAAGGTATAAACGGCAGGAATAAAACGACATTAAACACGTTGAACACTGTATGAGCCATTGCTATATGGCGGGCTATATTTTCCGGCAGCAAAGCAAAAACGTCCCCGGGTGTAATACTGTTTATTAAATACAGAAATACCGGAATATCAGTTCCCGGCCAGGGCAGGAAAAAAAGGATAACCATATAAAAGGCTCCGAATAAGTTGAAAAGCATATGAGCAACTGCAGCCTGTTTAGCTCTCTTGTTTGCTCCTAACGATGCCAGCATTGCAGTTATCGTAGTCCCTATATTGTCTCCGAGAATAAGCGGAACCGCAGTATAAAAGTTTATCAATCCGCCGATTGCAAGCGACATAGCTATACCAATAGTCGCAGAACTGCTCTGTACCATTACTGTCATGACAGTACCTATTGCGATAGCACCGAGAACTGCTCCTATAGGCATATATCCATTTACCGGTGAACAGTCGAAATGGCTGAAAAATTCAACAAAACTGGGGAATTTACTTAAAAGTTTAAGCTCGCTCCCCATCATTCCCATACCGAAAAAAAGTACTCCGAAACCAAATACAGTCTGACCAATCCCTTTAAGTGCAGTTTTTTTAGTAAACATCATCATTACCGCCCCGATAATAACAGCCGGAAGAGCCAGCCCCTTTAGATTAAATGAAATTATCTGAGCAGTAACGGTTGTCCCCATATTAGCACCAAAAACCACACCTATAGCCTGTGTCAAACTTAGCAGCCCCGCATTCACAAATCCTACAACCATAACGGTACAGGCACTTGAAGACTGTATTGCACCTGTAATGATCATTCCGGCAATAACTGCAATGAAACGGTTACTTGTAAAAAAGTGAAGAACTCTTTTCATTTTCTGTCCGGCAATGATCTGGAGACCTCCGCTCATAAGATTAATGCCAAAAATAAAAAGGGCCAAACCCCCGAGAACAGTTATTATTAACCCCCAGATATCAATCCCTAATTCTTTGATTTTAATATTTCTGTAACTGAGCCCTTTTTCTGCATCATTGACTTCAGCATTAATCTGGTATACACCTGTTTTATCCCCCAGTTTAACTCTTGACGCAGCAATACCGTCCCTGTCGGTTTCTACTTTTGAGGGTCTGCACTCAGCAGTTGTCTTTTTCTCCGGTGAAGATGCAACAGTAAAATATACATCAGCTCCCTGTACAGGTTTTCCGTGCTTGTCTACAATTTTAACTTTAACAGGTTCATCAGTGAATTCACCGGTACCTGTTTCCTGGTATCCCCCCTCTACACTGACACCGCATACGACTCTTACAGTTAAACTCTTTTCCGATTTCTCAGGAATAACTTTAAAGTATTTATCTCCGGTTTCACTACCTGCCTTTATGCTTACATCCACTTCCCCGCCGGGCTTGGATACAGCTGTTTCAGGATCAAACTTCAGAACGGCATTTCCAAGAGGTTCGAATCTGACTTTAACGCCGGAGACGGGTTCCCTGTGTCCTTCTCCTCCAAATAAACCTTCAATTTTAGGGCCGAGCAATTCTAACTTTAATTTTTTTTCACATGTTTGCCCGGGCAGAACACACTGTCCTGCCCCTTGAATCAGTACAATTTTATCGACAGTATCTGATGAATATTCTTTTTTGCAGCCGCCGGCAAAAAGCATCAATAAAAAAAACACCGACAGTAAGATGTTTTTTCCTGTTTTTTTCATTTAACTCTTTCTCCTCAGTAACAGTTTAGTTTTGTAAATTTGTATAGTTGTTTATTATTTATTTATTTATTGAGTTTTTTAGGCTCAAAACACTATTTAAGATTTCTATTTTCCTCAGAAAAATGATTCTCCCCTCATTTTTCTATGTTTTTTGTACTATAAAATCAAGAGAAGTCTCAATACCTTAAGCTCTAATTTAAAAACAAGGAGACACTCTCCTGAAACAAATATTTTAAAACTGGTAAAAATGGTTTATTACAAGTCAATGCCATTGAATTAAGGTAAAATTATTGATTTTGCTGCATTCACACGGAACCATCTGTCTTCGCTTGAAGCTACGCCAAGACACCGGGGGACTGGTTCCCTCCACCACAAATTCTGTATTCTGTGGAGGGAATCAATCCTTTGATTCCGAGTATAGAATCCTTAATTCAATGACATTGTGTTACAAGTTATAATTTCATGCGTCCGCATTCAACATTGAAAGGCAGAGTCCCTGTCCCGCCTGAATGCCTCAAAGGTATTGACTTATATCCACGAATGTGGACTACCTTACTTCAGAGAGCTGCTTAATAACCATTCCACCAAAATTTCAAAGAACACGAATAAAGAATTCCTTTCTTGTTTTCAACAACTGTTTCTCATCATCCTGCTTAAGCAATATGATTCAAACGATTAAACGAATCAGCAATTCAACAAATAAACAAAAGCTTTTGATCATCAAAATGTTCTATTTTTTTCTTTTTTAATCAGTATTTGTGTATATTATAATCCATAAATCTATAAATAAACCGTGTACCTTTTATAACTAACAGAAAACTAATAAAAATAATTGTACAAAATAAATGGAAACTTTAATATTTTTTGATTGCTTATATGTTATATACAGGCAGCCTTGCAATATATCTTAAATGTTTACAAATAAGATCCGTTCGAAGTTGCTTTCATAAATTTAGTTGCCGCACGAAAAACGTTTATCTCCAGCTGAGCTCGCATAAAGCCCCGGAGCATTTGACCTTTTCCTGTGACAAAAATTAACGCTGTTGATAATTTTATTTTATCAAATTTAACCTGAAATAAAAGTTGGTGAAGATATGACTGATAAAGATAATGATAATAATAAACACAATGATAATAAAAAAGATAATAACAACCAAACGGAATTTTCTTTCGAAGAACTCCAGAAACAACTTCAGGAAGCAATGAAAAACCTTGGTTCTAAATCCTTTGTAATGCCTATAACACCTCAGCAGGGGAACAAAGAGGGGAAAAAGACTGATTACCGTGAGAATTATAACAGTAAACAGGAAAAAAGTGAACCAGAAGAGGCACTGAAAATTATTAAAAATTTCGATCTGAAACCGAAACAGATAAAAGAATACCTTGACAGATATGTAATCAAACAGGACGAAGCTAAAAAAGTCCTTTCCGTAGCAGTGTGCGACCACTATAATCATATACGGAAATGCATGCAGGAGAAAAACCTGAATAATGAAGAACATACAAAACAAAATACTATCCTGTTAGGCCCTACCGGTGTTGGAAAAACTTACCTAGTAAGATGTCTCGCAAACCTAATCGGCGTTCCTTTTGTAAAAGCCGATGCAACAAAATATTCAGCTACCGGTTATGTGGGCCACGATGTGGAGGATCTCGTCAGAGATTTGGTAAAAATAGCCAATGGAAATACTGAACTGGCCAGATGCGGAATTATATACATAGACGAAATAGATAAAATAGCATCAAGTACATCTTCTGAAGGCACAAAAGATGTTTCAGGTCGCGGCGTACAGATTAACCTTCTGAAATTAATGGAGGACTCAGAAGTAAACCTTCAAAGCCAGACTGATATGCTGGGACAGTTTGAGTCAGTAATGGATATGATGCACGGAGGAAGTAAGAAGAAGAAAAAAACTATTAATACAAGAAACATACTCTTTATTGTAAGCGGTTCCTTTGACAAGTTATCCGGAATGATCAAGAAACGTATTGACGGAAGTATGATAGGTTTCGGTACTGAAGGAATCCGTAATAAAGCTAAATCAGAGTACTTAAAGCTCGCCGGCACCGCAGATTTTATAAAATACGGTTTTGAGCCTGAATTTATAGGACGCCTTCCCATACGTGTGACATGTTCTGAACTGACTGCCGATGATTTAAGCAAAATCCTGACACAATCAGAAGGCAGTATTTTAAAGCAGTATAAAGAGGATTTCAGAGGATATGATATTAATTTAGACACTACCGGGGATGCTATAAAAGAAATAGCCGAAAAAGCTCATAATCAGCAAACCGGCGCACGCGGTTTGATGACCGTAATGGAAAAGGTCTTCAGAAATTATAAATTTGAGCTTCCTTCAACAGATGTTTCAACTCTGAAAGTTACAAAAGCTATTATAACCAACCCTCAGAAAGAACTTGAAACTATTCTTTCTAAAGCTGAGGCACCCATGCCTGCTGTAATTAAAAAAGAAATAGAGAGGTTTGCTGAAGACTTCAAAAATAAACACGGTTTCATACTGGATTTCAGTAAGGCAGCTTCAAAAGCTATTGATGAAATTTCGCGTTCTACCGGAAAGACAGTTTTTGAAGTCTGCATGGATAAGTTCAAGGATTATCCGTACGGTCTAAAACTTATAACAGACGATGTGAAAAATAAAAAATTCAGCATAACGGCGAAAATGGTTAAAAATCCTGATAAAGCACTGTCTGAAAGAATAGCTGATACAGTAAAGAATACAGACTAAATGGATTTATTAAAATGTTTTTTTTTATTTACAGCAGATAAAATTTAATGTCGAGGTAAAAAATGATAAAATTTTTAAAAAATAAAAGCGCTTCTCTGGAAAACAGAAAATATCATCTGTACAGGATGAATGAGCCTGCCCTTATCGCAAGGCAGCATGCAGCTTATGACCGTGCAATAGAACTTTTTTCCAATAATCTATTTTCATACTCGGCAAATCAGAGGAGTAAAATTTATAAAGCTGTATTGAAATTGCTCAATATTGCAATTCAGGCCAGGAAAGGTCTGCCCATCAAAACAGATACTAAAGAAGTCAAAGATTCTGTTTTGCAGTACCTCTTCCTGTTAAGAGATACAATTAAAGCTGCTTACGCGCTTGTAGCACATGAGATGGTACTTTTCAGAGAAGAAAAAGAGCTGAGCTCTTTAATCGGCCCTGGTCTTTCATCACAAATCCGGTCAACAGACGAAGTATTTGCAAACAGCGAACTGAATATATACCACTGTGCAAGTGATTTCATGGAAATGGCAACTCCTACTATAACAAGATTACGGGAGCGAAAACAGAAATCGTTCAGTCAGGAAGACGCTCAACGATACAGGAAAACATTAAAAGAATTTGAAAAACTTTACTCAAAATTCAGACCTCAGGCAGATGAAGAAGAATGAAGATTAATTATATTAAAAAAATACTTTCAGCAAACATATACGGTACAGCAGTTGAAACACCAATTAACCGTATGAATTTTCTCAGTACCCGCTTACAAAATAATATACTGGTAAAGCGTGAAGATCTGCAGCCCGTTTTTTCTTTTAAAATAAGAGGTGCATCCAATAAAATAAACAAGCTTACTGAAGCCGGGAAAAACAGAGGCGTTATTGCCGCCTCTGCAGGTAACCATGCTCAGGGAGTAGCATTTGCCGCAGCGAAAAATAATATAAAATCTACTATTATCATGCCGGTCATTACTCCGGATATTAAAATTGATGCCGTAAAGAAACTCGGTGGAAATGTGATCCTGCACGGTAATAACTTCAATGAAGCATATCAGTATGCACTCGAATATAAAAAAAAGACAGGCGGTATTTTTATCCATCCCTATGATGATCCGGATGTGATTGCCGGACAGGGGACAATCGGAATGGAAATTATTCGTCAGCTATCTTACAGGAACGAAAAACCTTATGCAATATTTGTTCCTGTCGGCGGCGGAGGTTTAATAGCCGGAATCTCCGCTTACGTAAAATACCTGGACCCCAAAATTAAAATAATCGGTGTCGAAGCAGAAGATTCAGCCTGCCTTGCCGAGGCATTGAAATATAATAAAAGAACTGTCCTGAAAAAAGTCGGAATTTTTGCCGACGGAACTGCTGTAAAACAGATCGGGAAATACACTTTTGATATAGCTAAAAAAAACGTCGATGAGGTCATAACAGTAAATACGGATGAAATATGTGCAGCGATCAAAGACCTGTTTATAAATACAAGGTCTATCGCTGAACCCTCCGGCGCACTTTCAATAGCGGGAATAATCAAATATGTTTATAATAATAAAATCACCAATAAAACTATCTTAGGTGTTGAAAGCGGTGCAAACGTAAATTTTGACAGGTTGAGACATATATCAGAGAGAACGGAAATCGGAGAAAAAACAGAAGCACTGCTTGGTGTAACAATTCCTGAAAAGCCCGGAAGTTTTCTGAAGTTCTGCAGATCATTAACAGGACACAGTATTACAGAATTTAATTACAGATATTCAGACAGTAAGAAAGCTGTTGTCTTTGCCGGCATCAAGTTATCAGACCACGAAGATAAGGGAAAAATCATATCAAGCCTTGAAAACAAAGATTACAAAGTTGTAGATATGACAGATAATGAGCTTGCAGTCCTTCATGTCAGACACATGGTCGGAGGAAGATGCCCGAAAATTAAAAATGAAAAAATTTACAGGTTTGCTTTTCCCGAGAACCCTAACGCCCTTTTAAATTTTCTTGAAAATATGAGCATTAACTGGAATATATCCATGTTCCATTACCGGAATCACGGTGCAGCTTTCGGAAGAGTTTTTCTCGGCCTGCAAATTCCTGACTCTGAAAAAAAAGAGCTTGATCAGTTCTTAAAAAAAATAAATTACTATTTCATTCCCGAAGACAGCAACCCGGCATATAAACTGTTCCTCGAATAATTTTATCATGCTTCTGGATCAGGCCGGTGTTTTTACCTGAACTTACCTGATCCAACTGCAGAACCGCCATTTCAGAATCAGTCTTTCCGTACTGACTGAAACGGCAGTTTAACCCGGTTTATGCATAATTTGGGTTTAAGTTCTCGTGAATTATATTTTAATTCCGGGAACTCTGCAGCCGCAACAAAATAATATAGATGATAATAAGCATTTCAGCGCATTAACGCTCTATGACAGAAAACTCAGAAGCACTCCGGCAGCTACAGCAGAACCTATTACACCTGCAACATTAGGCCCCATTGCGTGCATGAGAAGAAAATTGTGCGGGTCTGCCTCAAGGCCTACCTTATTAACTACTCTGGAAGACATTGGTACTGCTGAAACTCCTGCTGCTCCGATAAGTGGATTTATTTTTCCTTTGGATAACTTTTTCATGATTTGGCCAAAAATCAACCCACTTCCAGTTCCAACACAAAATGCAGCCATTCCGAGCAGTAATATACCCAGCGTTTCATAATTAAGAAAATTATCGGCCGATAATTTCGAACCTACACCAAGGCCGAGAAAAATAGTTACTGTATTTATTAAAGCGTTCTGTGCTGTGTTGTTTAATCTGTCAACAACTCCACATTCCTTCATTAAGTTGCCGAACATCAGCATGCTTATAAGAGGTGCCGCAGCCGGTAGTAACAGGGCACAAAGCAAAGTTATTACAATCGGGAAACAGACTTTCTCAAGCTTTGAAACCGGCCTGAGCTGTTTCATTTTTATTTTTCTATCCTTTTCAGAAGTAAAAAGCTTCATTATAGGAGGCTGTATAATCGGGACAAGCGCCATATAAGAATAAGCTGCAACAGCTATAGCACCAAGAAGCCTCGGAGATAATTTGCTTGTTAGAAAAATAGCAGTAGGGCCGTCTGCCCCTCCGATAATACCTATGCTTGCTGCATCGTAAAGAGAAAAATTTATTCCGACATGAGACAGCAGCAACGCCCCTATCAATGCAAAAAATATACCAAACTGGGCAGAAGCTCCGAGAAAAGCCATCTTTGGATTTGCAATAAGAGGGCCGAAATCTGTCATAGCACCCACCCCCATAAATATAATAAGCGGAAAAACACCGGTGCTTATACCGACGGCATATACCATACCCAGAAGACCGCCGGGTCCGGATATTCCGGCAAGAGGTATATTCGACATAATAGCACCGAAACCTATCGGCAGTAAGAGCAGTGGCTCAAATTCTTTAAAGACAGCCAGGTACAACAATACCAAACCTACAAAAATCATTACTAATTTACCGATCCCCAAATTCCAGGTCGAAGGGAAGTTATCACTTGTCGCTCTGTATAAATCAAATACTCCGGTACTTCGCCAGAATGTGCTGAACATTCTCCCCCACGACGGAAGGTTTGCTTCTTTCAGATCTCCTCCTTCTTCTGACATTGAATCATGGAATATATATTTTGGTTCAAATGTAAATAAAACCTGCCCCTTATATATTTTATCAGCAGTCTCTATTGTTTTTCCATTAAGTTTCCCTATTTCTCTTACCTGTGCAGATTCAGCAATTTTTATATGTGCTTTACTTCTTCCGGGGATAGATAAAATCATTATTTTTGAACCGGGTAAAAGCTGCTCATCCTTATTAACCGTTATCGAGTAAATAGTTGCAGGCTTATCATAGTTGTATACTAACTGCTGCATATTATTTTCAGTTTTTTCCCATAACAGTATACCATTGGATTCATTGGCCAATACTGAAAAACTATAGAGGCTTATAAAAAAAATAAATAGAATTCTGATTATTCGCATCTTCAATTAAGCTCCTTCCTCAATAACAAGAAGCACATCCTCTGAATCAACAGTCTGACTTTTACTAACAAAAACTTCTACTACATGCCCGGATTTTTCGGACTTAACTTCCGTTTCCATTTTCATTGCTTCAAGTATTACAACCTTATCACCTGCTTTAACTTCATCACCTTCGCTGACCAGTACATCTATAACTGTCCCGGGCATCGGTGCTTTTATTTCAAAATCTTCTCCTGATGTAGCGATCTTCTCTTCATTATTATTTCCAGTTTGACGTTTTACTGTTGTATGACCCGGTGCAACATGTACATCGAAAGTTTTTCCATCAACTGTTACAGTGTAATCACCTTCTTCTTTTGTTTCTGAAGCCTTTTCAGGAGGTGCCGCTTTCTTCCTTTCCTCTTCAACATATCTGATTCCAAGCGTTTTATTGCCTTTCAGAAACTCAAGCCCTTTGTCTTCGCAGGCTGCAACAATAAAAATATTTTCCTCTGTTGTCTCAATACCCGCTTCCTTAAGACGTTTCTTTGAAGCTTCTATCCCCAGCTCCGGATTTCTGTCATTTATATCATGGACATCTTCAGTCGTCGGTTCCAGTTTTAACTGTTCTGATGCAGCTTTAACTATTTCAGCATCCGGTTCAGCAGGAGTTTTCCCGAAATAACCCAGAACCATTTTAGCATAACTTTCAGTTAAAGTTTTCCACTTACCCTGGGTAACATTTGAAAATGCCTGCTGAAAATAAAACTGAGAAACAGGAGTAACAGATGACCCAAAGCCTCCGCGTGCAACTACATCCTTCATTTCCTTTATAACTTTAGGAAATAAGTCAAGGCACCTGTTATCACGCATCATCTGTGTATTTGCAGTCAGGGCCCCGCCGGGCATCGGGGAAAAAGTTATTACAGGATTAACTTCCTTGGATTCCGGAGGTATGAAATATTTTTTCATATGCTCTTTAAAAATTTCTTCGGCTTCAATAATCTTCTCGTAATTTATATCAAGGGTATAACCTGTTCCTTTCAGCCTATGCCACATGGTAAGTATATCGCATTGTCCGGTTCCCCCGCTGCATGGCTGCATTGCTAAATCTATAATATCTGCTCCGGCTTCAACTGCAGACATATTGCATGCTGCGGACATACCCGCTGTATCATGTGTATGAAACTGTATCTCAATTTCTTTTGGAAGAAGCTTCCGTGCTTCTTTTATTGTATCATAAACCTTTTTAGGAGTTGAAGTTCCTGAAGCGTCTTTAAAACAGACACTGTCAAACGGAAGACCGTTATCCATTATCTTTTTCAGGGTGTCAATATAATATTCCGGGGAATGAGGGTACTCTTTATCAAGGCCGGGAGGTAACCCCATCATAGTAATTACAACCTGATGATTAAGGTTATGTTCATGTATTCTGCGACCGGAGTATGCTAAATTTCTAACATCATTTAAAGCATCAAAATTCCTTATTGTAGATACCCCGTGTTTTTTAAACAGCTTTGCATGAAGGTCGATAATATCTCTTGACTGTGAAACCAGTCCTACAACATTTGCCCCCCTGGCCAATGTCTGCAGATTTATATTGTCACCTACAGTCTTTCTGCAGGTATCCATCATATCAAAAGCATCTTCCTGACAGTAGAAATATAAACTTTGGAACCGTGCGCCTCCACCGATTTCAAAATTATCCGTACCTGCTTCAACGGCGGCCTCCAGCGCCGGTATGAAATCTTCTGTTTTTACCCTTGCACCGAAACAAGACTGAAAACCATCACGAAATGATGTATCCATATATTTGATTTTTTTCATAATTATATCCTCTAAAATTATTTGGTTTTATCTTTCCTGTATTGATGTACAGCAGATACTATTGCTGTAATAAGTGATTTGTCTTCTTTCGCCGGTACACTCTTAACTCTTCCTGCACTTTTAACGAACGGCTGTTTTTTTTCCAAAATACCGGAAAAGGGTTTTAATATTTTTTCCAGCCAGACCATAATAATGATCATAAGGGCAAGAAAAATAAAAACAGTCCCCATACCGGCTACCATAAGCTTAAAACCTTCTGCTATCATTTTTTATTTTCCTCTCTTGTATATATAATTTATTTTAACAGGTAATGTATTATCAGCAAAGTTAACCATAATTATAATATATATTATAGTATTTTACCTCCTTAAAAATCAATACCTTACAGCAATTTTACTCCCCCCTTGAAACAAGAATTATTATATCATGGTAAATTTTTCTTCTGTTATGATAATCATATCACGGGATCTATGATTTACAAAAGCCGTTTTAAGTTTCAAAATGGAAGGCCTAAGTTTTTCCTTACTTCATCTATTCCTATTCTTTTTATAAACTTCGAAGTCCGTTCTTTTTTCTTTGCATATTTTATGTAATAAGTTAAAAACTTATCAATTATTGTAAAAAGCTCTTCTTCGGTAAGTTTCTGTACTATTACGTTGCCGATTCTTGGATTCGAACCCGAGTTCCCCCCTAAACTTAGAGTCCAGCCGGATTTTTTACCTACAATACCAATATCGCGGAGATAACTTTCCGAACAGCATATTGTACAGCCGGATACACCAATCTTCATTTTTGCCGGAAATTCAGTTCCATAATATTTCTTTTCCAGCTCCAGGGCCAATCCTATAGAATCCTGTACGCCGTACTTACATAGACTGTTCCCCGGACAAGCCTGGACATAGTGAAAACATAGACCAATTGCCTGTCCTGAATCAGTCCCGAGGAATCTCCATATCTCTTCTATATCCTCTTTTTTAACACCCACCATAGCAATCCTCTGTCCGGAGACTATTTTCAGGACAGGAATCTTAAACTCTTCCGCGGCACAGGCTATTTTTTTTAAAAGCTCAGGTGTGAGAATTCCAGCCGGTGTCCTTGGGATTATTGCATATGACTCTTTATCCCTTTGAAGTATCGCACCCTTTGTTATCAAATCACTTGATTCCATGCTGATTTTCCTTTCGAACTTATAGCTCCTGATATCTCAATGTCATTGAATTCTTCTTTATTAATCTTAGTACAGGATTCAGCTTTTCTCCATATCAACTGTCTATCATTCTTCTTAAATACACAGCTTTTTTGTTACCCGGATCCATTTTCAGGACCTCACTTATAAAACCCTCTGCTCTTTCAGGTTTTTTTAATGCAATATAACAGGCCGCCAGATTCAGTTTATACTCATTTTTATCAGGGGAATAATATACAGCATTTTTAAAATATTTGAGGGCAGTTTCAGGTTTCCCTTTTGTTAAATATATTACACCGTTTAGATTTCGAATCCGCGAATTTACACAGTTGTTTTTTCTGCTCAATGCTAAAACTTTTTCTGCCTTTTCAAGTTTTCCTTCCTGATAAAGAATATATGCATAATTAAAAATGGTTTTCGGATCAGCTTTATCAATTTCAAATGCTTTTTTGAAATAACTCTCAGCCTTCTCATCATTTCCGAGAGAAGAGAAACACAGCCCTAAATTCATAAGCGGATCAGCATTGTTCGGCATAATAACATAAGCCTTAGTTAAGTACTTAACCGCTTTCTCAGGATTATTTTCCATAACAATTAAACCAAGGTTATTATAGCATCTTCCCCATTGCGGAAATACATCGAGTGCCTTCTGTAAATTAAACTCCGCATCAGCATATTTACCTTCCTGATAAAAAGCTTCCCCATACATCGCAGCAGCAAATGCATTGTCTTTCTGCGTGTTAATCCTGTAGAGCGGCATATATACTATTACAGCAGCCAGCACAAAATATACTAACACAATAAAAACTCTTTCAGCCTTTTTAATATTTATATAAAGGCTTATAAGCCCGCAGGGTGCCAGAACAAAAAGTCCTGGAAGCATCAAATACCGATATCTGTCGCTGACTACTGTAAAAGAAAGACCTATCCAGACACTTAGAATCAGTATTATAAAATGTCTGTAGCTATAAATCCACCTCCCTTTTCTTCTTAAAGTCATATATAATCCGAATAAAGCAAATACAGCAAGGACTCCGAAAAAATTTCTTCCATAACGCATAATGGGGGTATAGTATTTAACTTTCAATGGGTCAAGGCTCGAATATATATCTTTGTAATTCCATACCAATAACGCTTTCCGTATAACAAGTTTTATCCATTCATAAGGATTATTCGTAATATACCGGTATACTTTTCTGTAAAAATATTTATCTTTGGTTATCCCCATTTCATCAGCAGCTTTCTCTGCTTTTGAATGTATTCTGTCCCATTCCGGACCGGCGCTTATATAGCACATGCCGTTTGATTCGGGGTTATTGCCGAGAAATAAGTTATAGCCGCTGTTCCTCTGAATAAAAACAAAACTGCCGGACTGATAGGTGTTATAAATAGACACAGCAGATAAAATTATTAAAACCGGAAATACAAACGAAATTATATTAGCTGAAGCGACTGTTTTTTTTGTCTTTACATAGCGCAGCAGCTTTAAAAATAGATATACCAGCTCCGCAAAAGCATAAAATACAGCAATAGGATGTGTTATTACTGCTAATCCAAGGAGAATGCCTGACATAAAATAATGCTTTAAACCTCTAAGACTTTCTGTTTTTTCCGCCTTATAAAGCTGACCGGTCGAAAAACAAATCAGCGGTAATAAAAGTGATTCGCTTATGATTTCTCCCTGATAATATATTAATGGAATAAAAAAATATCCTAAACAGAGAAAAGCGTATGCTATTGTGACCGTGAACCGTTCTCTTTCTCCCTTAAAACTGTAAATTATATTAAACAGATACAAAATTCCCGCAATCCCGAGCAATAACTGAAAAAGTCTTATATAAAAAAAACTGTTACCGGTAATTAATTTTAACAATGCCAGAAAATAAGGGTACAAAGGAGAATGTATACTAACATTATCCCATAAATAATTCCCGTCAACAATAGCATTAGCCCAAGTATTATATTCGCCAATATCTGGCCCTCCTATATTATTAAAAAGCGGAGAACAGGAATATTGATACAGATAAACTATTCTGACAGCTACAGCTGCAGCAGTCAAAACAAAAACTACTGTTTTTTTATTTTTTAAAACATTGGACATAAAAATTTTAAACTTTTTTTTTATGAATTTAATATCTCCTGAATCTGCAAGAGGTTTTCTGCAGCACTGTTTCTACTTGGTATTAATGCACTTGAGCAGCTACTACACTGCGTATTTGAATGCCTACGCATCTACAGTGCTGCAGAAAGCTCACGGCATCAGGTATCTTAAAAAGTTCAGCGCTTTTTCTAATATCTCTTTTTCTAATTTAACAAATGAACAAAATTGTATGCAATTACTTTTTCAAGGATTTCAGCGTTTGCAGCAGCAATGCCACTTCTTCTTAAACTCGCTAAACCGTGCCGGTATTTTAATGTGAACATACTTGACTCAACAGCTTATCTGTCATTTACTTCACAATGCCGTTGAATTAAGACGTTGGAGTTCGCACTTTAGTGTGTTAGGCAGAATATTCAGTCAGACAAGCTAATCACGTCATTCGACACGACAAGAGCTTGAACTCCAACCATACACTAAAATTTGATGCTCAATTTCTTAATTCAATGACATTGTTTTACTACAGGTACAGGCATTTCACTGTCTGCGGCATTTCCTTTCGGAGTTAGACAACTGCCTATAAATCCTCCTTTGCTTCTTGCGAACTGAAGCTTATATCCTGGTTTATTGATGAAAGTATTTCCGGAAATTTTACTGATAATTCCCAGTTTTTTGAAAAATTTCAAGGATTTCAGTGTCTATCTATGTAAAATCATTGAAAACAAATAATAACTGCGATAAAAATGTATTTATTGAATTTGCCCTTTCTTTTTTGCCTGTTTCTAATTATATTATACAAAATTGAAGGCAAATTTTCCACTGAAAATTTGATAATAATTAGCGTAGATCTTCGCTCGACGAAGTTTAAACTTTTCTGAAACAAAACGGTAGGCCGCGATCTCCGACCGTGTGAGCCATAGCCCCGCTACTCCGGGGCGACGGCTTAGCGCGCCGCAATACAGCATTATTGTTAAATGTATAATAAAATTATACGATTTAATGCAATATTTTACTGTATAGTAATTTTTTGTT
>JAIPJT010000011.1 GCA_021733985.1 Victivallales bacterium | reverse complement strand
AATTCAGTTCCTGACGTCGAGAACCGTATTTATTGAAGACCTAAAAAGGAAAAAAGAAATTGTCAATCAACCATTTTTATATTTTATAAAAATAATTTCTTACTCTTTCATACTTTTCATAAAACTTTTGACACTACCAATGGTTTTAAGTGTTAGATGTTAAGTTTTAGTCTGCAGTGGGTTCAGTAAAGAATTTAAAAAAAATGATATTATCAACTGACACCGGGAACTTAAAACTTGTAAAAGAAAGCTTAAGCCCGGATTATGCATAATTTGGGTTAAAACGAAGTTAGAACTGATTTAAAAATCTTAAATCATTATCATAGAAATACCTAATATCATTTATGCTATGTCTTATCATAGCGATACGTTCGATCCCCATTCCCCAAGCAAAGCCTGTCCAGGTTTCCGGGTCATAACCAACGCTTTTCAATACATTCGGATCAACCATTCCGGCTCCTGAAATTTCCAGCCAACCGGAATATTTGCATAATCCGCAGCCTTTGCCCTTGCAGGCTGTACATGAAAAATCATATTCAATACTCGGTTCAGTAAAAGGAAAAAAATGCGGGCGAAAACGAATTTTAACATCCTCGCCGAGAAGTTCTTTTGCAAAGTAAAGTAATGTGCTTTTCAAGTCAGCCAGTGACACATCTTTATCTATATATAAACCTTCAATTTGATGAAAATTTGCGCTGTGGGAAGCATCCGGTGTATCCGGTCTGAAACAGGGGCCGGGAGCAATTATTCGGATAGGAGGATCTTCCTTTTCCATCACCCGGATCTGCACTGTTGAAGTTTGAGTCCTTAAGAGCCTTCCATCTTTGAAATAAAATGTATCACTTTCGTCTCTTGAAGGATGGTGTTCAGGAGTATTGAGAGCGTCAAAACAGTGATAAACAGTTTCTATATCCGGTCCCTCGGCTACAACAAATCCTATTCTTCTGAAAATTTCAACGCAGTCATCAATAGTTTGGGTAATAGGGTGTTTTTTTCCTGTAGGCCACATTCTGCCGGGCAGTGTTACATCAATGTCAGATGTTGAGCATGTATTTGTTTCTTCGAGTTTGAGTTTAGTCCCGTTGATGAGCTCGGTAATCCTCGTTTTTGCCATATTTAAGGCTTTTCCTGCTTCCGGGCGCTCTTCTTTAGACAATTTCCCCATATCCCTGCTAAGGGCTGTAATGCTTCCTTTCCGTCCAATGGTCTTTGCTTTAACATCTTCAACTTCAGATAAAGTTTTTACAGAAGAAAGCTTATTTTCAGTTTCGCTCAGTATTTTTAATATTTTTTCTTTCATTGAAGGTTCCATATTGTTTTATAATACTAAAAAAGCCTTTAACAAAAATATATAGTTAAAGGCTTTGGAGTCTTAATTTTATTTATGAATCCATATTGCTCATAAAATTACTTTGCCAATGCTTCTTTTGCCTTTCCGATAAGCGCAGCAAAAGCCTGCTCATCATTAATAGCCATTTCTGAAAGCATTTTTCTGTTAATGTCTATATTGGCCTGTTTCAAACCATGAATAAACTTGCTGTAATTCATGTCCTGCTGTCTGCAGGCTGCATTAATTCTGACAGTCCAAAGGCGCCTATACTGCCGTTTTTTCTGTTTTCGTCCTACATATGCATGTGATTTAGCTTTATCAAGGGCATCGTATACAGTTCTTATATTCTTGCTTCTGGCGCCACGGAAACCTTTTGCCTGTTTTAAAACTCGTTTACGACGTTTACGTGATGGTACTGAAAATGTTGTTCTCATTTTTTCTTATCTCCTTTTTTTATCTGACTCCGTAAGGGACAGAAGTTTTAATTCTGTTTACCTCTGTGCTTTTTACATCACCGTCATGTTTTAAGCGACGTTTACGTTTAGAGCTTTTCTTTGTGAGAATATGACGGCTGCCGGCCCTGTTGTGGAGATACTTGCCAGTACCTGTTTGTTTTATGCGTTTTACAGCACATTTTCTTGTTTTCATTTTAGGCATCGTTCTTCTCCTTATTTTTAAGTTTACTATTCCATGCTGAGGCGGCCGATGCCAGCCTTCCTGCAGCGGTTAATTGTCATCAGTTAATTTATAGAGGGTTAAGCAGTACAGAGATAATTCTGCCTGAAAGTGCGGGAGCTTTATCAGCTTTTCCGTATTCGCTCAGTTTTTCAACGGTTTTATTAATTAAATCAAAACCTATTTCCTTATGAGCAGCTTCTCTCCCCCTGAAAAATAAACTTATTTTTACCTTATAACCCTTTTCAAGAAACTTAATTGCATGGTCAATTTTTATATTATAATCATGGTCATCTGTATTAACATGGAATTTTATTTCCTTTGTTTTCTGAACAGACTGTGTTTTTTTCTGATTTTTCTTTTTTTGTTTCTGCTCATAAACAAGTTTGCCGAAATCCATAATTTTGCATACCGGCGGTTTTGCTTTTTCTGCAACTAAAACTAAATCGAGGCCTGCGTTTTCAGATTTTTTAAACGCTTCACCAATCGGGACAACACCAAGCTGTTCACCGTCATTACTGATAAGCCTAACCTCTTTATTCTTTATTATCGGCTTATCTTTTTTTAACAAAATAGCTATTTTCCGACTCCTTTTTTTAGTTTATTATTAATAGCTGAACAAAACGGAAATCTTTATACCGTATCCATCTCACACATGTAAAGTATTTGTTAAAGCAATTTTAACTGTAACCCTACAGCTGTAAAAAATAATTTTACAGGAAAGGACTAAAAAATACAATATATTTTCCTAAATTCAAATATTAAGCACGAAATTTGTTCAGATAACTAAATTTTTCTTTTTATATCATCAATAATTTTAGACTTTATATCTTTTATGGACATTTCACCAATCTGACCTTCTCTCCTTGATCTGACAGATAAAGTACTGTTTTGAACTTCTCGATCGCCTGCAACAAGAAGATAAGGAATCCTCTCATTCCTTGCCGCCTTGATTTTAGCTCCTATAGTTTCAGAGCGAGAATCTATGCCGGTTTTGATACCGGCCTGTCTCAGCTCTATCTTGATCTTTTCTGCAAAATCCTTCTGCCTGTCTGTTATCGGAAGGATTCGAGCCTGTTGAGGATTCAGCCAGACGGGAAATGCCCCGGCATAGTGTTCCACCAGTATGCCGAAGAACCTTTCAATAGAACCGAGCAGAGCTCTGTGGACCATATACGGCTGATGTTTTTGGCCGTCTTCCCCTATATAGGACATATTAAATCTTTCAGGAAGGTTAAAGTCGAACTGAATTGTACTCATTTGCCATTCTCTGCCGATAGCATCTTTAATTTTAAGGTCGATTTTAGGACCGTAAAATGCGCCTCCGCCCTGATCAAGTTCACATTCAAGTCCTTCCTGTTTTATTGCGGCTTTAAGCGATTCAAGTGCTTTTTCCCACCTGTCCGGGGCTCCTACAGATTTTTCAGGTTTAGTTGCAAGGTAAGCTTTTATATCCGTAAATCCGAACGCTTTCCAGAGTGAGAGGCTGAAACGTAGAACCTCGGCTATTTCTGTTTCAATCTGATCTTTCGTACAAATAATATGGGCATCATCCTGAGTAAAACCCCTTACTCTCATCAGTCCATGGAGAACTCCGCTTTTCTCATATCTGTAAACAGTACCAAGTTCTGCCCATCTCAGCGGAAGTTCTTTGTATGAACGCCTTCTTGTCTGATAAATTTCGATATGAAATGGACAGTTCATAGGTTTTGCATAGTAGTCAGTTCCGTCAATTTTCATCGGAGAATACATGGCATCCTGATAGAAATGCAGATGTCCGCTTGTCTCCCACAATTTTGCTTTTCCGATGTGAGGTGTATACAGTAGGTCGTATCCGTTTTTGTAGTGCTCATCACGCCAAAAGGTTTCAAAAGTATTTCTGATCATAGCCCCTTTAGGGTGCCAGAGTACAAGGCCGCCGCCGACATCTTCAGAAATGCTGAAAAGGTCAAGTTCCTTTCCCAGCTTTCTGTGATCGCGTTTCTTCGCTTCCTCTATCTGTTTTAAATATTTCTTCAAACTTTTCGGGTTGCTGAATGCTGTACCGTATATTCTCTGCAGCATTGGATTGTTTTCTTTCCCCCTGTAATAGGAACCTGCTACAGAAAGCAGCTTTACAGCCTTTATATTATTTGTATTTTCAACGTGAGGGCCCCTGCAAAGATCAACAAAATCTCCGATTTTGAAAAATGAGATTTTTTCTCCATCAGGAATATCCGCTAATCTTTCCAGCTTAAAAGTTTGTCCGGCTTCTTTGAGCATTTTCTCAGCATCGGGTCTAGAAAGTTCAATATACTCAAAAGGGAGTTTTTTATTAATAATTTCCTTCATTTTATTTTCGATTTCAACGAGGTCATCAGGGGTAAGCCTGTGTTCCATATCAATATCATAATAAAAACCTTCAGAGGTGGAGGGGCCTATATCAAATTTTACAGTGGGGTATAACTGTTGTACTGCCGCAGCCATAATATGTGCTGCACTGTGTCTAATTACATCTAAAGAATACTCTGCCATAATTATATCTCCGCAACCGGTGTTTACCGTCCATTTTAGCTGTACTTAGCATTTAAATTTTTGTCATTTTATTATATATAATTTATAAGAAATCAAACTCAGACTGAACAAAATCTTTTATTTCAGAGAGTTCTTTTATTGGTGCAAAACTTTTCCGATGAATCGGCGAAGGGCCATATTTTTTTACAGCTTCAATGTGCTCAGCAGTACCATAACCTTTATTTTTATCGAAACCGTATGCTTTGTAAACCAGTGCATAGTTTTTCATAAGTTCATCACGGTGTATCTTTGCTATAATACTTGCTGCTGCTATACTTGCAGATTTGGAATCCCCTTTTATTATGGCCCTGTTTATTATCGGAAAATTTTTTATAGGAAGGCCGTCTATCAAAGCAAAATCGACTTCAGTCAGTTTTAGTACTGCATCTTTCATAGCCTGCTGCGCAGCCCTTAGAATATTAATTCTATCTATAACATCGGGTTTAACTTCCGAAATAGAATATTTCAAACCTGATATTTTGATAAACTCTTCCCTGAACTCTAATCTTTGCCTTTCCGTCAACTTTTTAGAGTCTTTAACTGATGGAAAAGCAATCCCTCTGGGAATGACTACAGCAGCAGCGACAACAGGACCGGCTATAGGTCCGCGTCCAACTTCATCTATCCCTGCAACAGCATTATATCCGGAGTTCCATATTTCATTTTCAAAGCTGAACATGGAACTGCTGTTATCTATATACATTTTATATAAAGTGGTAAATGCATTATGTTTTTAACTGGAACCGGTATATGATCAGTGTCTTTTTTCCTTAACTTTAGCGGCTTTCCCTATTCTGTCTCTCAGGTAGTAAAGTTTAGACCTTCTGACTTTTCCGCGTCTAAGTATATCTATTTTTGCTATTCTGGGAGAATTCAGAGGATAGCCTCTTTCCATACCCTGTCCGAATGCAATTCTTCTGACAACAAAAAACTCCTGAATGCCTGAGCCCTGTCTTGAAATTACCGTCCCGGTAAAAGTCTGTATACGTTCAGTTTTGCCTTCTACGATCTTTGCATGGACTCTAACTGTATCACCTGCTTTAAAGTCCGGCAGATCTGTCCGACACTGTTCCTTATTAATTTTGTCCATTGTCTTATTCATTTTTCCTCCAACCTTTCTGGAATATAAAATTAATTTATTTCATTATTTTCTAAATATTTCTCATATAGATCCGGCCTTCTGAATCTGGTTCTTTCTTCGGCCTTTCTTTTTTTCCATTCCTCAATAAGTTTATGATTTCCCGACATTAAGACTTCAGGGACTTTTAATCCCCTGAAATCCGAGGGCTTTGTATATTGAGGATATTCAAGTAATCCTTCTGAAAACGATTCATCTTCTGCTGACAGACCTGATCCCAGTACTCCGGGAATCAGTCTAACCACGCTGTCTATTATCACCATGGCGGCGAGATTGCCGCTAGTAAGTACATAGTCACCTATAGATAATTCCCGGTCAATTAGATTTTCACGCACTCGTTCATCTACACCTTCGTAATGGCCGCAGACAAAAACAAGATGTTTTTTGCAGCTTAATTCAACTGCGGTTTTCTGATTGAAAACTTCTCCCTGCGGAGAAGTCAGAATAACATAGCTATCCTTTTTTTTCCGCTCTTCTACAGCCTTAAATAAAGGCTCCGGCTTCATCAGCATACCAGGGCCTCCGCCATATGGTGTATCATCCACACTCCGGTGCCTGTCAGTAGTAAATTCTCTCAAATCGACAGTATCAATATTAACCAGTTTTTTTTTTCTTGCCCTTCCTATTATACTTTCGCTAAGCGGACCGAAAAAAATATTCGGGAAAATAGTTATAATGTCAATCTGCAATTTTATCTACTACCTCTACCGAAATATGCTGGCTCAAACGGGTGGCTGCACCTGCAACGAGCTGGCGTATAGACATGATAGTTTTGCCGTTTTTGCCTATGATTTTGCCGATATCAGCTTTGTCACAGTCAATATTAATGACTTTTCCCTTATCATTATCTGACAGGTAAATTTTCACAGACCCCGGCTGATCAACAAGAGCTCTCGCAACATAATCTACAAAGCTGACTATATCCTTAAGCTCTTTGTTTTCAGAAGAAATACTGCTATCAACGTTGTTTGAAGAATCTTCTTTTTTAAATATATCAATTATTTTTTTTAGCATATTAAGTTTCCTTAAAGCAGTATAGTATTTAAGTTATTAAAGGAAAAACCGCAGTATTCATTAGGCATTTTTTTCCTCTTCAGCGGGATTAGTTTCGCTTTTAGCTCTTCTAATAATATTATCTACTGTTTCTGAAGGCTGTGCACCGACAGAAAGCCAGTGATTTGCACGTTCAAGATTGATGCTTTCATCTTCATGTCGTGGATCATAGTAACCCAGATTTTCAATAAATCTTCCATCTCTCTGACTGCGTCCATCCGCAACAACAATTCTGTAGCAAGGCTTATTTTTTGCTCCAGTTCTTTTTAATCTAATTCTTACAGCCATTCAAGTATACCTTTCGTTTACGCTGTTCTTTACAAATATTATCGACTATAAAAAATAAAATAGTACTTTTTAATGATGTTTTTACAGTTATTAACTGTTAATTCCGAAACGGAAACGCTTAAAATACAACTTTTGGAAATTATTTCAACTCTTTTTCCCTGAATTGTACATATAAATTACAATTCAGTTTTGACATTGTATTATTTTATAAATTAATTTGACCTATAACGGAAAAGTGTTCTGATAATTTTTCTGCATTTTAAAAAATCCCGTTATTTCTCTGTATACGCCGGTTAAATCATTGAAATCAAATAATAATTGTGATAAAAGTATATTTGATAAATTTGTCATATTTTTTGTGCCTGAATTTCAAATATATTATATAAATTTAAAATTACTAATCAGGTTTGTCCCTGCCTTTTACCGGATTACAGTTTATTTGTGCTGCGTCTTATGTTTAACTTTGAACCAAAAAGAATGGCCCCAGGAGGATTAAGACGGAAAGATGAAAAATTTTAATTTAAATATTTCATATTTCGAAGAAGGATTGGAATTGTCAAATTTTCCGTCTTCTGCAGAAACGGACGAAGAGATTACTATATGTTACAGGATGATAGAGGGGATTGAACTAAAGGGTATTGAAGAGGTAGTATTTGATTTATCACGCATTCCGGGTACTGATCTCAAAACAACAGCTTTTCTTGACTCTGCTATACGTTTTTTTATGAGAAAAAAAATAAAAGTAAAGCTGAACAACCTTTCTTCTGAATTAAGCAAATTTTTGTTAAAAACGGGAATAAGACGAGATGCAACAGGGTATGCCACTCTGCTTTTTAAACCGAGAAATGATGAATCATTTTTTACGAATATAGGCGAATCAACCTTAAAGTTTTTTAAAGATGCCGCTAATCTTTTTTATTTTACCGGCGACCTTTTTTATACTATCTGTAAATCAATAAGACATCCTTCAAAAGTTAAATGGCGTGAAACTTTTTACTATATGGATAAAGCAGGCACTGATGCTATACCGATAGTTTTGCTTTTATGTTTTCTGTTAGGTGCTATACTGGCATTTCAGGGTATAGTTCAAATGGGGAAATTCGGGCTTTCAATTTATACGGCAAACCTTGTAGGTCTTTCAATTGTTAAAGAACTCGGAGCTCTTATGGTTGCTATGATTTGTGTCGGGAGAGCGGGTTCCGCATTTGCCTCGGAAATAAGTACGATGAAAGTAAATGAGGAAATTGATGCAATGAAGACGATGGGGCTTGAAATAAGCAGTTTTTTGGTTCTACCGAAAATGCTTGCACTTATACTGGTTATGCCGCTGCTGACTGTAGTAGGTAATGTGGCGGGTATTATTGGGGGTATGGCTGTTGGAACTCTTACAAGTGATATAACCCTTAGTGAATATTATCTGAGGACGATTTCTTCTTTGAAATGTTTTGATGTTTTTGAAAGCATTTTCAAGAGCGCAATTTATGCCGTTTTAATATCAGGCATCTCATGTTTACGGGGCATTGAGGCTGAAAAGGATGCTAAAGGGGTAGGGCATTCGGCTACTTCTGCAGTTGTAAGCAGTATTTTTTTAATAGTAGTAGCTGATTCAATAATTACAGTAATTCTAAACTCCTGATTAATATGATGAAAAACGATAATATAGTAACTGTAAATGGCCTTGATATAGGCTATGATGAAAACTTAGTCCTAAAAGATATAAATTTTTCTGTAAAAAGAGGGGAAATATTTGCCATTCTCGGCGGTTCGGGAAGCGGGAAAAGTACAATACTCAAACATATGATCGGCCTTTATAAACCGTTGAAAGGCGAAATTATAATTAACGGAAAAGATATTGTTAAGTTCGAAGAAAGTGAACTTATCAAGCTGAATCAGCATATTGGAGTTTTATATCAGTCAGGCGCACTTTTCAGTTCTATGAATATACTTGAAAATGTTATGCTGCCCTTGAGGGAATTCACTGAACTTCCTCCTGAATACACAGCTTCACTATCGAGGGCAAAACTGGGTTTAGTTGGTTTGTCTGGTTTTGAAGATTATTATCCGCATGAACTGAGCGGGGGCATGAAAAAAAGAGCCGCTATAGCCAGGGCACTGGCACTGAATCCTGATATTCTCTTTTTTGATGAACCGTCTGCAGGGCTTGACCCGTTAACTTCTATTGAACTTGACGACCTGATCCTGGAACTGAAAAATGAACTGGGAACAACAATCATAATTGTTACTCATGAGCTTGAAAGTATCTTTGCTATAGCTGATACAATAATAGTACTTGATCAGAATAAAAAAACTATTGTGGCTCATGGCGAACCGCATAAAGTAAGAGAAAGTTCTATTTCCTGGGTAAGGAAGTTTCTAAACAGATCGAGGTAATTATTAGATGTTTCGCGAAAAGAATTTTCGTTCAAAACACTGAGATCCCCCGAAAAAGTAATTGCATACAATTTAATCATTTGATAAAGAAAAATTTTATTTATAATTAGACGGCTGTGAAAAATTATGGATCTAGTGATATGATTTACATAACAAAAGAAAAATCAAAGCTCTGAAAAACCTTTCGTGGACCGTCCAATAAGGAGGTGAAAATATGTCACATCAGGCAAATAAGTATAAACTCGGTTTTTTTATAGTTACGGCCTTTCTGATCTTCTTAGTTTCAATATTTGTTTTAGGGGCTCTGAACATATTTAAAAGTAGAATACATTGTATGACAGTAGTAAAAGGATCTGTCCAGGGACTGGCTGTAGGAGCAAAAGTTAAACTTAATGGCGTTCCTATAGGGGAAGTTACAGAAGTGAAAATATCGCCTGTAGGCCAGAATGTTTATATCTATATGAACATTTTTCCGGAAAAGCTCAACTATAAAGATGCAGGAAATATAAAACGAATGTTCAGTGAGTTTGTAACAAAAGAAGTAAAAAAGGGACTGAGATGTCAGCTGAAATATGAAGGCATTACAGGTGCGCTGTATCAGGAAATGGAGTACTTTAAACCTGAAGGCAGCCCTTTAGCCCAAAAACCCTCACTGCCTGACGTGCATCCGGTTTATATACCTTCTGTTAAACCGGTCCTTTTCGGTAATATAATGAAACGCATAGACACTTCGCTTGCCAAATTTACAAGTATAGACAAGATTTTTAGCAGAGTAAATAAAGCTTTAGTAAAAATTAATAAATTTCTTGAAAGCGGTAACATGCAGGGTGTTATCAAAGACCTTGAAAGTACAAGCAGGAATATCCGCAGTATTTCCCATAATCTTGAACAAACTCTTACGGAAAAAAATATTAATAGGTTCAGTGGAAAAATCGATGCTATTGTGGCTGAAATTATCGAAATTACGAAAATAATAAATAAAGAGCTTAAAGCAAGCAACATATCGGAAACTTCAAGCGAAATCAGGAGTTCCATAAAAGGGTCTTCTGACAAACTTAATCAGGCTATTGACAATTTTAACTCGGCTGCCGCTTCTGTAGAGGCGTTATCAGAAGAACTAAATCGCTCGCCTGATTCCGTCATATGGGGTACAGGCAAACGTAAAGTAGTGCCGGCTTACTGAAATTTAAGAATTCTTACCTGGTAAGTCCAGGCTGAATCCTATTTGATAATATCATGAGGAACATAAGGATTGTGCCGGAATTCTGGATTATGAAAGTCGAACAGTTTATTTTTTATCTCTTGAAACAGTTTCTCCCGGTCTAGTATCTGTACCGGGCCACATTTTTCTCCCCGGGAAGAAGGAGGTATTAATACCGGTATGTACATTATCTCCTATAATTACACCGAATTTTCTTCTGCCTGTATCCACAGCATGTCTGTCAATGATCGATTTGTGGTTTTTTCCGTCATGTCTCAAGTTAGCCATGACTGTTCCTGCACCGAAATTAGTTTTTTCTCCTAATACTGCATCGCCAACGTAACTTAGATGACCGACACTGACTTTGTTCATAAGTATTGAATTCTTAATTTCCACTGCCTGTCCGACATGGCAGTTATTGCCGATATGTGTATTACCTCTGATATAACAGTTCGGTCCTATTTTGCAGTTGCTGCCTATAACGGCATTCCCTTCAATATAGACGCCCGGGAGGAGGACTGTACCTTCGCCGACTGTTATTTTTCCGTCAATAACAACATTTTCTCTAACAGTTCCTGCAATTTTATTTTCATCAAGCTGTTTAATTATAACTTCATTAATTTTAAGCAGGTCCCATGAATAATTCAGCTCAATACAGTTCTCGTCGGAATTTATGGTTTTATCTGTATTTTCAGTTATAAAACATACAGGGCTGTTATTACTGTTAACTACAGCTACTTTGTCTTTCAGTACAGATATTAATATTTTTTCGGAAGGCCAGAAATCGCTTCTGATATTTAATTCAATATTGTTAGGTTTTATCGTAAAGGAACTGATTAACATGCTGATTTTATCTTTCAGGAGGTTTTCTATAGTGGAGCCGCCCGCCTCACAATTGCTCAGTTGTCTTGTGCAGGTAAGCGGTTCAAATCCGATACAGTTGTCTGGATTAAAAACATTTATTTTCATTCTTCTTCCTCTTCTCCAATTTCCTGTTTAACAATATTTGAGATACTGTTTGCCCATTTTAAAGCTATATTATATTTTTTTGCCTCTACCATTACACGCATTAAATTTTCCGTCCCGGAGTATCTGATTAAAGTCCTTCCGTTATTTCCGAGTTCTCTCTCGCAGTTATCAATTTCATTTTTCAGTTTAGGAATATCTTCAACCGGAAGTTTCTTTCCAACTTTTATATTAACCAGTTCCTGAGGGAAGTCATTCATAAAATTTGCAAGTTCGGCCAGGGGTTTCTGCTTTTCTTTCATAAGTCTTAATACATGAAGTGCAGAAATAATACCGTCTCCTGTAGTGACGTAGTCCATGAAGATCAGGTGTCCTGACTGTTCTCCCCCAAGGTTAAACCCTTTTTCCCTCATTCTTTCTATGACATACCTGTCTCCGACTTTTGTTTTTTCCACTTTTATATCTCTTTCCTCCAATGCCTGGAACAGTCCCATATTACTCATAACAGTTGTAACAAGAGTGTTACCGGCAAGGCGTCCTTTTTCTTTATAATCGATAGCGCATAGTCCAAGAATTCTGTCTCCGTTAACTATACCGCCATTACTGTCCAGCATTATCACCCTGTCGGCATCACCGTCAAAACAAATACCGACGTCAGCCCTTTTTTCTCTTACGATATTCGAAATATTGCCGGGGACAGTTGCTCCGCATTTTTTGTTTATGTTATATCCGTCAGGGTGAGTTGCAACCTTTATAACTTCGGCGCCGAGCTCTTTAAATATCCACGGGGCAATGCAGTATGCTGAACCGTTTGCACAGTCCAGTACAACTTTAATTCCTTTTAGGCTTTTGCTTTTTATTGAACTTTTGGCAAATTCAATATATCTTCCTCTTGCGTCATCAATTCTGTATGCTTTACCGAGCATTTTCATGTTTACATGATCACTACTAATATTACGGTTGAGCATTAGGTCTTCTATTTTAAGCTCTGTGCTGTCCGGAAGCTTAAAACCGTCGGCACCGAACAGTTTGATGCCGTTATCAGTATACGGATTATGTGAAGCTGTAATCATTATACCGCAGTTTGCGCCGAAGGATTTTATGAGATGTGCTATTGCCGGAGTCGGGAGCGGGCCTACCTGCATTACATCCATCCCCATGCTTACAAGGCCGCTGACCAGAGCTGTTTCCAGCATATATCCGGAGAGCCGTGTGTCTTTACCGATTACAACTCTTGTATTATGTTTTCCTACTGCTTTGTAATGAGCTGCAACGGCTTTTCCCAGTCGAAGAGCGACTTCCGGGGTAATTGGATAAGTATTTGCCTTACCTCTGATGCCGTCAGTACCAAAAAGTTTTTTTTCCATAATAATTCCCAATATTTAAATTAATATCTAACTACAGCAAACATCTATCTATTCAGTTCAAAAAAATTAAATGCATTTTCAGTAGTTACTTCTGCTACTTTTTCGACAGTATTGTTTTTTTCTTTTGCGACAGCTGAAGCAATATACTTAAGGTATTTAGGGAAGTTTGTTTTACCCCTGTACGGTTTTGGTGCTAAATATGGTGAATCTGTTTCAAGCAGAAGTTTGTCATCGGGTATGATATTTATAATATCTCTTAAATTAGCAGCTTTCGGGAAAGTTATTATTCCTGTGATGCCAATGTATGCGCCAAGGTCTAAAAATTTTTCGAGCCAGTAACCGTTTCCTGTATAGCAGTGGATTCCGAATTTACCGTTATCTTTAGTGAAATCTTTAATAACATTAAAGGTTTCAATATATGTATCATTACGATTTTCTTTATCCCGGCAGTGAATTACAAGTGGCTTATTTACTTCTAAAGCAAATTCAGTAAATTTTTCAAAAACCTGTAATTGTGTTTGCCTGTCGGAATTTTCATAAAAGTAATCAAGTCCGACTTCTCCTACTGCCCTGCATTGTTTATATGAAGTAAGTTTTTTAAAGGGATGAAAATTAAAATCAAACCCGGATGCCTCATGAGGGTGGACTCCTGCAGAAAACCAGCAGCCTTCAAATTTTTCTGAAAATTCTGCGGCATTTTGTGAAGAAGCGGAATCCCAGCCTGAGCATAACATATATTTAACATCGCTGGATTCTGCTTCATCTACTATAGTTTGGGGTTCAGGTTTCCCGTACCAGTGAAAATGAGTATCAAATAATTCCATAATCAATCTTTTATCAGTTTATATATAAAATGTATTTACTATTCAAGGTAAATAAATTAGTTTTGGGCATTATTATTTTCAACCCGCAGAGGGCTTTTTATACTCTTATTAGTTTTCTGATTTTGAAGATGTATTCGTCTATATGTTTGTTTATTTCAAGTATTTCTTCAAGAAAAAAATATGTTGCCGATAATTGGTTTGCCTCCTTCGCTTTCTTTATAACTTCAATTAGAGGATTGTCTGTGCTTCTGATGTTTTCGGTATAGTAATAACGTGTTAGATTTTTAAACTTACCTGAAACAGTATTGCAAATATCTGTTAATTCTTCTTTTGTAATTCGTGAAGTTTCATTAAAGGTACTGTGGTTTATTATACAGAGTATTTTGGAAATGTTATTCTGTATTTTGAAGAGCTTCTCAGTTATTAGGTTAATAATTTCAATCATCTGAGGCTCTTCTTTATATTCTGTTTTTAAAACAGAGTAAAGGCTGTCAATTGCCTGGCCAGATGCTATGATATTCTTAATTTGTGTCCTAAGTTCTGAATTCAGCCTTTTTTTGCCTGTAAAACACTCTGCGCATAACTCCAGCGCTTTTCCGGTATTTTTAAAGTAGTTTCTTGTATTGTATTTGATTTTCCTTTGTGAGGCTGAGGCTGTATTATATATAAAGTATTCACATATAAGAGCAGTTACACAGCCAAGAGATGTGAAGAAGAATCTCTTGACAAATATTCTTTCAGGGAAGTAACCCGGGCTTCCACTAACTACTTCAGTAATAGGCACGAACATTGTTATTACAATGACTGCTATTGCATAATTATCTGTAACAAGGATCAAGTAGATCATAATCATGAAAATTAATGGGAGAAGGTAGCCCCATCTGTAATCTGAATACATTAGGGTCTGTAAATAAAGATAAGCCATAATAAGTCCGGCAAATGTTCCTATAATTCTATGCGCTGCCCTTTTCAGTATCATGCCCCGGACTGGTCTTAGAAAAATTAAAGCTACTGTCATGGGTAACCAGTATGCATGACTGGTTTTAAAAAAAAATGATGCTATTACGGACAGTGTGAGTGCTACAGCTACACAAAATGCCTCCTGTTTCTGTAAAATTTCATTTTTTTTATTAAAAGAACTTTTCATATATTAATTTTCATTACCTTTAAAAAGTTGTTCTTGCTCAGTTTATCTTTTAATGAATCCATATCAGTAAGCATACAGTATATTCCAAAATAAATTTTAAGTTCTTTGCTGCTGAAAATATTTTTTTTCGAAACAGCAGTTTGCTCTATTTTATTAAGCCATTCACGGATAAGAGTTTCATCTTTAACCGAATTCATTTCAAGCTTATCCGTTGTAATCGCTTCCTGCATTGTGTAGAGTCGTTTTTTTAAGTTGTTTATTACGGCAAAGGTTTCAGGCAGTTTTTTGTTAATATTTCTGTATTCATCTGAATAGAACTCTAGGAATCTTATATCTCTTGACAGCTTCCTGAAAAGAATAAAAATTCTTGATACTATTTTTGCGTATTTATTTGTCCTGGAAAGGAAGTACTCATTCTCGTTTATTAAAATATCAAGTTTAAAAAGTGCATTTGATGTTTTGTAATGGAACATATCAATATGTTTTAAAAACAAATTTTCTGTATGTATCTTATCCGACTCAAATATTATTTTTTTTTCAAAGAAATATTTATTATGAAGGCGTTTTTTAATGCTTCTGTAATTATTGTTTTGTTCATGAGTATAGATATTAAAAAGATCACTTATAAGTTCCGAAACACGTTTAAGGCTCAACCGTATAATAAATTTTACAGCTATATATTCATAAATAAAAAGAACTGTAAAGCTTATTATAAAACTTATGACTGTTTCATAAATACGGTCTATTCCTGCCTTGTAACCGGCGGGGAGCATTATGGAAACCGAAAGTATGATTGCAAAGCTTGCCAGTGGAGAAAGTTTAGGGATTGAAAATATCAGATAGCAGGTAATAAAAATATAAACGACTATTATCCATTTATATAGAATAAAATAACTTATAAAAAATCCGGAGAAAGAGACCAATAAAAAAAACAACATGGAATAAAACAGCCTATCTTTATTTTTTTTTATGGAAAAATTAAGCATTAGAAAGTAAGGGGGAACAATTATCATAATTATTGAACACGGTTTATGGGTATACAGCATGAATAAAACTCCCAGACTGCAGCCGAGCGTTATCATAAAAGCCTTAATTAAATATTCCAGGGAAGGATCGTAGTAGTAAAATAAGTCAGTTATTTTTCTAAAAATCAGCATTATTAAATTATGTTTACCACCAGTTAATTTTCCAGAAAATATGCTTCCAGAAAAGAGATTTTGTATCAATCACAACTGTAGCCGTACTTCCGGCATGAAGAGGATATTTAGACGGGTTAAAGTTAACAAGCTCAATTTGTACAGGAAATCGCTGTGGAAGAAGAAACCATTCATTTTCTTTTTCGACTTCTGGGAGAAAGTTTAACCGGGAGGTTTTCTGCCGGTTGACATTCCAGCCTATATTTGAGACGACTCCTTCAAATACCTTATTTGGGTAGAGCCAGAGTTTAACCCAGACTCTCTGGCCTTTTTTAACATTGGTAAGTTCAGTTTCTTTGATATTGGCCTGGATCCACCATTTTTCATCATTGATAAAAGAGAAAAGAGGTTTTCCCTGGTCGGCAAAAATTCCTTCCGTTATATACATATTTGATATAATGCCGTCGGACTTTGCATACACTGTTGTGAAACTGAGGTTGACTTTTGCTTCTTCGAGCATGGCTTTAAGGCTTGATACACGGGATTTATAATAATTTAATTCCTGCTGTTTTGCCTTGAATTCTGTTTGAGATATTTCAAGCTGAGTTTCTGCGACATCTCTTGCTCTGTCGAGTTTTTCCGCGCTTTTTTCTGCTACAGCGTGGTCTTTACTCAGGAAAATAGCCTGTTTAGCAAGATATTCTGCGTTTTCTAATTTAGCTGTTTCCTGTTTTACATTAAGTTTCGCTATTCTAAGTTTGCTGCTTAGTGCTTTTACTTTATATTCTGCGGCTTCAAGCTCTCCCTGTATTTTATCGACCTTGAGCTCATAAGGTTTTTTATATATATCAAAAAGTTTATCGCCTTTTTCCACCCTCTGTTTGTTTGTTACATAAATTTTAGATATGATACCGGGAACAAATGACGAAACGGGCCTGATATTTGCTATGACAAAAGCATTTTGAGTTCTGGGATGTCTGTGAAGGTAAAGATAGTAAAGGAAAAACAGGATTATTACTGTTATAAAAATAATGATTATTTTATTTCGGGCATAAAATCGCTTCAGTTTCATTTTGCCGGCCTGTAAAAATAATAACTTTGTTATCAATGAATCAATTACAAAGAACAACTTATAATGAATTATCCTGTTATAAAATTACTTTACTTATTATTGTACGTTATTGTACGAAAAAATCTAAAATGCATCTCCTGTTCAATCTTCACTGCCTCATGCGATTTCAGGAGAGATAACCATTTCAGTGTGACACCTAATTATATTATGGTTTAATTTTATTTTCAACTATTAAATCCGGGCAAAAGACTGTTTTTTGTTTCAGAGTGTTTCTTGCCGGTACTGTTTTTTTTCAGCCTCTTCGATTTCTGAGAGCCAACTGTCAAGCTGTATTATTTTGATTCCCATTTTTCGGGCTTTCTGTATTTTCGAGCTGTTTGAATTAATATCTGCAACTACCAGGGTGTCCAGTTCTTTTGTTACTTTATCTACGGGAGAGTAGCCGTTTTCTTCCGCAAGTTTTTCATAATAACTTCTTTTTTCAGGCATTTTTCCGGTAAAGCATACAGTCGGCCGCGAAACTGAGTCCAAACTGTTTTTAGTATTTTCAATGTCTATTAAACTTAAAAGTTCGTCAATAATAACAGATTTCTCTCTCAATGCTTTATAAATACTTTCAGACATAGTAGGTCCTACCTGATCGATTTCTGCTAACTGCTCTGCGGATAGCTGTCTTAATTCATTGAAAGTATATTTTTTCAACAGTGATTTAGCAAAGGTTTGCCCTAACCCGGCAATATTCAGGGCTGCAAAAAACTGATAGTCGGTTGTACGTTTTGCATTTTGTATATTGTTGTAAAGTTTTGTTGCGGATTTTTCCTTAAAACCTTCAAGTTTATATATATCATTTAACGTGAGCGTTAGAATATCTTTGATATTTTTTACACCCAGTACTTTTGTCATTTTACGTATAGTAGGTTCTCCTAACTCTTCTATGCCGAGAGCTTTTACTGCGGCGCACAGTCTCTGAATGATTTTTTCAGGGCACAAAGGGTTAGTGCACCTAAGTTCCACTCCGGAAACTTCAACTTTGGAAGAACAGCTCGGACATTCATTTATAAACGGCGAAATTCTGTCTGTACCCGGTTCAGAATTAACAACATGAGGGATGACCTCTCCGGCACGTTCAATTGTCAGAGTGTCGCCGATTCTGATATCTCTATCTAAGAGATATTGATAATTGTGAAGTGTGACATTTGAAATAGTTACTCCGCCGAGTTCTACAGGCTGCAGTACTCCTTTAGGTGTTAAATTATTTTTACCGGAGCTCCAGGCAACATCTTTTAGGGTTGTTTTTTTTCTTGCACCTGCCAGCTTAAAAGCTATCATACCTCTGGGAAAGGCAGCAGTTTCTCCTAAAGATTTACTGTAATTAGAATCTGCGAGTTTAACCACAATTCCGTCCATAGGGTAGGGAAGCGATTCGATGTTTTTTAGTATTTCAGGCCATTTTGACTTTAAGTTCTTATATTTAACCGAATAGGAGATCAAATTATAATCGACAAGGGTCAGTTTAGCTCCCTGAGCTTTAATTTCAGATATATCTTTAAGCCCCATAATCCCTGCCACGGCATTCCTTGAATTCTTATAGGCTGTACCGCTTTTCCGTTTAATTTTTTTATAGATATTTTTAAAGTCATCATCCCTTATTACGATTTCACCTCTTGCAGGCCTGTCAAGCGGACCTTTATAACCTTTTGTCTCCAGTTCAATAAGCGGTATTTTATCCGAAACGTTCTGGTCATTTGAATCCTGTCCTCTGGTAGCAAGAATATTACCGTCATAATTAGCGGAAATTCCGTCATATTTAGGCTGAATATAAAATAATTCCTCTTTGTCTCTGGCTCTGTCCTCTGCCCAGCTCATAAGGCTTTTCTTGCCTTTGGGGGCATTATCGAAAAAATAAGTTTTTTCCAGAGATATCATTTTAGTATCAGGTGTTGTTTTAACCTGTCCAATGCTGGCTACGTTAGGAGCAAAATATTTCCGGAGGAGTTCGTGCTCGGGGTTGATTTCTTCGAGCCTTCTGATCAGTAGATCGTATTCTTCATCGGAAATTTCAGGAGAATTTTTTTCCCAGTACAGTTTGTTGTGGCGGTTGATTTCCGTGACCAGCTGTTCTTCGTTTAATTTATTGATATCTTTGTTTTTCATAATGATTCTATAAAAAATGATTCAGGTAAAGTTGAAAGGTTAAAGGATTATATAGCTTAAGCATTAAATCAATTAATAAAATAAAGCAGATCAGTGTTGCAATATCAACCGGTTATTAATAATTTATTAATATATAAAACTTGTTTCTTAATATACTAAAGGTGCTTATTATGAGCAGAAATTTTGATAAAATTTTAGAAAAATTATTCAATAACAAAGATTTAGAAACACTGGAAGCCAAAGAGGCGATGCTTGAAATTATGTCCGGCAATGTTCCGGATATAAAATTATCCGCCTGGCTTACCGCATTGAAGATGAAAGGAGAGGCTCCTTCTGAAATATCGGGCTGTGTCTCAGCAATGCTCGAGAAAGCACAGAAAATTGAGCTTAAAAACAGAAGTAACGCTGTTGATATTGTTGGAACCGGAGGTGACGGAACACATACGATTAATATATCAACGGCTTCAGCTGTTGTAGCTGCAGCTGCCGGATTAACTGTAGCAAAGCACGGAAACAGAGCTGTTTCAAGTCTTTCTGGCAGTGCTGATGTCCTGTCTTCCCTGGGTGTAAGAATTGAAATCGGACATGAAAAGATAGTTGAATGTTTGAACGAGGTCGGACTGAGTTTTTTGTTTGCTCCTTTACTGCATCCTGCTATGAAATATGCTGTACCTGTAAGGAAAATGCTTGGAGTAAGGACAATATTTAACCTTCTTGGACCTTTGTGCAATCCTTCAGGGTTAAAAAATGCTGTCATAGGAGTTTACTCAGCTGAACTTTGCAGACAAATTGCCGAGGCGGCGAAACAGCTTAACTTCAACAATGTTATGGTTGTCCACGGCAGAGACGGGCTTGATGAGATTACTACTACAACTTCTACTAAAATATGTGAACTCAAAAATAATGTAATCTCTGAATATGACCTTTATCCGGAAGAATTAGGTGTTCAGTATTCCGAAATAGGTGATATAAAGGGAGGGGATGCAGATGAGAATGCCGAAATAATCAGAAAAATATTCAATGGTAAAATAACCGGACCTAAAAAGGACGTAATACTGTTGAATACTGCCGCAGCACTGATAACCGGAAATAAGTGCGAAAACTGGTATGCCGCAATAAAGAGAGCTGATTCTGTAATTAAATCGGGAAAAGCTGAAGAAAAACTTAACCATCTTATAAAATTTACTAACATTTAGACTTATTTTATACATATAAATATTGAAAGCTAATGCTTTATGAAACAGAAAATTGTATACAGATATGATGCCAGAAAAGATACGGTGTACTTAAATATCATCGGGCGTTTTGCCTGTCTGAACAGCTGTATTTTTTGTGGAAAACCCTCCGAAAAAGATACAGATTATTCATATCCTGAAGATGTTTATGGAGAAGGCCTTTATCTGCCTGAATCACCTAAAATTGAGGTTGTATACCGGCAGCTTGAGTATGAAATTGAACCGACAGATAAGCTTCTTGCCTTTGTGGGGCTTGGAGAACCCCTTCTTTATTTTCCCAAAGTACTAAAAATTATAAGAAAAGTGAAGCAGAAGTATAACCTCAGAACAAAAGTAGATACCTGCGGACTTATTGAACCGTTCTTCTCAAATGCTGCTGAACGATTGGCAGAATCAGGTCTGGACGAAATATATATTTCATTAAATGCAGTGAACGCGGAGGAATACAATGAACTTTGCAGGCCCAAGATAGAGAATGCTTTTGCTCATTTAATAGATTTTTTACAAAGAGTCAATAAAACCTCAATCGAAACATATGTGAGCTTTATTCTCGACTTTCAGCAGGACGGTATTTCAACCAGACCCAAAAAGGAATATCTGAAGTTTGCAAAAAGTTTGGGTTTGAAGGAAGAACAGGTCAAATGGCGTGTATATGCACCTGTTTAGATTTGAACTTTAATAACATAAAGAGATAAAGCTTGCTAATGTAGCGGAGCAGGCCTTACCCCCAAATTATCCGGGTTCTATACCAGAGGTTTGTCCATGAAAATTTTCCCGGACAGCATGAAATCAAGAAACGGGTGGGGAAGCAGTACTTCAAGGAAGGTGCTTGTCGATATGCGATATATACAGAAGCTGACAGTTTCTAATCTGTTTTCCAGCCATAGTAATTCGCGATGTTGGGTATGTAGGGTGCAATCAGTTTTTTAATTGCTATAGCATATTCCCGTATTTCCCGCTGGGCATGTTCGCTGTCTCTTAATTCCAGAAAATGAAGGAGGTTGTTTAAGTCAACTGTTCCCCAGAATGTAACCATCATATTCTGCGAAAGGACTCCCCGGGCCTGTTCTCTGCAGATTCCTGAATCAAGGAGATATTCATAAAGTTTCAGTGATTTTTTATTATGTTTATCAATAGTGTTTATTAATTCGCTGTCATTAAAATTCGAGTTTTCAACAGATGCCTGGCGGTTAACCTGTGCCTGCTGTCTCAGCCTGGCCGGAGTATAAAATGTTATATCAAATTCTGTATAGCGTCTGGAGATTTCATTATAGGACCAGGTTCTGTGCCTGTGCCATTGACCTCTGACAAAAAGCGGACAGTGGATACTGAAAGTAAACACAAGATGTTCAAGCGGGCTGGTATGTTTATTTTCTATTAGATATTTCAGCAGGATAACATCTTTTTCATCCATTTCATTTTTCATTTTTCCAAAAGAAACCCTGGCTGCGTTTACACATGTGGCTTCGGTTCCCATCTTATCTATAAGCCCGATCCAGCCTTGTCCATCTAAAACTTTAATATGTTTTTCCGGTGGAATATTTATATTCTGCATTTTTTTTTATTCTCCTGGTTGATTACGGGTTTTTGAAATTTTCACTATTATATAATAAATTAAAAGATATGTTTTTCGACTTTATTTTTCGGAAAAAAAGAAAAATAAAAAGTTTGGGTTATAATAATATTTATTAGTCATTATACGAAAAGTAATTTGCGGTACCTTTGTGTTATATGGTAAACACATGGACAAATGGTTGTGAATTTTCCATGCGAATTAGCAGGGATACTCTTGAAACCGGTACTGAACAATAAATGGTTTATAGTGAAAGCATTACACTTCAACGGTGTAACTGCTTCTTTAAATAATGGATTATAAAAATTAAAATAAGGATCTTGAAAATGTCAAAAAGTATTTCGCCTTTACAGAAAACAAGATATAAGTACACTCCCAAGCTTCCTTCATCTTTGAGGCATGGTGCTAAAGTAAAAATTATTGAAGGCCAAAAAACAAAATCAGCAGCAGACTGTGAAAAGGTTAAAGAGCTGTTTCCAAATACTTATGGGCTTCCTATTTTGACATTTGAAAATAACGAAGGTCCAGGTTCAGCTAAACCCATAAAGGCCGGAGTTGTTTTATCCGGCGGACAGGCCCCGGGAGGACACAACGTAATAGCGGGACTGTATGATGGTATTAAGACAATAAGCACAGAAAACAGGCTTTACGGGTTTCTGAATGGGCCCGGCGGTCTGATAGACAATAAATATATTGAAATTACATCAGAGTTTCTTGATGAATACAGAAATACCGGCGGATTTGATATTATCGGTTCCGGAAGAACTAAACTTGAAACACCTGAACAGTTTGATAAAACAGCTGAAAACTGTCTCGCTCTCGGAATTAATTCAATTATCATAATAGGCGGGGACGATTCAAATACAAATGCCTGTCTGCTTGCGGAGTATTTTTGTACTGAAAATATTCCGATCCAGGTTATAGGCTGTCCTAAAACAATAGATGGCGATTTGAAAAATGAACAGATAGAAACTTCTTTCGGTTTTGATACAGCATGTAAGCTCTACGCTGAAATGTTGGGGAACCTTCAGAGAGATGCCAATTCCGCAAAAAAATACTGGCATTTTATTAAGCTGATGGGGCGATCTGCATCACATATTACTCTGGAATGTGCATTGCAGACCCATCCTAATGCAGCACTTATAGGAGAGGAAGTGGCCGAACAAAACAAAACTTTGAAACAGATAACGGATGAGCTTGCTAATATTATTATAGAACGTTCTGAAAAAGGGTTAAACTTCGGGATTGTTCTTGTACCTGAAGGACTTATCGAATTTATACCTGAAATGAAAATGCTGATTTCAGAACTTAACGATACAATAGCTGAACACAGTAGTTCGTTTGAAGCCCTGTGTGAAGATAGCGAAAAGCTGGAGTATATAACAGGGAAGCTTTCTCCAGAGGCGGCGAGAGTATACCTAACTCTTCCGATGGATATTAGAAAACAGCTCATTATGGACAGGGACCCGCACGGGAATGTTCAGGTTTCAAGAATAGAAACGGAGAAGCTGCTTATTGAGTTGCTGGAAGTAAGATTGAGAACCTGGAGTGCTGAAGGGAAATATTCAGGAAAATTTAACGCACTGTCGCACTTTTTCGGTTATGAAGGACGCTGCGCAGCACCTTCAAATTTCGATGCCGACTACTGCTACAGTTTAGGCTATACTGCCGCAGCTCTTTTGGGAGCAGGGAAAACAGGTTATATGGCTTCAATAAAAAATTTGTCAAAACCGGCAGACAAATGGATAGCAGGAGGAATTCCTATAACTATGATGATGAACATCGAAAGACGACATGGTAAACCCAAGCCGGTAATTCAAAAAGCACTCGTTGAGCTTGATAAAGGTCCTTTCCGGCATTTTGCCGAGCATAGAGAGTACTGGGCTGAGGATAACGATTATACTTATCCCGGACCGATTCAGTATTTCGGACCGTCGGAAATTTGTGACTGTATTACCCGTACTTTAGAACTGGAACAACAATAGCAAATATTATTGTAACCATAACAGGAAACTGCGCTATGTATAAAAAAGAAATTGAAATTACATGCAAAAACGGCTTGCACACCAGACCCGCTTCCAGGATTGTAAAAACAGCAAAAGAATTTGAATCGAAAATAACAGTAATATGTGACGGCCAGAAGGCTAGTGCTAAAAGCCTCTTTAAATTTCAGCTTCTTTCATTGGAAAACGGCAAAATGATGACGATTGAAGCAGAAGGTTCCGATGAAGAACAGGCTGTTAAAACATTGGCCCGTTTAATTAAAGAATTGGAGTAAATAAGAAATTTCACAAAAGGTTTTGTTAAAAACTTAACCGTTTTCTGCTACTGAAGTCTCTGTATTCCGGCGGGATAAGGATCGTAGCCTTCATTTTGTTTCAGAAATGGTTAAACCTCGTTTCACAAAGAACAAAGCTAATTAACGTCCAGGAGGAATAATGTTAACAGGTAAAATACTCTCAGAAGGATTGGCTGTCGGAATTGTCTATAAGCTTGAAGCCTTTGAATATAAATATCAGGAAAAGTCAGTAGAACCGGCTCAGTGCGAAGAAGAGCTCAAAAGGTTTTATGACGCCAGGGCTGAATCTGAAACCCAGATAAAGGAACTGCAGAGTAAAGCTGAAACTGAGTGGGGTGAGGAAAAAGCTGAGATTTTCGATGGATATCTTGAAATTATTCTTGATGAAGAACTGGAAGAGGAAGTGGTTGAAATTATTAAAACCGGTACAACTGCCGACTGTGCTTTATACCAGGTTATCAGTCCGCAGATTGAGGTCATGAAAAATAAAAAGGATGAATATCTGGCAGAAAGAGCTTCTGACATGCAGGATATCCTTGACCGTTTTTTGAAAAATATACTTGGTATAAGGCAAAATACAGAGTTAATGCCTTCCGATGCGATAATATGTGTCAAAGAGCTCACACCTTCTGAAACGGCCTGTCTGGATATGAATAAAGTAAAGGCAATAGTTGTAAATACCGGAGGTCCTTCGTCACATGCTGCAATAATGGCGAGAACTCTATCATTGCCTTTAATGCTGATAGAGAAACCGGTTGAAGAGCTTGTAGAAAATACAACAGTTCTTATAAATGCTACTGAAGGCCATATTGTAGAAAATCCTACCGACGAAGAAATAGAGAATTTTAAAGCGGCTATAGCAGACCATTTAGAATATAGAGAGTATTTAAAAACATTAATAAATTTACCTGCACAAACTGTTGACGGGAAAAAAATAAAGCTTTTTTCAAATATTGGTTCTGAATCTGAAATCGATCAGGTTATTGAATTTGGTGCGGAGGGTATTGGACTTTTCCGTACTGAATTTCTTTTTATGGGAAGAGATTCTTCGCCTTCTGAGGAGAACCAGTTTCGAGTATATAAAAATATAGCGGAGCAGATGAGTAAAAAGCCCGTCATTATCAGGACTTTTGATTTTGGCGGTGATAAGCAGATACCCTATTTAAACTTACCAAGAGAGGAAAATCCGTTTTTAGGTAAACGGTCAGTCAGATTGTATGAGAAGGAATTTGAGCTTTTTGCAATTCAGGTAAGAGCAATTGTCAGAGCGGCCGCATATGGTAACCTGAAAATAATGTTTCCTTTGATAAGTTCCGTTGATGAACTGAAAAAGATTATAAAACTTACCGAGAAAGCTGTTGAACCTCTTACTGAAAAGGAAAAGGCAGTTTACAGAAAGATGGAAAAGGGGATTATGATTGAAACCCCGTCCAGTGCACTGCTTGCTGAACATCTGATTAAGTACTGTGATTTCTTCAGTATAGGTTCAAATGACCTTACTCAATATACTATAGCTGTGGACCGTGGTAATCCGGACCTTATGGAAATGTTTGATCCGTTTATTCCGGCGGTAATCAAACTTATAAATATGGCCGTGAGAGCAGCACATAAAGCTGAAAAATGGGTAGGCATTTGCGGAGAACTGGGGTCGGATATAAACGGGGCGCTTATTCTTGCCGGATGGGATATAGATGAGATAAGTATAACGCCACCTGTAATCCCCCACGTAAAAGAAGCAGTTCGAAAAGTTCCTTTCTATGAACTTCAAAAGCTGGCTGAATGTATATTGGAAAAGGAATCTTCGGAAGAAATACTAACTGAAATTTATAGTTTTAGGAGGAAATACGATGTTTAAACTGTTTAAAGGAAATAAAAAAAACCAGCTTTTAGCGCCTCTCTCAGGAAAAATAGTTTCTATCGAGGAGGTCCCTGATGAAACTTTTGCTTTAAAAATGGTAGGTGACGGAGTAGCAGTAGATCCTGTATCAGAGGTTGTCCTTGCTCCATGTGACGGTACAATAGGCAAAATATTTAAAACCAACCATGCTTTCAGCATGCTTTCAAAAGAAGGTCTGGAAATATTTGTCCATTACGGTGTCGATACTGTAGATCTTGAGGGAAAAGGTTTTGACCGTTTTGTGGAACCCGGAGAAGAAGTAAGAGCAGGTGATAAAATTTTAAGTGCAGATTTGGAGTATTTGAAAAAAAATGCTAAATCCGTTGTAACTTCTGTTGTTATTTCCAATATGGACGAGCTTAAAAGCTTTAACGTTATGGATAAAAAAGAAGTTGTTGCAGGAGAAACTGTTATCATTGAAGCTTCTATGAAATAGATGAACTTTTTCTGTTCATTATTGTTTTTACCCCATTATTATTTTTTCCGGGTTTTAGGGTGCTGTATATTGAATGAAAACAGAAATTTATGCCTAATGCGCTCAGCATAATAGCGTAGGGGAGGATTGGCATATTGAATCTGGGTTCTACTCCGATAACATTATCTGCCGGATTAGGGGAGAATATCTCATTTAGTGGTAGGATGAATGCGAACGGGAAAAGAACTGTAATACTGAAGAACAGCAGCATTATACCCTCTTCCCTTTTTCTAAAGCAGCATATAATACCCGGGAAAGCAAACAGCAGCAGCCACCATAAGTTGTATTTTTTCCCGAAAATATAGAAGCAGAACATCTCAGGCAGATATTCAGTAAAACTGAACCAGTACCCTTTTGCATACTGAGTAATTACTCCGGGTAAAGAGTGATCCTTAAATACATACTTAAATCCTGTTGTTTCAGGCCCGCAATATGGATTTTCAGCTACTTCGGCTACACTTGGATAACCGGGCTTTCCGGCAAATTCATGATTCCTCCAGAATTTTGCATGATGGTTCATTACCGGAGCAGGAGTTCCCGTCTGATTATAGCAGTAAATTAAATATGGAGAGACAAGTATAAAAGTTCCCAAAAGTAGTATTCCGGAAACGCCGGCAACCCTGATGTCCCATTTATTATAAAAAAATTTGATCAAATTGAAACATAAGACAGACAAAAACGCAGTGCTTAAAGTACTTAGCCTTGCTAAGGAAGCTGCTGAAAGTATTATTATCAAAGCTGAGACTGTTAAAAATTTATGTTTACTTTTTTTCAGGAGTACACAGAAAAGTAATAAAGCGGTTAGATTTAATATAGCCAACATATCAACCCGAAAGTACATAACAGAATAAAATATATTATAGAAGTTAAAAGAAGATAATGCCGTGGATATAATTGCCGGGAAACTGCCAAATAGCCTGTACATAAACAAAGCCGTAAATACTATAAAAAATAAGTTCAGAAAAATTCCGTTTTCCCTCAGCAGCAGATGATTTAAGAAAATTTTCTTAAACTTCTCCTGTATTTCTTTACTGTTGATTTTATTTTTTAAGGCCCTGGCCTGTTCTAAGGTTCCGGCTTTAATATGGCCGAAAAGTTTAAGAATACTTTTTGTATAAATGAGAAAGAAAGGAGGCCTGCTGATTGTAAAACAGGGGTATGGAAGGAGAACTGCATAATTATAAAATGCATTCGGATCTTGTACAAGAAACACTTTATTGACAGAACTGCTTCCGGCTTTTTTGCTAATTGTTTTAAACATATATCCCTGACGGATTATATAGCCGTGAATCAGCAGGCCCGAGATAATACAGGCAGAAAAGAAAATCAGTAATTTATTATGTTTCATTGTATAACTAAAGCCTCATGTGAAATCAGTATGGATAAATCTTTTATATAAATTATAAATTAGAATATTTCAAATGGAAAGTAGCAAAGTTTAATTTTATAATAAATGCTATATTAAACCTAAATCAGTGAGATAATTTATAAAAAATAGATATTCTTATTACAGTAAGTTGATTTTTTAAATAAAAAATTTTTGTAAATATGAAAAATTGTAAATGCAAACAATGCGGGATCGTTTTTAAGTCTGTAAGCGGCCAGGATACTGAAGTCTGTCCCGAGTGTGGCGGCATCGAGCGTTCCGGAATAAAAATTGAAGCCGGTTTCCAGATAAAAGGCTATGAACTGCAGTATAAAATCGGCGCCGGGGCTATGGGAGAAGTCTGGCTTGCAAGACAAACTGCGATGGACAGGAATGTTGCAGTTAAAATATTATCTCCTTCTGTATGTTCCAGGATTGGATTTGTTAAAAGGTTTCAGGAAGAAATAAAAAATTCGGCCAAGCTTGACCATATCAATATAATACCCGCTTTTGATGCAGGCTATGAAAACGGACTTTACTATTTAGTTTCTGCTTATGTAGAAGGTGAAAATCTTGAACAAAAACTCAACCGGCAAAAAAAAGTTCCTGAAACGGATGCGCTTAAAATAATGTTAGGAATTTCAGAAGCATTGAGTTATGCATGGAGCGAATTTAATATGCTTCACAGAGATATTAAGCCGTCTAATATCATTATTGATAAAAAGGGAGTGCCTAAGCTGATGGATATGGGGCTGTCCAAATGCGTTAACGAAGATCCTTCCCTTACATATGATGGGGAAGTGGTGGGAACCCCTTACTATATGAGTCCGGAACAGGCAAAAGGCAAAAAAAGACTTGACCTAAGATCTGATATTTATTCGCTGGGTGCATCACTTTATCATATTGTCACAGGGCAAACGCCTTTTACCGGAGATTCGTCTGTAGGTATACTTACAAAACATATTACAGATCCTTTAATTCCGCCGATTAGCAGATGCAGAACTATCAGCGGGGATACAAACGGCCTGATTCTCAGAATGATGGCAAAATTTCCCGATAAGAGGTTACAAACCTGGTATGAAGTAATTGGGGAATTACGGCGTATCATAAGTCTAAAAGAAGAAGCCGCTGCTGATTCTTCAGCTGAAACTAATAAGGAAGAACAGCAAGTTCCTTCGGACGGAGCTTCAAAGCCGTTAGAAACTGCAGGCAGCAATTTAAATTTTAATAATGAAAAGCAGGGCAGTAACCGTTCTGTAATAGAGGAAAGGAATAAAAATGATAACAGAAAAGGCGCAGCAAAAAAAATATGCTTTTTTGTTCTTCGTATTTTAATTTTATCCTCAGTATTATTTTCGGTCTATATACTGTTTTTACGTGATATATCCTTAACGGATGTAAGTATGATTAAATTTTATAATTCTTTAGAAAAAGGTTTAGAGCGTTTATTCGGTGAATTCTACTTTTTTGCCGGGAAAACAATTCTGAATAATGAAAATCTTATGTATAAACAGCCGGATATCAGCTTTAAACTAATAGGTATTGAGTTAGGCTGTTTATTGTTAATGATGTTCAGTGGTTTCTGGTCAGGAGCTAAAGCACAGAACAATAATAAAAATATTTTTCTGCACTTCATAGGCGGTTTACTTCTCCCGTTTATTTATCCTTTGTTCATTTTTAATATTAATAATAGAGAAGAAAAAAATAAGGATAAAATCCAAATACCAGAAAAGAAGATTATTAAATTTTTCAAAAAGGCCGCAGATAAAAATAAAGAAGTAAATTTATGTTTTGAGTTTGAGCTTTATGACGGCAGCAGAATTTATGCGGAAAGAGTTGCTGCAGTTAAAAATAATATGCTAGTCCTTCAGGTTTATACGGAAACAGGAGATTCTAAAATCAGAAGAATACCTTATTCAGGAATTAAGAATTGCACAAAACTCTAAATTTGCATTTTTAGAGGCACTCCCTTATAATGGAATTGTAAGATCGGCCTGAAAAATAAAAAACGCATACACTTGTGTATACTTTAATTTCGGTACAGCGGACCTGAAATAACCGTGTAGAAAGTGGGAATAATTATGGAAACTCGCCAATTCATTCACAATCTTTCATTTTCAGAAATTCCTGAAAATGTTGTTCAGTTTATTAAACGCTGTCTGCTTGATACTATTGCTTCTGCTATGGGGGGCAGAGTGACTGAAATTTCCAAAATTATTTATGATTTTGCTGCTGAATATTATCATGGGAATGACTGTGGACTTTGGTGGGATGACCGTACAGTCTCAGCTATAGGTGCAGCATTGGCTCACAGCATCACAATTGACGGATTGGATATACACGATAACTACAATGCTGCTAAAGGACATGCGGGGGTAGCACTGGTCCCGGCAATGTTTGCTGCTCTGGCAAAGAGCAAAAGAAATATCAACGGCAAAGAATTTTTGACAACTTTAACCGTAGGATACGAAATTGCACTTAGAGCCGGGCTTGCACTGCATGCAACTGCATGTGATTACCATACTTCTGGGGCATGGAACTCGCTTGGCTGTGCGTCAATCGTAGCACGAATGCTCGAATTGAATGATGAACAGACAAGACATGCACTGGGTATCGCGGAATATTATGGGCCGCGTTCACAAATGATGCGCTGCATTGATCATCCTACTATGTTAAAAGACGGTTCAGGCTGGGGTGCTTTATCGGGGGTAAGTGCCGGTATACTTGCTAAAAATAAATTTACAGGTGCGCCTGCGCTAACTGTCGAATCCGATGAAGTTTCAAAACTATGGTCAGACTTAGGTGAAAAATGGTATACTCCGGAGCAGGATTTTAAGAAATATGCAGTTTGCCACTGGGCACAGCCCGCCCTTGCCTGTGTCTTAGAGCTGATACATAACTATAATCTTCAATCAGAAAATATCAGTGAAATTCATGTGCATACCTTTAATGAAGCTACGCATTTAAGTACCAGAAGGCCCCAAAAAACAGAAGAAGCCCAGTACAGTTTACCTTTTTCGGTAGCTGCGGCTACTGTATTCAAACAGTTAGGACCTGAAGAGCTTTCCGGATCTGCCCTTAATCATCCTGAAATTTTAAAATGTATAGATAAAATAAAGATCTTTGATGATGAAGAATGCAATGAGAAATTCCCGGAACTGCAGACAGCATGGGTAAAAATAATTGCAGATGATGGGAGAGAATATGTCACTGAACCTAAACTGGCACCCTGGGATGCAGCCGGTATACCTGCAACGGATGATGATATTATAAAAAAATATTTCTGGCTTGCTGAAAATGTAGTAGAAAAGGGCAGAGCTCAACAAATCAACGACACTGTATGGGCCTTGGATGATGTTGAAGACAGTAATTATCTAAGGCAGATGCTGAGTTGAAAAAATTTAAAGTTTTATGCCGACTTCAAAAATCTGTTTTACTTTTTTGAAAGGCCTTATAAATTATTTCTCACATTTCAATGTCTTTGACTCACACTTATTAAACAAAGGTTGGTTGTTATGCAATTGAGATTTACGAAAATGCACGGAGCAGGAAACGATTTTATAGTTTTTGATAATACAGATAAAAAAATTAAGCTGAATACTGATATCATCAGAACACTTAGCAATAGAAGACGCGGAATTGGCGGAGATGGAGTAATAGCAGTTAGTATGCCGGAAAAACGTCAGGCTGATTATGACGCTGTTATGGAATATTATAACAGCGACGGTTCAAGAGGTGAAATGTGCGGAAACGGTTTAAGGTGTGCTGCATATTTTGCTTACAGTTATTTGAAACTGGCAGATAACATGAAAGTTAAAACAGATGTAGGGATTCTTGATGCGGAAATTATAGGGGAAAACAAAGTTAAAATTTCAATATCAGTTCTTGAAAGTTTTAAGAAAACAGAAATTGAGGGGAAGATAGTTGCATATGGTGATACCGGTGTTCCGCATGCAGTGGTTTGTGTAGATAACCTCGCTCAGTATGATGTTTTCAATGAAGGGAGAAAATTAAGGACTAACAGTTTTTTCCCGAGAGGAGCAAATGCTAATTTTGTGGAAATTGTGGACAGAGAGAAGGGAAGGGCAAAGATAAGGACATACGAAAGAGGTGTTGAAGATGAAACTTTAGCTTGCGGTACCGGGATTTGCGCAGCAGCTGTGAGCCTCAGTGAGTTTTATAACTTTCCTGAAAAAATAGAGCTTGAGACTGTGGGCAGCGATTTTTTGGAAGTTGACCTTAAAGTGTTAAATGATGAGGACAAAGTATATCTCAGCGGTCCTGCACAGACAGTTTTTCATGGGACAGTAGAATTATAAATACATTTAAAAATACATTATGTTATGAAAGCCGGAGACGTTATAAAATTATCTGTAAAATGTCTGGATTTAGATTCAGATGATTTCAGTCTGGACAATTATCTGGACAATTATCTCAAAGATTCAAAAGCGAGGGGGAAGGTAACTTCTGTACTTTTCTATTATTATCGCAATAAACTGTCTATCGATTATATTATTAAATATTTTGCTGCAGGAAAGATTAAGAAGAAAGTATTTAATGTGCTGTCTATGGCGGTAACACAAATATTTTTTCAAACAAGTATCAGGGGCGAGGTTGTTATAGATTCTGCAGTAAGTCATACTAAGAAAATCTTCGGGAAAAGAACTGCCGGTTTTGTCAATGCAGTGTTGAGAAAGGTTTATCAGAGAAAAGATTTTATTGATGATATATTAAAGGATGCACCGGAATATGTTAAGATTAATATTCCTGAATATGTTGGCAACAGGTGGCGTAAATTTTATACTGATGAGGAATTTGAGAAAATTACAAAAATAATCAAGCTGCCAAGATATTCAATCTTTTATCGTTATATTAAACCTCCGAAGCGCTCTGAACAAGCTGGTCAGACTAAACCTATTGAGAATTCAGAACGTATCAGAATCAGGGAGTTTAATTCTAATTTTATTTTCTATAAAAGTGATACCCCTCTTAAGGTAATAGAATCTAAAGAACTTAATACAGGAAAAATATATATACAGAATCCTGCCACTTCGCTTGCAGTAAGTGCAGTCAACTTTGGCGGTAACGGGAAAATACTTGATGCCTGCAGCGCCCCGGGAGGAAAAACACTAATGCTGGCAGAATTATACCCGAATTCTGTTGTTTATGCTGCAGACAGGTCGCAAAGGCGGCTTGATAAAGTTTCTAAAAACATAAAATTATCAGGACTGAAAAATATTATAACTGTACTGGAGGATATAACAGAAACAGAATTTCCGGATAACTCATTTGATGTGGTTTTTCTTGATGTCCCATGTTCAAACAGCGGAGTGATACGAAAACGTCCGGATGCGTTATGGAATCTAACCCAAGCAAATATTGAAAGTATAAAACAATTACAGTCAGATATTTTAAATTCAGCTAAAAGATTAGTTAAACCGGGCGGTAAATTTGTCTACAGTACATGCAGTATTGAAAAAGACGAAAATATTGAAACAATTAACGAATTTTTATCCTGTAACGATAATTACAAACTCGAGTTTCAAAAACAGCTGCTGCCTGATGAAAATAATGACGGTGCATTCGCAGCTGTAATGAAGAAGGATTAATCAGCTAAAATCTGATATCGAAAGATAGTAATTTCATTTGCTGCAGCATCGTATTGAACTGTTGCCATTATCTTATAAGTTCCAAGAATTTCATCGCCTCCGATATCGAACCTGTATAAACTGGTGCTTATAGGATTTCCTGTTTTATTAACAGTTACGCCACCAATATCTTTAATGGGTTCACCTATTGCGATGATTGTGTATAAATTGGGTTGAGATGCTTTCGTAAGGTTTATGAATTTTCCTATTATTTCTTCCTTTGTCCTGTCTGTGTTTTGAGAAGGATTGGTAAATAATTCACTTACTCCATCTGTCCCTCTTGCTATTTGAGCCCTTGTATAAAAAACACTTCCGCCATTAGTACCATTAGCGCTGAGAGTTGCATCTTTAAGTAAATTGGCAGTAGCACTATCTATATTCCCGATGGCTGCACCAGTGTTTCCGGGAATCTCTATTTCACACCCAATATAAATTTCCTGAAACAGAACTTTTAATACATCCCCAATATCTGTGTTTAAATTGATTTTTCCATAATTTTCGGTTGCTTCAGACATTTTTATCTGGTCTAAAATGTTGGCATCACCATTAGTATAGGAATTGCCTCCTGAAGTTCGCTGAAATCCGGGATCATTGACGTCATTGTATTTTTGCAAATTCATCGTCTGCCATGCAGCCCCGCGATGTATAAGACCGAGCTCCCATGGAGATTTCATTGGAGCATTTCTGATATAAGAGGTTGAAATATTCCAAGGATCCGTATCTAACTCAGTATCGTCACCAATGGTTGGATTATAAGAAATATTGTTAGTGTCAAGTGTATCTGAATCAGCAAGAAAATCTTCTTCAAGACAAAAAACAGCATTTGTGCGCCAATCAGCTTCAGATAGATTTTGTCTGGGGTCGGCAGTTTGGAAATTCATACAGGCGGTGCCGGTATCGCCTTCGGACGAAAGCTCTAAACTTGCTGTAGGCGTGGAGCTGATTAAGCGAGCATAGTCATATAGAACCGATTGTTCATTTTTTTCTGTAAGTTTAATATTTAATTCATTTATCAAAAAATCTTCAATCCTTGAATCAGGGCCGCCACCTGAAAACTCGCTGGTTGTAATTAGAATATTTTGAGAATTTTCAGTTATGTAGGTTTCAGGGCCACATGAAAAATTTAGACTGATTGTTTTATCATTGAATTCTATCAAACTTCCTCCGGAAGGTGGATGCATCCTATAACTTCCGCTAAGAGTAATTTCTGCATCGAAATTGGAGTGTGAATTTGAGTACATATTTAGTAGTTCTAAGTCGACAGAGCTAACTTTCAGATAACTTCTTGTATTTGGTCCGTTATCTTCTATCCAGCCTTTAAATACCAGTTTAAGTTCGTTGATATACGGTACTTTTTCCAGCCCCGCATAGGTAGGCGGGTCAGAAACAGGATAATCAGTCGTTGCTTGCGTATCGGAATCGCTGTAATCTATAAGGTTAGCGGCGATTTGACGTCTCATTGTGTCTGAGACTATATCTGTACCGGGGAATTTCCAAAATTTTATCCATGGAATTGCAGTAACATCATTTTTCGAGTAGCTTTCTGAAAAAGGTACCGGGTCATCTTCTACAATTGAATCTACTTCTAAATTATCCCAGTTGTTTCTTGCCAGGTTAAATCTGTGATACATTTCTGAAGTCTCTTTATATAAATTATTGCTGATATCTATCCAGAAAGCTTCCGAATCCTTAGGCGAATATAAATTAAATACATTTCTGAACGAGTCTTTTATTGAATCGTCAGTTATTCCTAAGGATGAAAAGATAGTTGGAAAATCTATCCACCTTGAATTTGCAGGAAGCTCGCCGCTGTTTGGTATTGCATTATCGACACTCATTTTTTCTGCATATTCGTCTGTAAACCAGCCGTTTAATGAATTTAAATACATTTCGGAGGCATCTCTTCCGGGACGTCCTCTGATTGGGTTCCCTGCATTATCTATCATAGTAATGTCGTTACCCTCTGTATAAGGCGTACCGTTGCCACCGGAATCTATCGTGGCAGAAGGGTCAATTTTTCCTTTGTTTGATACTACTACATATGCAATTCGGCCTATAATAGTTGAATCAACACCATTTCCTTTTTCTATGTACGTCCAGGTTACTGCATCACTGCTTGCAGGGTCATAATTGGCAGGCCATTCATAATAGTTGACACCGTTTATCTCAGTAGGTAGTTTATCGCTTAACTGATCAAAGTAAGGAGCTGAATCAGGGTCTCCATCACTAATAATATGATGACTTGAGAGAGTAGAGATTTCAACAGAATCATCAGCGCTATATGCTTTCATGGCAATTATAGCCCGCCTAAGGGCTGAAATGCTCAACATTTTGGCGGTTTTAATGTTGTTAAAATTTTTAGAAGCCTTTTTTTCAGTTTGGGTAAGGATAACAAAAGTTAATATGAGTCCCAGCATAAGAGCAGTGAATTCCAGTGCAAGGATTACAGAAACACCCTTTTCGGAAGATAGAGTTTTAAAAATTTTTTTCCTAATTTTATTCATAGTTAATATTAATTCTTTCATTGTCCTCTGTTGCCTATAAGAACTGTCTGTTTAAAGGATCTTTCATATTTTTTCCTTACATAATATGCCGGGTCATTTTCTAAATTATCGGGGGTGCCTCCGGCTTTAATCCATTTGTCCCAGGAAGTTTTATCAAGTAAAGAAATATTCATTTCCAAAGAATAGGGAAAACCTGTTACTTCAGCATTATCTTCGGCTGTACTTATAGAGGTATCCGCCTCTATTTCAGTCCCATTTTCGTTGTAACATTTAAAGGATAGGCTTGTAACATAGGGGACGAGTTTATGAAAATTACTGCTTGATGAGGAGTCTGCCGTAAATGCAGCGGCCGGATTGACTGAGTTTGTAGTATAACCTACATTGAAATTATTGTTGAAATTCCATTTGGGATTATTTAAATTCGGGGCGGATATATTACCGGTAACGCTTCTGAGTATCCAGCCTGCAGAGTCCTGAGTTGTTGAGGTTGGATAAAATAGCTGGTATTTGACTTCAAAAAGATCTGACGAGTAATAATTTGAAGGAAATGGTGAATTTGAAACAAACGCAAGCAGTTCGTTATTATATTCACCCCATTCAGAAACGGAAGAATGATGCCAGAAAGGTGCAGAAGAATTTCCGTAATAAGCACATTGTAGGTCTCTACCTATGACATCCAATGCAATTCGCGCATTCTGATAGATATTGGAGGAAGTTTTTGCTGTCCCAAGATTTTTGTATAATGAATTGAATATTTTCATCATTGCCGAGAATAGGATAAGAGAAACGATCAAAGCAACCATCAACTCAACTAATGTTAAATTTCCTGCTTTACTCACAAGCCTATTTTTATGTTTATACATTTTCTTCATCGAATATCTCAAAGTAGTAAGTATGTTTTTCCCTCAGGTTATAATCAGTAGTAACGGGCCAGCTTATTTCTATTAGAATTGCTGCACTGGTCTGTGGTGCCTGCTCCAGGGATCTACCGGGAGCAGGGACAATAGTTGTGTTACGGGCATCGAATGTAATTTCTGCCAGAGAATTATTCATTTTTATTATATTTACTGTTATATCACCGGAAGAGAAAGTATAACTTTCTCCGCTTATATTTAAAAGGGGATCTTCCCCTTCTGAAAGATTGTCCAGACTAACTTCTTTTTTTGTTCCCTGAGAACGTGATTTTACCGTAGTAGCGGCACCATTGTATGTGAAACCGGGTGCTTCATCTTTTAAAATTATAGTCCCCAGGGTTGTACCATATATAATTGTTGCGTTTTGTCCGCTCGAAGAAGGATTGCACCTTATTGTTCCGCTTACATCGTATCCATCAATAGTGTCTCCGGGAAGGCTCCAGTCATTAAGACCTTGCTGCCATATTAACACCTCTGCTGTAAAATCCTCTATACTATTTCTTGTAAATTTTTTAATACCGAATACACCGCCACCTGAATCAGAAGGTTGGTAAATGTCTCCATTGTTAATAATCCACCCTATTGTATTTGTCAACTCTGAATCAGGTTTACTTGCAGGTATATCGTTGAGGAGTGAAGTCCAGTCATAATCAGCCTTTCTTGAGATATATGCAAACATGTCATCCGCAGCAATGGCACTGTAGTTTTGGCCGATCGAAGATTTGCTTTCGTCGATTCCAATAAAAAAAAGGGTAATTATTGAAATTGTAGCTATGACCAGTATTGCAATAGCCAATGACAGCTCGACCATGCTGAATAATTTTTTAAAGAGTATTTTCATTGTCAGATGTAATTAGACGGTCCACGAAAAGGGGTTTCATAGCTTTGATTTTTCTTTTGTTATGATAATCATATCACAAGATATATGATTTTTCACAGCCGTCTAATTAAAAATTAAATTTTACTTTAGCTAAAGTAAAATTTGGAAGAAAATCATAAAAAACGGGACAAGATGATTACCTTGTATCACACTTTATGTTTCTATAATGTTTATATGGCTTTTCAGGCCGCTTTTTCTAATTATCGGCTGAGACGTTTATGAATTTCAGGCATGAATTCTGATATTTTTATGTTTTGCGGACATTTCTCTTCACACTTTTTACATTGCATGCAGGCGGACGCGTTATTTTCTTCAGGAAGCTGTGAGTATAACATTGGGTAAAGTCCTTTATTTGTTTCATAAAGGTTATATGCTTCAATAATATCGGGTATAGGTATTTGGTTTGGACATTCGGACATACAATACTGACACTTTGTACAGGGTATTTTTAAATTTTTCTGAATAGAAGTTACAGATTTTTTTACAGTTTCAAAGTGATGTTTATTCAGAATACCAACGCCGGAATTTTCAGCGTATTTTATATTGTCTTTCACCTGTTTAAGAGAGCTCATGCCGCTTAAAACAACAGTTACTTCAGGTTTATTCCAAAGCCATTGTAATGCTGTTTCAACAGGATCCAGCCCGGCTGAATCCCAGAGTTTTGCGGTTTTCCTGGTTAAATTAGTAAGCATACCCCCAAGTAACGGTTCCATTATCATAACAGGCAGGCCTTTATCGGCAGCATATTTTAGTCCCTCCGTGCCTGCCTGGACATCTTCATTCATATAGTTATACTGGATTTGGCAGAAATCCCAGTTATAGCCGTCGACAATTTCTTTAAAGGTTGAAACGGAATCATGGAAAGAAAAACCCAAATATTTAATTTTACCGCTTTTCCTGATATTGTCACACCACTCGAGAAGTTTGAGCTTATCTTTCTGTTTCCAGAATTTTTCCTGTAAACAGTGAACCAGATAAAAATCTATACAGTCGGTATGAAGTCTGTTGAGCTGGGTTTCAAAAACTTTAGTAAGGTCATCATAGTTTTCACATCCCCAGAGGGCAAGCTTGTCGGCAATATATACTTTTTCTCTGTAACCGTTATTTAGAGCCCTGGCGACTAAGCCCTCACTGTTCCCCTCATGATACATATAAGCCGTATCTATATAATTTACCCCTTTATCAATTGCATATCTTATCATTTGAATTGCTTCCGGCTCATTGATCTTTCCGTATTGGTTGTCAACTGTCGGCAGCCTCATTGTGCCGAAACCAAGTGCTGACAGCATAATATCGGTTTTTCCAAATCTTCTGTATTTCATTTTTTGGCCCTTTCTGAAGTATCTTAATTTGATATTGAAGACTAACTCTTCACTTAAAGTACATTTTATAATAGAAAAATCCAAATTTTTGAATCTAAATAGTTTTTAATCTAACTCTGTATTGCTTAATTTAATTCTTCCCGTTTTAAAAAAAATCTCTGATTCTTGAAAATATTAGATACAGAAGACGGTACCTTAAAAAGGTTACTTGTATCATGGATGTTTCAATATATTTTAATTACTATTATCATTCGATAAAGGTCATGCAGTATGGTGTGATGGATAAATACAGGCAAGGTCAAAAAAATACAATGAAACAAGGAGTGTGTAATATGAAAGCTATAGCTATTTCGGGTAGTCCGAGAAAAAACGGGAACACAGAAAAATTATTGGATTACGGGTTAAAAGTTCTGGAGAAAGAAGGAATCGAAACAGAGTTGGTCCCGCTTCAGGGAAAAGATATTAAACCCTGTACCGGCTGCCTGGGATGTAGAAAAAACAGTGATAAAAGATGTGTATTAAAAGATAATGATTTTGAAAAAATCTTCAGGAAAATGCTGAATGCCGATATTATTATTGTAGGTTCTCCTGTTTATTTCGGTTCAGCAACTTCACAGTTGACAGCTTTGCTTGACAGGGCGGGATACGTTTCAAGGGGCCGGGGAAACCTCTTTTCCAGGAAGCTTGGAGGTCCGGTTGTTGTGGCAAGAAGAGCCGGACAGAACTTTACTTTCGCGCAGTTAATAAGCTGGTATATAATAAATGATATGATAGTGCCCGGGTCGAGTTACTGGAGCATCGGTTTTGGAGGGGCTAAAGGGGAAATAGAAGAAGACAGTGAAGCAATAGCAAGCGTTCAGAGATTTGCAGAAAACCTGGCCTGGCTTGCACATAAAATAACAAAATAAGTGTTTTTCCGTTAGAGTTCAGGCTTTTTAATTCGTATTAGCCGAAAGTTTATATTAATTGTGGGTCCAAACTCACACATTTAAACTTTCGCTGAGGCTATGTCTAATATAAAAGTTTGAACTCCAACGATAGTTTTCTACCCGGAAAACGTTTGCCTGCCTTTTCAGATAACATCTGAATGATCCTCCTAAACAAAAAATTCCAGACTTTTTTACCTGTCCGTAAACCCGGAACTGCCTTTCCATATCATCCCATTGCCTGTTAGAACAACTTCTGATTTTTCCGTTAAAATTTATAATCTGATAATTTTAGCTTCATACGGCCTTAGCTGAATTTCATTTTTTTTGTTAAACTTAGTTCCGGAATAATTTCCTATGATTTCCGCCTTGCTCTTTAAGTTGTATCCTGAATTAAAGGTTACTTCACCATCTGTAAGGTTGAGAATAACAATCAGCTCATCATTATCGGTAAAGCGTTTATATGCATAAATTTTTTCATTATCAGGTTCAATAATATCATAGTCACCGTAGACTAAAGTTTTATTGTTTTTTCTTGCCTTTATCATTTTTCTAAAATAATTCAAAATTGAGTCAGGGTCATTTTCGCTTTCATCAACGTTTATTTTTTCATAATTCGGGTTTACTTTGATCCAGGTATTATCCGCATTTGAAAAACCGCCGTTTTTTGTTCTATCCCACTGCATAGGAGTTCTCGAATTATCTCTTCCTTTGTACAGAAGACCTGGAAGCAGTTCTTCTTTGCTGTAACCTTTAGCGGTCATTTCCGCATAATAGTTGATCATCTGGATATCACGGAATTCTTCTGGTTCAAAATGACAGTTTGTCATACCTATTTCCTCGCCCTGGTATATATAGGGAGTGCCGCACATAGAAAGCTGGAATGTCGCAAGCATTTTCGCAGTCTCTTCCCTGTATTTCCCGTCATTACCGAATCTTGATACAGCTCTGGGCTGGTCATGGTTCATCAGATAAATACTGTTCCATCCTTTGCCGTATAGTGCTTTATGCCATTTTGTAAAGACCTGTTTGAATTTTTGATAATCAACTTTTCCCGGGTAGAAGTGTTCGCCGTTGGGTCCTGAATCCAGAGGCATTGCATCGAAATGAAAGATCATATGTAGTTCGTTTCTGTCATATCCTACAGTATCAAGAGCCTGTTCTACCGTTGTTCCCGGACATTCTCCTACAGTTACGCATTTATATTTAGACAGCACTTCTCTGTTCATTTCTTTCATATAATCATGGAACTTTGGTCCGAAAGAATAGCTTTCAGCTAAATCTTCATCCTCATCTCTATCAGGCAGTCCCGGTTTCTTGGAAATAAGGTTTATAACATCCATTCTGAAGCCGTCAATTCCCATTTCAAACCAGAACTTCATAATATCATATACTTCTCTTCGTACTTTTTCGTTTTCCCAGTTCAGGTCAGGCTGTTTTTTACTGAAAATATGGAGATAATATTCATCAGTTGGCTCGTTGTAGTCCCAGGCAGAACCGCTGAAAAATGAAACCCAGTTGTTTGGAATGCCGTTTCGGGCATCTTTGAAAAAATAATAATCGTGGTAAGGGTTGTTCCTGGATTTACAGGCTTCTGAAAACCATTCATGTTCGTCGGAAGTATGGTTTACCACAAGATCCATTATTATTAAAATGTTTCTTTTGTGAGCTTCATTCAAAAGAATTTTAAAGTCATCCATTGTCCCGAGGTCTCTGAGTATATTTCTGTAATCACTTATATCATATCCCATATCATCACAGGGTGATTCATAGACAGGATTCAGCCACACAGCATTTACTCCTAATGATTTTATATAGTCAAGCTTTTCAGTTATGCCTTTCAGATCGCCTATACCGTTACCTGAACTGTCTTTAAAGGATCTTGGGTAAACCTGATAAACGACCAGTTCCTTCCACCATTTTTCTTCCTCTTTTCTTATCATTAATCTGCTCCTCAAATATGTTTGTTTAATAAATGAACGGTAACATAATCAACTAAATACAATTGTAAAATAAACAAAACTATTTTTGTATACTTTTACTGTTAAATCATTATTAGCACAAAATAACTATTGACATATACTTTTTTTTTCAATATAATCCTAAATGAAAGGGTAAACATATAACAATTTAAGAATTATCAAAGGAGGAAGTAACAAATGTCTAAAATGCTAAAAATTGTATTCTTAACTGCGGTGGGAATATTTTTATCACTGAATTCACTTTTTGCATTGCATTATTACAGCAACAGTCACCTTGTTGAATTCCAGAAAACGGCAGATGAATATAATCAGATCAGGTTGAACATGGATAAATGTATTTATCTCCTGGAAAAAGATGGAACAGATGCACTGGATAAAATTAGAAAAATTGATACAGATGATAATAATTTTGGCGGAGTTTATGTTATAGATCCTGAGACCGGTAAAATACTTGTTCATCCGGACCTCAAACCGAAAGAAGGGAAAAATGTTCTTAAAACTTCTTCAATAAACGGAAAAGTTCTTGCGAAAGATGCTATCGAAAAATGGCAGAAACGCAGAAGCCAGGGCTGGTGGGACGACCTTATAGATGTTTTTGAGATTAAGCATATGAGTTTCTATACTGATATTGCTGTAACAGACTCCGGGAAAACTTATGTCGTAGCCATTAGTAAGAACGACTTAAATCTACAGCGCCTTTTTGTAGTGAAAGTTGTTCATAAAGCGTGTGATATAATAAAAAAATACGGCCCGGAAGAAGCATATAAAGTATTTGACAGAAAAGACAGTGTTTTCAAACATAAACATTCTTATATTTATGTTTATTCCGATTCCGGGGTTTGCCTGTACAATCCCAACTATCCTGAACTGGAAGGGAAAAATGCTGCAAAGATAGATCCGGCCACTGAAAAGATGGTTGAAGTAGCAAAGAAGAAAAGTTCCGGCTGGCTTGAATGTAAAGCAAAAGTTCCCGGCAAAAAAGATGAGCAGAAAAAAGAAATATACTTTCAAAGCGTTTTTGCAGACGGTAAAACATATATTGTAGGCTCGGGGATTTATGTGAAAGCTAAAAAGTAATAAAATATACTAAGATAGTATAATATTAAAGCATATCATAAACGTTTATGATATGCTTTTCCTTTTGTTTCCCGGTCATACGGCAGCCTGTCATATCAGATGATGTGTGTATAAAGATTTCCGCTAACTCTACTGAGTTCAATATTAGGTAAAAACAGGGTAGGGCGAGTTCTCCGAGTGCGCCGATATCTCGCATAATCCGGGTAAAAAACTTTTTAAACAAATATAGCAATTATCCATAAAAAAAAATAATACCGGCAACTGACAACTGGTGACTGAATACTGAGCCTGACAAAAGGTTACTTTTGGGACAGGCTCTATTCTATAGTTCCCAGTATGTTTCAGGTATTATAAAGTTTCTTCTTATAATAAGATTTAGAAGTATATACTGCGGCGAGGGGGTTATGCCCTAATACCCTGTCTTTTACAGCAAAGACCGTAACCGGTGCATCCGAATATTTAAAAAACAGAGAATCGTGTCCAACACATAATCCAATCAAAATATTAAGATCTGTTTTTTCTTTATTAAAAAGCATTGCCTGTCCGACAGGATTACAAATCGATTCGAAACTTCCAGGTTCAAGTTTATCTTTTTCATCAATACCAAGTTCGGTTTTGTCAACGTTACTGAATTTGCAGGCTGCGCTAATTACCTCGAACTCATTATGCTTAAGTATTTCCTCGGCTATTTCAGATTCTTCCCTCAGGCCTACACAAAATGCCAGCCCTAACTTTTTATAATTATTCTTTCGGGCAAAATTAATAATTTCAAGCAGTCTTATATCCCTGCAGTATCCTTCAGACTCAACTATAGCAGAGTTAAAGGCGATTTTACCAACTTCCTCATTTTGCTTATACTCTTTAAGGCTTTCAGCGATTATTTCTTTTTCGTTCGTTGCGCAGGTTGTACTTATTTTAGAAGCATCTTCGGTTCTGTTACAGAACTGGGCTTTACATTTAGTACAGGAATTCATTAAATCAAACAGGTTATTTTCTTTTATATATTCCGCAATTTCATTATCGATATCTACAAGGTTTTCATTTATCCAGCTTATTACAGTGTTACTGAAGTATTTTACGAAAGCGGCTGTATCTGAAGTTGATTCTGATTCGACAGTAAGCCTGTCTATTAATTCTTTAAACTGCAGGTGAACCTTTTTGTGTTCTTCTAACTTTGGATAATTTATTGAAAGCATTAAAAATTCTTCAGCATCAAAGTGCTCTAGAATGTATACCTGCATTTCCTCAAGCTTCGCCTTTACCTCCTGAGGCGTAAATTCTCCGGGATTATGGTGAAGGTATAATTCCTCTGCAGTCCTTAGAAATTTTTTATGCTGTTCGTCGATAAGGGGTATCCCCGTTTGTGTGAACTCTTTTCTGATTTTCATAAAATTGACCAGTTTTTTAATATTATACCCAAAACGATTTGTTTTATTTATCCAACACACCATACTACGCCGGATTAAAAAAATCACATACACATTGTATAGTTTATAATGTTCATAATATAGTTTAGCTTCTCTTTAAAAAACTGCAATTTTTTTACCATCATAAAAAAAGCAAAAAATTATTTTTAATACTTTACAAAACAGATAAACAATATAGACTATAGAGTAGTATGAATATAATTTAATAAAAACTTTAAAAGATTTAAAAGTTACGAGTATGAATGTTGAAGGTGTCAATAAAAAATTAGAGAATTTAAGTTCGCTGGAGATGCTGAAATGGGCATTGAAGGAATTTAAAGATTGTAAAATAAGTTTGTCAACAAGTTTTGGTGCTGAAGGTATAGTCATATTGGATATGCTTTTGCGTATTAGTTCAGACTTTGAGGTTTTTACGATCGACACAGGACGGAATTTTAATGAAACCTATGATGTGTGGCAGAGAATCATAGACCGGTATGGAATTGAAATAAAAGTATATTCTCCGGAACCGGAGGATTTAGATGAACTAATTAACGGTTACGGTCCCAATCTGTTCTATAAATCTCCTGAAGACAGAAAGAGGTGCTGCTATATCAGAAAGGTTAAACCGTTACGGAAGGCGCTGAGGAATACTTCTTTATGGGTTACCGGCCTGAGACGTGAGCAGTCTGGGTTCAGAAATGAAACCAAAATTTTCAGTTGGAACAAAGCACATGAAACCTATAAATTTTGTCCGTTGGCTAAATGGTCACAGCAGAATGTCTGGGATTATATTCGGAACAATAATGTACCCTATAATTCGTTGTACGATAAAGGGTATTTTACGATAGGTTGTCAGCCCTGTACCCGCCCCGGCCGTCCTGCAGAATCTTCGAGAAGTTGCCGATGGTGGTGGGAGAAAGATTCGAATAAAGAATGTGGAATACATTTTGAAGGAGGCAAAGTCAAGAGGAATAAAGAAACCCTTAACTGGAATATATAAGATGTGCAATAATCAAAAACTGAGTAAACTTAAGAAGGTTATATCATGTTATAATTCAGCGGCAGTTGCTTTTTCAGGCGGAGTCGACAGTACTTTGCTTGCAGCGATAGCTAAAGAAGTACTTGGCAGTGAAAATATTTATCTGATCACTGTCTTTTTTTCAGCTGTTCCTGAGGATGAGCTTAAAGAAGCTGTAACCATTGCTAAAGAACTGAACCTGAAACATAAAATTATAAAAATAGATGAGTTGAAAATTCCCAATTTTATTAATAATCCACCTGACAGATGTTATTACTGTAAAAAATATATTTTCAACAGTATAAAAAGTTTTGCAGCATCTACAGGGAGCAAAGTTGTTTTTGACGGTTCAAATATAGATGACGTTGAAGATTTCAGACCCGGAAGAAAAGCATTGAAAGAGCTCAATATTATATCTCCTTTCAGCCTGGCAGAATTAACCAAAAAAGATATTCGGACATTGTCGGCAAAATACATGTTGACAACTTCTGAAAAACCTGCATACGCATGTTTAGCTTCAAGAATTCCTTATGGAGAAAAGATAACCGGAGCTAAACTTAAAAGAATAGCTGATACAGAAAAAAAGATAAAGGAACTTGGCTTTACTCAATTCAGGGTTAGAAACAGGGAGAGTACTGCAAGGCTTGAATTTATTCCCGACGAGATTGACAAAGCCTGGCGGCATAGAAAAATACTTTCCAATATATGTAGAAGGTCGGGTTATTTATATGCTGCTATTGATTGCGACGGTTACAAAACCGGAAGCCTGAACCGTGAATTAAGTAAAACAGAAATTAATAAATATAATGCAGAGGAATAATTATTATGCAGCTTACGACTAAAACGAGATACGGTTTAAGAATCCTTATCCAACTTGCTATGAGTCCTGATAACAAACCGGTAAAAGGGAAGTCAATATCAGAAGAGCAGAATATCACAGAGCCATATATGGAGCAGATAATAATTCCGCTTAAGACAGCCGGCTTTGCGGCTACAGTCCGGGGATGTAACGGGGGCTATATTTTAAAAGCAAATCCGAAAAATATAACAGTTCTGGAGGTTATGGAGCTGTTTGAAGGGAAGATTGAGTTTGCAGAGTGTGTAAAGGAGAAGGAACTGTGCCCGCTGTTTAAGCGATGTCCAACGACAGATATATGGTATCATTTATCAAAGACACTAAGAAATGAAGCCGGAAAAATAACACTTGAATCTATAGTTGAAAAATTAAAAAACAGTCAATCTCAGGAGTACGTAATATGAAAATTTTTAATAATATAAGCGAAACAGTCGGCAATACCCCCGTAGTTAAATTAAACAGGATAAATTCGTCTAAATCAAATATTTTTGCTAAACTGGAATTCTTTAACCCGACCTCAAGTGTGAAAGACAGGATTGCCGTAAACATGATCAATGAAGCAGAGAAAGCCGGCCTTTTACAGCCTGGCGGAGCTATCATTGAACCTACAAGCGGAAATACTGGACTGGGCCTTGCTATGACAGCTGCTTCAAGAGGCTATAGACTGATTATAACTATGCCTGAAACTATGTCTGTTGAGAGACAGAGATTAATGAAACAGCTCGGCGCTGAAATTATACTCACAGATGGAAGCAAGGGAATGAACGGTGCTATAAAAATGGCAGAAAAGATAGCTGAAGAGAGGAGCGCATTTATGCCTCAGCAGTTTAATAATTTTTCAAATCCCGAGATACATTACAAGACGACTGGGCCGGAAATATGGGAGGTTTCTGAAGGGGAAATAGATATTTTTGTGGCCGGTATCGGTACTGGAGGAACCATTAGCGGAGCCGGGAAATTTCTCAAAGAAAAGAAGCCGGATTTGAAAATTTATGGAATTGAACCGGAGACTTCTGCCGTTCTTTCAGGAGAGAAGCCCGGAAAACATGGAATTCAGGGTATTGGAGCCGGATTTGTCCCTGAAGTACTTAATACCGAGCTGATTGATAAAGTTTTTAAAGTATCGGATAAGGATGCCCTGGATACTTCAAAAAAGCTTGCGGCACTGGAGGGTATTTTATGCGGAATAAGTTCAGGCGCAGCCGTCTTTACCGCATTGAAAATTGCAGAGGACGAAAATAATAAAAATATTTTCGTTGTTATCCCTGATACAGGGGAAAGATACCTTTCAACCGATCTGTTCAATGAAAAATCCTAATCCTAATCCTAATCTTGATCTTAATCTTGATCTTGATCTAGATCTAGATCTAGATCTCGATCTTAATCCTAATCTTAGTTCAACACTGATCTCAGACTGGATAATACGAAGTGCGGCATAAAATTAAGGAGAAGTGATGATTAGGAGATGAGGGTTAAGACAATGAATTGATGTGTTAAAAATTATGACTGAGACTGAGATTAAGGACTAACAGATTAAGACCAAGATTAACAAATCACCAAATCACCAAATCAACAATAAATAACCATGACCAAGGTAATATGTTAAACATATAAGAGTTCTTTGAGATAAAGGCTTAGTTATTTTAAGACACGAAAAAATTAGTGAAATTTGAAGATATAAAAATTATTAACAGATAAAAATGAAGGAATTATTATGAGTGAATATGGAAATTCGACTTTAAGTTTACATGCCGGTTATGATTATGATAAAGCAACCGGGGCATGTGCAGTACCGATTTATCAGACTGCAAGTTATGTTTTTAATTCGTCAGAACATGCTGCAGGTCTTTTTGCATTGAAAGAGTTCGGAAACATATATACAAGGCTTATGAATCCGACAACTGATGTTCTTGAAAAAAGAATTGCTGCTATTGAAGGGGGAACAGGCGCTCTGGCTGCTTCAAGCGGTATGGGGGCAATTTTCCTTGCCGTCACAAATATAGCTCAAACAGGTGACCATATTGTATCTTCAGGCTCATTATACGGAGGGACTGAAACACTTTTCCGCTATACTCTTCCACGATTCGGAATTGAAGTCACTTTTCTGGAAGAGTTTACCCCGGAAGCTGTAAGGTCAGCGATAAAAGAAAATACTAAAATTGTTTACGGAGAGACAATTGGAAATCCTAAAGGCGATGTCCCGGATTTTGAAAAAATAGCGGAGGCGGCACACTCTGTAAATATTCCTTTTTTTATTGACAATACTTTTGCCCCCGGACTTTTTAAGCCGTTTGAATATGGTATTGATATTATACTTTACTCCACGACTAAATGGATTGGCGGACATGGCACATCTATTGGCGGTATGATAGTTGACAGCGGTAAATTTGACTGGTCTTCCGGTAGATTTTCAGAATTTACTACTCCTGACCCAAGTTATCATGGTGTAGTTTACTGGGATGCCCTGGGCGATGTTCCGGGTATAGGTAATATTGCATTTATAACGAAAGCCAGAGTGCAGGGTATGAGAAATATCGGTCCGTGTCCGAGTCCGACAAATTCTTTCAACACGATCCAGGGACTGGAAACACTTTCTCTCAGGATGAAAAAACATTGCGAAAATGCACTGTCGCTTGCTGAATTTCTGAAGAAGCACCCTTCAGTTGAAAATGTAAATTACACAGGTCTACCGGAACATCCATCTTATGGAAATGCTTCAAAATACTTGAGCGGCGGATTTGGTTCGGTATTGGGGGTAGAACTTAAAGGCGGAACCGGAACAGCTGTTAAATTTATTGACAGCGTAAAGCTCGCAAAACATTTAGCAAATGTCGGCGACGCAAGAACTCTTGTTATTCATCCGAGTTCAACTACACATCAGCAGATGTCAGATGACGCAAAAAGAATTGCAGGAATTACCCCCGGTCTGATCAGGGTATCTGTAGGCATAGAAAATATTGATGATATAATTTCAGATTTTGATCAGGCTCTGCAGGCTGCACAGGAATAATTATTATGCGAAAAGTTTTTCTGGATTACAATTCTACTACACCGCTTTCAGAAGAAGTACTTGAGACAATGTATCCTTTTTTCAAGAATGAATTCGGTAACCCGTCAAGCCGTCATTCGTACGGACAAAAAGCAATGCAGGCTGTAGATAAAGCCAGGCTTCAGGTTGCCTCTTTAATTAAATCCCGCCCTGATGAAGTTATTTTTACCGGCAGCGGGACGGAGGCAAATAATCTGGCAGTTCAGGGTATTGGCCTGAATAGGACTTCCTGTCAAAAACATATTATAACGAGTACAGTAGAACACAGTTCAGTTTTTAACACCTTTGAAGAGTTGGAAAATAAAGGTATTAAAGTTACATATCTTCCTGTTGACAAAAACGGTTTGGCATCGGCAGATGAACTTAAAAAGAGCATCACATCTCATACTCAGCTTGTTTCTTTATGTCTGGCAAATAATGAGACCGGGACAGTCAACGATATAAAAAAAATCTCTGAAATCACTAAAGAGAAGGGGATTTTTTTGCATACAGATGCAGTTCAGGCTGCAGGAAAGATGCTTGTAAACGTCGAAGAACTCGGTGTTGACATGCTGACTGTTTCAGGACATAAACTTTATGGGCCCAAAGGAGTCGGAGCCCTGTATATTCGCAGAGGTGTAAAATTACAGCCTCTGATGAATGGCGGAGGACAGGAGCGCAGATTAAGGCCCGGAACGGAAAATGTCCCTGCAATTGCAGGATTAGGACAAGCCTGTGAAATGGCTGTAGAAAATCTTGAAGAAAATATGAATTATTTAAAACTGCTTAGGGAAAGACTCGAAAAAGGTATCATTAATACAATTCCCAAAGCTAAGATCAACTGTTCATCTGCTAAACGAATCAATAACACAAGTAACATAAGTTTTAGCGGGGAGATCAATGAAGCAATGCTTGTTAAGCTGGATCTTAAAGGTATTGCAGTTTCAATAGGTTCCGCATGCAGTTCGGGAAGCGAAGAACCATCCAGAATACTCAGCGCCATGGGGCTGCCGAGGTCAGAACTGTATGGCTCTTTAAGATTTTCGGTTGGTCTGAATAATACCGCCGAAGATATTGATTATACAATAAAAATTCTTAACGAAATTATAAATTAACTTTTTTTATGTGAAAACTCTACTAAATTGATAGACTATAGACGGTGAAGTAAGACAATACCTCGTTTGTAAAATTTAGAAAGAAGGGGACAGCAATGGAAAAGAGAGTTGAATTTCTCTATTTACAGCAGGAAGAGTGTATAAAGGCGGGCGGTCGTGATATGGAAGGTTGCTTGAAGGCGGTTGAACGTTCATTTTTTCTGCATGGAAAAAATGATTATATCCAGCCGGGGAAACCTGTAATAAGGTGGGGAGGGCCTGAGACGGAAGAAGTAACAGGACGAATTATGTCAATGCCTTCTTTTCTCGGGGGTGAAAATTACTCAGATGAACTGGAGAGCAGAAATTTAATCGGGCCGGTGAATACTTCCGGGATAAAATATATCCCAAGTCGTCCCCATAACCCAGCAAGATTCAGGCTTCCAAGAGCAAACGCAGTAATAATAATCAGTAATCCCGATTCTTTGATGCCCTCGTGTATAATGGATGGAACCCTTATAAGTGCAATGAGAACCGGAGCAGCTTCCGGTGTTGCAGCTAAATATTTAGCAAAAAAGACTTCAAAGGTACTGGGCCTTGTCGGGGCAGGCGTGCAGGGTATAACTCAGGTTATGGCCATGAAAGGTGCTGTGCCTGCCTTAGAAGAATGCAGAGTTTATGATATAAATCCTAAGATATATGATTATTTTTCGGAAAAGATGAAAGCAAATAACGTTGATATAAAACTTAAATTTGTGGATACCGTAGAAGAAGCATTTATTGATTCGGACGTTATAAGTACTGCTACAATGGCGAAAAAACCGTATGTGAAACCTGAATGGTATAAGGAAGGTGCGCTCCACTGTGAAATATCTTTTTGGGACACACCTGCGGAAGCTTTAAAAGTGATGGATTTTGTAGTTGTTGATGATTGGTATCAGGTCAAACACCATGGTGTTGATGTAAGCTGGAGAGCCGTAAGGGACGGAGTAATCTCAGATAAAAAAATCCGGGGGAACCTCGGAGAGATAATTACAGGCAGTGTAACCGGCAGAAGCTCCGATAAAGAGAAAATTTTCTTTAATCCGATAGGCATGGGGATTCATGACCTCTCAGAAGCTCATAGAATATACCGGAATGCTGAAAAAATGGGGCTTGGTAAGAAAATTCCATTGTGGGATGAACCCATATTCGGTTAACTGAAAGATAATTTTAGTATGAGTAATAAAGTTACATATGTTGCAGCATTGAGCGGAGGGGTCGACTCCTCCGTTGCCGCTTATTTATACCTCAGAAAAGGGTATAATATTATAGGAGTTACTTTAAGGATGAGATCCTGTGATGATTATCGTGAAAAAAGCAGGGCCTGCTGCGGGGCTGAAGACAATATGCAGGCTCGGCTTGCAGCTGAAACACTTAATATTCCCCACTATTTCTTTGATGTTAGAGAACTGTTTAAAAATAAAGTACTCAGGCCTTCATGGGAGGAGTATAAAAACGGAAGGACACCTAATCCGTGCATACTGTGTAATTATTACTTGAAATTCGGCGCGCTTATGGATTTTGCTGAAAAACTCGGAGCATGCGGAATTATTACAGGACATTATTCAATAATTAAAAGAGACAGTAAAGGGAAAGCATATCTCTATCGAAATTTGGACAACAGTAAGGACCAGACCTATTTCCTGTCTGCCCTAACCCAGAAACAGCTGGATTTTTCATATATGCCGCTTGGTTGTATGACAAAATCCGAAGTTAGAGAAACTGCAAAAAAGATAGGCCTCCCGAATGCTGATAAAATTGAAAGCCAGGATGCATGCTTCGGTTATAAGGATGAAACTTTTCAGAAAACTTTAAAAAGAATTTTTAACGGAAAAAGTATCAGTGGTTATCTGGTAGATGAGAACGGGAAAAAACTGAAAAAACATAATGGAATTGAAAATTTTACTATTGGTCAGAGAAAGGGGCTTGGAATAGCCCTGGGCAAACCGGGCTATGTTAATGATATAAACCGGGAAACGGGAAAGGTGACTGTAAGCACCAATACCGAGGAATTATTTAAAAACAGCTTTGCTGCAGACAATATGAACTGGCTGGAATTCATAAAACAGGATAGTATATATGAAATACAGACACGTTATAGACAGGAGCCTGTACGCGGAGTTGTAACTGAAATTAACAGCTCTACAGCATCTTTTGAACTGTTGAAACCTGTTCGTGCGGTAACTCCGGGGCAGGCCGTTGCAGTTTACTGTCATAACCGCCTGATTGGAGGAGGGGGAATTAAAGCAGATTGAAAAACGATCCTGACACTAAATAAATCGAAAGGAAGTGATTATTATGGAAAATTGTTCAGAAGAATGTATAAAACGAAAGATACCGGCAAATTTTATTCCAGAAGTAATAAATGAACTCAGCTCATCTTATAAAAATATGCAGGGTATAAATCATATTGCAGGGATAAATTTACCGAGCAGAAAAGAAATAGCATTGATCTTAAAAGATATAAGAGAAATAATTTTTCCGGGTTTTGCGGAAAAAAAGATAATCAATTTGGAAAATGCGCATTATTTTATCGGTGATATTGTTTCAAGGGTCTATATAGAGCTTTCCAGGCAGATAACAAGGTCATTGCGGTATCACTGCACTATAAACAAATGCAGTGAGTGCGATATTTATAAGCAGGCCGATGATACCGCCGCTAATTTAATCAAAAAACTGCCTGAAATAAGAAACACCTTAAAGAATGATGTTGTGGCGGCCTACGAAGGCGATCCGGCTGCAAAAAGTTTTGAGGAAATTATTTTGAGTTATCCCGGTATATATACGGTAACAGTCCACAGGGTTGCCCATGAACTGTATTCTGCCGGGATTCCTCTTCTGCCGAGGATGATGGCTTCTCTGGCTTACTCGGATACCGGAATAGATATTCATCCCGGAGCAAAACTCGGCAATAATTTTTTTATAGATCACGGTGCCGGGGTTGTCATAGGTGAAACAGCAAACATTGGTGATAATGTAAAGATTTATCAGGGCGTTACGCTCGGGGCTCTCTCTTTTCCTAAAGATGAGAACGGTAATATCGTTAAAGGAATTAAGCGGCATCCGACACTGGAGGATAATGTGACAGTTTATTCAGGTGCGACAGTTCTCGGCGATATAACGATTGGGCATGATTCGGTTATTGGAGGGAACGTGTGGCTTACTGAAAGCATTTCGCCCAATACTGTATTAACTATACCTAAACCGGAGTTGAAAGTAAAAACTAAATAATTAATTGCTGAGGTAAAATGAATACAGAATCAATTAAAAATAAAATATTTGAATTAAAAAAAGAGAAAAATGCAATTATTCTTGCACATAACTATGTTCTCGGTGAAGTACAGGAAGTAGCTGATTTTTGCGGTGACTCTCTGGAACTGAGCCGTAAGGCCGCTGATATCCCGGAAAAGGTAATTGTTTTTGCCGGAGTGAAATTTATGGCTGAAACCGCAAAAATACTTTCTCCCGAAAAAACGGTCCTGCACCCTGTAAAGGAGTCCGGCTGCCCTATGGCCGACATGGCATCCTCGGCAGAACTTAAAGAGTTCAAAAAAAAGTATCCCGGAGCTGTTGCTGTCTGTTATGTAAACAGCACAGCGGATCTGAAAACCGAAGTTGATATATGCTGTACTTCCGGCAATGCAGAAAAAATAACAGCCGGGATACCTGTAAACAAACAGATTATTTTTCTGCCTGATAAAAACCTGGGAGCCAATATAGCAAAAAAGTTAAACCGGGAAATGATATTGTGGGACGGTTTTTGTCCTACACATATGAGAATTACATCTGAAATGATCGAAAGAAAGGGAAAAGAGTTTCCGGATGCGGAGACAGTCGTCCACCTTGAATGCCTGCCGGAAGTAGTTGATATGGCTGATGCGGCATTGAGTACTTCAGGGATGCTGAGATATGTCAGGGAATCGGAGGCAAAACAGTTTATCATAGGAACAGAAATAGGGATGATCTACAGGCTTCAGAAGGAAAATCCCGAAAAACAGTTTATACCGATTTCTGAACAGGCCGTATGTATGAATATGAAAATGATAGAACTTGAGGATATCCTGTATTCACTTGAAAATATGCAGTACAAAATAGAACTTGACGAACAAACCATCAAAAATGCAAAGCGCCCGATTTTAAAAATGTTAGAGTGAGCAGAAAAATTAAAATTTAAAAAAGGTTTGTCCGCAGATTACGCCAATTAACCTGAATTATTCATGTGTCGGATTTGCTGTAGCTACAAGGCAACAAAACGAAGCCATGTGCCGTCCACTGACAGGTATGTACTTTGTACTGCATACCAGCCATACGACAGCACTTGGGTTGCAGTTAACGAAGTAGATACGGTAAAACCGGCACACTTTTGGTAAAAAAGTGAAAAAAACTAAGAAAAACAAAGTTTTTCGCATGAAAAAATATAACAACCTTATAATAAATAACTAATATCATTTTTTCACTTTTTTATGAATAGATCAGGTTAACGCGAATTATGGAAAATAGAAACAATTTGAAACCCGAAACTTCAGTTGTGATATCAGGGGATAGACCGCGCCTTGAAGCATTTTTGACAAACTGCCGATAAGTTTAAATGGCTTAATTAACTATTGTAATTTGACATTCGCCGAACTAAAATTGTTTATAAAAATACTGAAAGGTAAAAAAATGTTTTATAAAAAGACTGTTCTTCTATATTTGATTTTAATCACATTGACTGTAGTTAATACTGCTGTTTGTCCGGTTTTTGCTGAAATTGAAGGCGATAACGGACAAATATGGACATGCTCAATGCATCCTCAGATCAAAAGAGATAAACCCGGGAAATGCCCTATCTGCTCTATGGATTTGATTCCAATGGAAAAGACACAGCAGAAAATGGAAAGCAATAGGGGCGAATTAAAACTTTCGAGTTATGCAGAGAAACTTTCTGAGGTCCAGACATCTAAAGTAATGCGTAAAAAAGTTGCTTTTATGCTGAACCTCACCGGTAAACTCGATTATGATGAGACAGTATCCGCAAAGATAGTTGCACACTTCAATGGACGAGTGGAAAAACTGTTTGCAAATTACACCGGATTATTTGTAGAAAAAGGGACTCACCTGGCTGAAGTCTTTGGAGCAGACGTGTATGTCAACCAACAGGAAATACTTATAGCAAAAAATGCCTATCGGAAAGCTCAGCGGACTGATAATCCGGAAAGGAAAAGAAGCTTTCTTAAAACTTACAGCTCTGTACTGAATAAGATGCGTGTTCTTGGTTTTACTAAAAATCAGATAAATAAAATTATGAAAAGAGGGAAAATTAAAGATACCGTTGTTGTTTATGCCCCAATAAACGGAACTATCCTCAAAAAAAATATAGTTGAGGGCCAGTATTTTAAAAAGGGTGATCCTTTTTTTGAGATTTCAGATTTAACTCAGCTTTGGCTGGATTTAGATGCCTATGAAATGGATCTGCCTTTTCTGAGATACGGCCAGAAGGTTGTGTTTACTGTGGACGGTTTACCCGGAAAAGAATTTGAGGGAGAAATTGTTTTTATTGAGCCTGTACTGGACGATAAAACACGAACAGCTAAAGCGAGAGTAATTGTAGATAACAGTAAAAAGCTTCTTAAACCTGAAATGTTTGCTGAGGCAAAAGTTTATATCCAGTTAGGGGCCGGTGGTAAAGTGCTCTCTGAATCTTTAAAAGGTAAGTGGATAAGCCCTATGCATCCGCAGATTATTAAAGACAGGCCCGGTAAATGTGATATTTGCGGAATGGACTTAATTCCTGCTTCAAAATTAGATTTTTATAAGGGAGATTCCGGCGGAGATGAACTGCCGCTTGTTATTCCGGCATCAGCGCCTCTCATTACAGGGGACAGGGCGATCGTATATGTAAAAATGCAACCGGGAACTTATATGGCCAGGGAAGTCACTCTCGGCCCTAAAGCCGGGAATTATTATATTGTCGAAAAAGGTTTGAAACAGGGAGAGGAAGTTGTTACTAAAGGCAGCTTCAGCATTGACAGTGAACTTCAGATAAAAACCGGCAATGCAGGGATGATGTCTTTGCTGAACGTTGATAATAAAGAACAAAATAATGCGGAAACGAGTAAGACCGCGAAAAGAACTGTAACTGCTGTATCAAATTTTTATTTTGATTTACAAAAACTGTTGGCGGATGATAATTTCAAGGCTGCTGAAAAAAATGCGAAATTATTTAAAGATTATATCTTATCATTAGATGAAACTGAAAAGAGAGAATTTAACAAAACTGCTAAAGTCAAAATTGCTGAAATTTTAAAAACCGTAAAAGGCCTTGACAAAACAGTAGAAATCAAAAGTTTCAGAAAGGGATTTTTCAGCTTGACCGCAACATTAAGTCCATTGTTAAAAGGGCTGCCATCCATAACGGGAAGAAAAACATATTGTTACGAATGCAGTATGGCCTTTAATAATAAAGGGGCCTACTGGTATCAGGATGAGAAGCCCGTTGCAAATCCTTATTTTGGGAATACTATGAAAAAATGCGGGAATTTAAAACAGCAATAATAACCACTTACATATCAATGCCGTTGAATTAAAACAAAATTATTGATTTTGCCGCGTTCACGGAATCAGGGGGGCTGGTTCCCTCCACCACGAATTCTGTATTCTGTGGAGGAAATCAATCCTTCTGTGTCGGTCATAGTACAGCAACTTCTGTACGACGGCTGATGATTCCGAATGCATAATCCTTAATTCAATGATATTGATTTACAAAGAAGAGAGGATTTAATAGACTATGCTTAATAAACTCATCAAATACTGCCTGGATAATAAATTTGTGGTCCTCTGCTTATTGCTGATAATTATACTGCTTGGAGTTTATGTTGCACCATTCGATTGGAATATAGGCATTGAGAGAAAACCTGTAGCTGTTGATGCTATCCCGGATATCGGTGAAAACCAGCAAATTGTATTTACTGAATGGAAAGGACGCTCTCCAAGAGATATTGAAGACCAGATAACTTATCCACTTGTGACCAACCTGATGGGGCTTCCGGGTATAAAAACAGTCCGGGGAAGTTCTATGTTCGGTTTTTCTGTAATATATATAATCTTTGAGGATGATGTGGATTTCTACTGGAGCAGAACCAGAATTCTTGAAAAACTTAACAGTCTTCCGACAAATTTGCTCCCTGCCGGAGTTAATCCTAAATTAGGGCCTGATGCGACTGCTTTAGGACAGGTTTTCTGGTATACCCTTGAGGGTATCGATAAAAAAGGCAATCCCACAGGAGGCTGGGATTTGGATGAGCTTCGTTCGATACAGGACTGGATTGTTAGATATGCACTGCTTTCTACTGAGGGTGTTAGCGAGGTTGCCTCTGTAGGCGGTTATGTAAAGGAATATCAGATAGACCTCAATCCGGACGCAATGCGGGCTTACGACATAAGCCTTAAAGATGTCTACAGTGCAGTGAAAAATGCCAATAAAGATATAGGGATTAATACTCTTGAGGTTAACGGTGCCGAATATCTTATAAGAGGCCTCGGATATATTGAGAGTATACAGGATATAGAAAACAGTGTAGTTTGTGAGGTTGACCACACGCCCGTTTATATAAAAAATATAGCAGAAGTACATTTAGGGCCTGCCTACAGAAGAGGAATTCTTAATAAAGAAGGAGCTGAAGTAGTTGGCGGTGTAGTTATTGTAAGATACGGTGAAAACCCGCTGCGGGTAATAAACAGGCTGAAAGAAAAGATTAAAGAGGTATCTCCGTCACTTCCCAAGAAGACCTTATCTGACGGAACCGTTTCGCAGGTAAAAATTGTGCCTTTCTATGACAGAAGCGGACTGATATATGAGACTCTGGGGACACTGAATTCGGCACTTTTTGAAGAGATTCTTGTAGCTGTAATAGTCATTCTGCTAATGATAAGACAGCTGAAAATTGCAGGATTGATATCAGCTCTTCTTCCGGTGTCGGTCCTGTTTGCATTTATACTGATGAAAATATTTAATGTAGACGCCAATATTGTTGCACTATCCGGTATAGCGATAGCTATCGGCACTGTAGTTGATATGGGTATAGTTATATGTGAGAATATAGTAAAACATATGAAAAATGCTCCTGAAGAGAAGTCTTTTTCCCGTATAATCTATGAGGCCTCTTCGGAAGTTTCATCAGCGATTCTAACTTCTGTAACAACCACAATTATAAGTTTTCTTCCTGTATTTATGCTGCAGTATGCTGAAGGTAAGCTTTTCAGACCATTGGCTTTTACAAAAACTTTCACGTTGGCGGCCGCATGTTTTATATCACTTTTTATTATCCCCCCGGCTGCGCATATTCTTTTTAAGTATATAAAATTTAAAAAGTCAGGTATAATAAAAGTATGTTATTATATCCTGCTCATTTTTATAGCCGTGCTGGCCTGGAGCTTCAGCAGTATTATTTCTATATTATTACTTTTGGTTATCTTATTTGATATACTGTTAAAGTTTGCTCCTGAAAGGATAAAGTCTTTAATCAGGAGATTAAACTATCTGATTATACCCGCCATTGTCATGGTTATACTTGCTTTTCACTGGCATCCGGTAGGTTATGATAGAAGCTTTGCTGTAAATATGCTGTTTGCTGTTATTCCTATAGCTTTTTTTCTCTTTTTATATTATTTGTTCGAAAAAGGCTATACCGGTATGTTAAACTTCTGCCTCAAGCATAAAAAAATCTTTTCAATAATTCCTTTATGCATTGTCCTGCTGGGGCTGTTGTCCTGGTTCGGAATAAAACCACTGTTTTCTGTTTTTCCTAAACAAGTTGGGGAATCCGGTTTTGCAGCGGATATGGATAAACTTTTTCCGGGTTTAGGAGAAGAATTCATGCCCTCACTGGATGAAGGTTCTTTCCTGCTTATGCCGTCACTGATGCCTAATGCTTCTATAGGAGAAGTGAACAAAATCCTAACAAAACAGGATATTCTGATAAATCGAATACCTGAAATAACAGATTGTGTGGGTAAAGCCGGCAGGGCTGATACAGCCTTAGATCCAGCTCCATTGTCAATGATAGAAACAATTATCAACTATAAACAGAAATATCTGTCAAATAAAAACGGCCGCTACTTAAGATTTAAATACGAGCCTAACCAAAAAGACTATTTCAGGAATGCTGATGGAAAAAAAATCACGGCACCGGACGGGAAACCGTATATTGTCAAAGGAAAATTTATCAGGGATAAAAACGGTAACCTTATTCCCGATGGCGGAGGTAACGTATTCAGACAGTGGCGTCCCGAACTTCTGCCGGCTTTAAATCCCGGAAGAAAATACTGGCATGGTATAAATTCTCCTGATGACATCTGGGAGGAAATTGTGAAAGCGGCAAATATGCCCGGAGTTACTTCCTCACCGAAGTTACAGCCGATAGAGACAAGGATTGTTATGCTACAAAGCGGGATGAGAGCTCCGCTCGGTGTAGTTATTAAAGGGATGAATCTAAAAGATATTGAAAAGGCCGCTTATGAAATAGAAAAGGTATTAAAGAAAGTCCCCTCTATAAGGGCGAAAACTGTTTTTGCCAACAGGATCATAGGAAAACCTTACCTGGAAATAGATGTTAAGAGAGATACTATTGCCAGATACGGCCTTAAACTTGAATATGTCCTTGATGAAATTGAGGCCGCAATCGGAGGCAAAGTAGTTACAACAACTGTTGAGGGCAGGGAACGTTACCCTGTCCGTATCCGCTATATGCGTGAACTTCGGGATAATATAGAAGCATTAAGAAAAGTTTTAATTACAACTTCCGATAACCAGCATATACCGCTCGGACAGCTGGCCGAATTTAAATTCAGAAGAGGACCGCAGAACATTACAAGTGAAGATGGTTTCCTGGTAAACTATGTTTTCTTTGATAAAAAAGAGAAGCATGCTGAAGTAAATGTTGTAGAACATGCAAAGACTGCTATTAAAAGAGCCCTGGAAAAAGGAACTGTAACTTTGCCTCAAAAGGTAACCTACAGGTTTGCAGGGAATTATGAAAACCAGATAAGGGCGGCTAAAAGGCTTTTAATTATTATACCGTTTGTACTTGTCCTGATTTTTATCATACTTTATTTCCAGTTTAAGTCTGTAACTGTTTCTACATTTGTATTTTCCGGAATTGCTCTCGCATGGTGCGGAGGTTTTATTATGCTGTGGCTTTACGGACAGCCCTGGTTTATGAATTTCAGCATTTTAGGAGTAAACTTAAGGGAGCTTTTTCATATGCAGACAATCAATTTAAGCGTAGCTGTATGGGTGGGGTTCCTGGCTCTTTTCGGAATAGCGACCGATAACGGAGTAATTCTTGCAACTTATGTAAAAGAAACTTTTATTGCAAAAACTCCGCAGAATATAGAAGGAGTTCATGAAAATATTATGCATGCCGGTAACAGAAGAATTAAAGCCTGTCTGATGACTACAGCTACAACTGTCCTTGCACTGATTCCGATATTATCCTCTGTTGGAAGAGGTTCCGATGTTATGGTACCTATGGCTGTTCCTGTTTTCGGAGGGATGATCTTTCAGATTATTACAACACTTATGGTCCCGGTGCTCTATTCTTTCAGAGAAGAACGGAAAATTCGCAAAAAATCACGTAAACCTCAGAGTTCCTGATTCGCTGATTAAACAGTCAAGCTTCTGATCCCATTCATCAGAGAACCCCGGTTCTACAATTTGAATATCAAAACAAACGCCCAGGGCAGGGCAGCTTCTGCGGCGTTTTATAAGAGTGCTGTCATAATATCCGCCACCGTATCCGACACGTTCTCCTGTTCCTGAAAATGCTACACCCGGCACCAGAAACAGGTCAATTTCGGGGATGGGTATTTTAGGCAGGCCTTTACGGGGCTCCATTATACCCCAGACTCCCGCCTCAAAATCATTCAGGCTTCCGGCTATATAAAAATCCAGCTCTTTTTGGCCTTTGACTACTTTAGGGAAAAGTAGGGTTTTATTTGTTTGTTCAAGAAGCGGAAGCAGATCTACTTCGTTCCTGAACGGATAATAGCATGTAATAAATCTTGACTCTTTAAAAGGCCGGCTGCTGATAATTAAATCAACTATCTTCCTGCTTTTAACTTTTACTTGTTCCAAAGCAAGTTTCTTCCGTTCTTCAAGAATATTTTTTCTTATTTCTTTTTTAATTGTCTGCATAGGTATAGTGGTCGTCCATTTATTAAAATGGGTATTTAGTGATTGAACGAAAACATCTATAGGCTTTATAATTAGACTTTTATCGTTATTTTTTAAACGAAGATTTTTTTGGTGCGATTAAAAATCAAAATGTTGGAGTTCAAGCTTCAGCTTGTTCGTGCTTAATTGCAG
>JAIPJT010000043.1 GCA_021733985.1 Victivallales bacterium | reverse complement strand
CTGTAAGAATTTTATTTTTTTATTATACAGACTACTGTAATACTGACACTTTCTCAATATTCTTTAAAAAAATAAATAAAAAATACCAAAAAAACGGAGAATAAAAATGGCTAAATATGTTGGAATATTGACAGCGGGCGGAGACAGTCCGGGCCTTAATGCTGCAATAAGAGGTATAGGCAAAGCCGCTTTAAATAAATATAATATGGACATTGTGGGCTTTAAAGACGGTTTTAGAGGTCTTGTACAAAATAAAATTATACCACTGGAAAGCAGGCAGCTTTCAGGTATACTCACGCTAGGTGGAACAATTTTAGGAACAAGCAGAGACAAGCCTCATAAAATGCCTATCGGGAGTAAGGTTCTGGATATGACAGACGTTATTGTAGAAAACTATCATAAAAATCATCTTGATGTTTTAGTCTGTTTAGGTGGCGGCGGAACTCAAAAGAATGCCTACCGTCTTATGGAGCGGGGGCTGAATATTATTACCTTGCCTAAAACTATTGATAATGACGTTGCGATGACTGATGTTACTTTTGGGTTTGACACTGCGCTGGGCATTGCTACTGAAGCAATAGATAAACTGCACAGTACTGCAAGCAGTCATCACAGAATTTTAGTCCTGGAAATAATGGGACACAATGCCGGCTGGCTGGCATTAGGAGCAGGAATTTCAGGTGGTGCGGATGTAATTTTATTACCGGAAATCCCGTATAACATTGAAACTGTAGCAGATGCAATCTGTAAAAGAAGCCGCGGCGGAAAGCATTTCAGTATCGTTGCTGTTTCAGAAGGTGCCATACCTAAAAAAGTCGCAGAAGAATTAAAAAAGGCAGAGAACGCAAAACAAAATGCCAAGAATAAGGATGAAAAGAAAAAAGCATCAAAAGAAATAAAGAAAATCAGAGAAAAACTTTCCAATCATACAATGTGGGTTTCAGAACAGCTGCAGAAATTATGTAAAATTGAATCAAGAGTGACAATCTTAGGGCATTTGCAAAGAGGAGGCACACCTTCAGCAGGTGATAGGCTGCTGGCCACAAGGCTGGGCACTACTGCCGCCAAGCTAATTAAAAATGAAGAGTTCGGAGTCATGGTTGCCTCTAAAGGTGATAAAGCTGAGCCTGTACCGCTTGATAAAGTTGTAGGAAAGAAAAAGCTTGTTCCTATTGACCATCCCTGGATAAGGTGCGCAAAAGAAGTTGGCACTTGTCTGGGAGATTGAACTTCAGTTATCCAAACGAAATTTGTAGATAATGAGTCAATGCTGTTGAATTAAGGATAATGCATTCGGAATCAAGGGATTGATTCCCTCCGCAAATACAGTATGCGTGGTGGAGGGAACCAGTCCTCCTGTGTCTTGGCGTAGCTTCCAGCGAAGACTGATGGTTCCGTGTGAATGCAGTAAAATCAATAATTTTACCTTAATTCAATGACATTGTATAATATAAATTTACTGAATATCTGCTTTACCTCCCTACACATTAACAGTTTTTTTTTGACTGAAATTATTTTGATATTGAATTTTGTTTTTTCTGTTTCTTTGTTATTGTTTTTGTAAGAAGTATAAACGGTACAGTGACAATAAAAAGAATAAATAGCAGCTTAAAGATATCAAGATATGCAAGTAAATTCGCCTGCTTCAAAACCTTGTCATACAAAAACTGATAAGCAGTTTGGTCTCCTGTATGCAGCTGGCTTTTGACTGTATTGAAATAGTCATTGAACTGTCTGGTCAAGGTATCTGTATGGTTCACAAGCACAGTCTGATGCAGGTCGCTTCTTCTAACGGCAAGAGTCGTTGCTGCTGAAATACCTATACTTCCGCCAATTGATCTCGCTAAATTTGCCACCCCTGTACATTTTGTGATATTTGTATTACCAACAAAAGAGTAGACAATTGTATTTAACGGAATAAACATGAGCCCGGATCCTATACCTACACATGCACGATACAGTATAATGGTTCCGAAATCAGCATTAAGATTAAGCCCTGCAATCTGCCAGAGTCCGTAACAGGAAAGTACAACACCTGTAAGTGCAATAATTTTAGGATTAAATTTTTCAGTCAGCCATCCGGCAATAGGCATAACTGCTATTACACCTATGCCGGCATACATGCAAACTTTTCCGCTTAATGTCGCATTATATCCTAAAAGTTTTTCAAGAAAAAGCGGGTAAATCACGCCGTAAGCATAGAAAATAAAACCTCTTATAAAAAGTGCGGAAGTCCCCAGTGCGTAGTTCCTGTCACGAAATATTTTCAGATCTATAATTGGGTTTTTGCCTTTGAGCAGCCAGACGAGAAGACATACAAAAGAAACCGCCATAATAATAAAAAAGAAAATAATAAAACCTGAGTTGAACCAGTCATTTTCCTGCCCTTTGTCAAGAACAATCTGCATCGGACCTATGAAAAGGATCAGCAATAAAAGGCCGATATAGTCCATAGAAATTTTTTTATTTCTGTTACTGTTAAAAGATTCCGGAATGAAATATTTTATGAGATAAAAAGAAAACACTCCCAGAGGAAAGTTAATAAAAAATATCCAGTGCCAGGAATAATTATCTGAAAGCCAGCCGCCTATATATGGGCCTATTATCGGAGCTACTAAAACTCCCAGACCGAAAAACCCCATAGCTTCTCCATGCTTTTCCTTTGGAAAAGACTCCAGCATAATTGCCTGGGATAACGGGGCAAGTCCGCCTCCTCCAATACCTTGAAGTATACGAAAAAAAATAAGCTCACTCAAACTTGTTGATAATCCGCACATTACAGAACTTGCCGTAAAGACAAAAACACTTGCTAAAAGATAGTTTTTTTTTCCAAGTTTATCCGAAAACCAATATGTGATTGGCAGCATTACGGCATTTGAAATTATATATGAAGTCAGTAACCATGTGCTTTCATCAACACTTGCAGCAAGGCCTCCGGCAATATACGGTAATGATACATTGGCTACAGTAGTATCGAGCATTTCAATTCCTGTAGGAAGCATTACTACAGCTGCAATGAACCATGGACTAATTTTCTTAATATCTTCCATACCTCTCTCTAATCCTTTAACTTTTATTAAGGAAGATGTATTTTTGTTTCTACAGACATCCCGATAGAAAGTTTATATTTTGAAGGGTCTGGAATTTTATCAAATACTATTTTAACCGGTACCCTCTGAACAATTTTAACGAAATTACCCGTTGCATTCTCCGGAGGCAGAAGGCTGAACGCCGCACCCGATCCGGACTGAATACTGTCAATATGCCCTTTAAACTCTATCCCCGGATAAGAGTCTATTGTAATGGTTACCGGCATTCCGACTTTCAAATGTGTTATTTTTGTTTCCTTATAATTTGCCTGTATGTATAAATTCTTCGGGACTATTGCCATTAAATTTTTTCCGTTAGTAACGTAATTACCTACTGCAACAGTTTTTTTTGTAACCCAGCCGTCAAAGGGTGCATATAATTTCGTGTATGCAAGATTTTGTTTAGCCAGGGAAAATTCAGCTTCTGATTTTTTTATTTGAGCTTTATCCTGGTTTATTTGAGACAGTCTCGCTTTAAGGTTTAAAACTGATTTTTTTAACTTTGTTTCATAATTCTGAAATGTTTCTATACTTTCTGCTTTCAGTTTAGAAAGCTTTTTATAACGGTTATACTGTGTCAAATCAAATTTATTCTGTGCAAGCTCTGCTTTTTCCATTTTAATATCTTCCTGCAACCGGCTTCTAGCTACGTCAAGGGAAGCTTTGCACTGTTTTACTTTATCTGAAAAAATATTCGGACTGATAGCCAATAATAACTGTCCCTTCTTTACATATTCATTATCATCAACATATATTTTTTTAACATAGCCTGCAACATGAGGGCTGATATAAGAACAGTGCCCGGAAATGTATGCGTCATTCGTATAAACATATGTCTTCGAATAAAGATAATATCCAACACACCCAACGCTCAAAAGAATAATAACGATTGATAACTTTAAAAGTTTATTCTTCTTCTCTTTAAAATCCATAATTTTACCTTTGCTTAAATAGTTGTCACTGCTTTTATGCTTTTAAATTTACTAATAAATGCATATAAATAAAATCTTTTTTAAATAAAAATATTTGATAAAGAGGAAATATGTGTAAATATAAATATTTAGGTATTGCCTATAGGTAATATGTGTAACTTATAATTAAACTTAAAATTTACCCTGGTATAATAATTAAAGTTATAAGATTTGATACAGGAAAATTTATTTATGTCTAAAAATAATGAACATAAATTCTTCGGTTCTAAGTTGAAGTTATTGAGGAGACGGAGGCATATCACGATCCGGGAATTATCTCAGTTTATAGGTAAGACTCCCAGGACAATTGGCTCCTGGGAAAGAAATGAAAGAAGGCCTTCTATATCGGATATCAAAATACTTGCAGACATTATGGGAATCAATGCTAATGAAATTTCAGATATAGAAGACTCGCAGGCTTTCAGAAAGACTAAAATTTTTAACAGTGTTTTATCGACTGAAGATAAAATGACAGAACTGTTTGAAACAAAACTCAATATTGAGCAAAAGGTATTTCTTCGTAATCTTTTTAATCAAAACAAAAGGACACTCCATTCTGAAAAAGTTTTAGAAAAAGAGCTGGATAGATATAGGACTGTCATTAATTCAACACCGCTTGCGGTTTATATGAAGGATTCTTTCAGGCGCTATAAGCTGGTAAATAAATACTTTATTCAACTGTCTAATATACCTTACCACAATATTATAGGAAATACAGATTATCATGTACTGCCGAAAGAATATAAAACTGTATTGGAAAAGGTTGAAGATAAAGTTTTTAAATCGCTCAATCCTGTTTACTTTTACAATGCTTCAATTACTGAAAACAACTATAAAAAATATTTAAATATAACTGTAATACCTATTATAGAAAATAATAAAATTGTCTCTTTAACAGGTTTTATTGCCGATATAAGCGGAAGAATGAATGCTGTACAAAATTATAAAATAATTGAACATGCTATAAAACAAGTATCAACTGTCTTATGGGTAAGATATAAAAATCCCGTTCCTCATGTCGTTTTTCTCAATTCCGGTATCGAAGAAATATTCGGAAGGTCGCAGAAAGAATTCAACAGGAATCCAAATATCTGGAAAGAGCTTGTCCATCCTGATGATCAGTTGAGAGTTAAACGATGGACCGACCAATGGATAAAAAGCCCTGAGAACAAAAATATAAATAACAGTATGTCATACCGTATTATTGACAACAAGGGAAAGATAAAAAAAGTTATTGATAAACGGTCAATATATTTAAGTGAAGAGGGGGAACAACTCATTTGCGGTTCAGTAAGCGTAATAACGGAAGATATGTAAAAACTTAAATTAAAAATTGCACTTTACTTTTGAAAGCAAGACTTAATGTATGGAAATTTTATTTAACAAAATCGAAAAAATTGTAAAAAAGAAGCTGTCGAGTTCGCCACGCTGTCATGACTGGGAGCATACACAACGTGTTATTCATAACGCTGAACTTATTATGGAGTATGAGAAAACAGCAGATAAAAGCGTTGTCCGTTTAGGAGCTCTTCTCCATGATATAGCAAGAGCAGACGAAATAGCTATTAAAGGGAAACAGTGCCATGCTGTCAGAGGTTCTGAACTGGCGGATAAAATATTAGAAAATGAAAGAATAGATGAAGTTTTACGCGGGAAAATAGTAAATTGTGTAAAAAAACACAGATTTAGATCAACACTCATGCCGGAGACAATTGAGGAAAAAATCGTTTATGACGCGGATAAACTTGATTCAGTCGGAGCCGTAGGAATAGGTCGGGCTTTCCTTTTTGCAGGGCGGACTGGTGCAAAAGTACATAATACTGAAGAAGCGGCTCTCAAATCCGAGTCATATTCTGAAGAAGATACAGCCTTTAGAGAATATTTAGTTAAATTAAGGTATATTCCTGACAGAATGCTAACAGACGCCGGACGGGAAATAGCAAAAAAACGTGTCCATTATATGGCCGGCTTTTTTGAAAAACTCAACCGGGAAATATTTACGGATGATGAATAGATCCCAACTTTCTGATGTGATTATATACTGCAACTATTCAATGGTATTATCACAAATTACGCATTGCACTGTATTAGCTGAGTTCACAAAACGAAGGTGGGTGGCTACAGTTATTTATTACTGCGGTTCATTAGTAAAAATGTCGGGGCCGCATCTTGAAATTCTGTTTGCATGACACAGAGCCAGGGCAAGGGCATCTGTAGCATCTTTTTCGATAGTATCAATATTGATATTTAGCATAGTCCCGAGAATGACTGCTATTTGATTTTTCGAAGCTGTGCCTGTGCCTGAAGCGCTTAATTTAACTTCTTTAGGAGAATAGGCGAAAATAGGTATATTTTTTTCTGCAAGAACTGTCATAACAGATCCTCTGGCATATCCAAGGATCATTGTTGTTCTTACACTTTTACCGTAATATGCTCCCTCAATAGCAGACACATCAACCTGATATGATTCAATCAGTTCTCTTATGCCGCCGGCAAGGCGTCTCAGGCATTCACTGTGCGGAAGTTTTTGTGCATTTTTTATAATTCCACAGTCAAGCGCCTGAAAACAATCACCTTCTACTTTAAGTAGCCCGTAACCTGTGCAGCGCATAGCTGTATCTACCCCGAGAATAATCATTTCAATGATAAAACCTTAAATTCATATTAACCTGGATTTATTTTATTTACTTATTCGTCAATCTGATCCATTATTTCATCAGCAATATCGAAGTTTGCATGAACGGCATCAACATCCTCGTTATCCTCGAACTTCTCTATCAGCCGCAGCATCTTTTTAGCTTTGCCGGCGTCTTTAATCTCAATTTTATTTTCGGGTCTTCTGGAAAGTGTCGCTTCATCGGTTTTAATACCCGCATTTTCAAAGGCCTTAGACAGCTCTTCAAAAGCTTCAACAGGAGCCCAGATTTCAGCTACGTCCCCGTTCACTTCAATATCTTCTGCTCCTGCATCAAGAACAACTTCCATTAATTTTTCCTCATTAGCCCATTCGCCGCTGACAGCAAAATAGGCCTTTTTGTGAAACATCCATGTAACAGCGCCTGAACCGGCCATATTTCCCCCGTTCTTGTCAAAAATCGACCTGACCTCTCCCGCAGTTCTGTTTCTGTTGTCAGTTAGGCATTCTACAACGATACCTATCCCGTCGGGGCCGTAACCCTCGTAAACAACTTCTTCATAATTGGCTGTATTTTCCGCACCGCTTGCCTTTTTTATAGCTTTTCCGACGTTGGCATTCGGCATATTTGCGGCTTTTGCTGAAACTATACACGATCTTAAAGCCGGGTTCATTTCAGGATCGCTCCCCCCCTGTTTAACAGCAACAAAAATTTCTTTCGTAATCCTTGAAAAAACTTTGGCTTTTTTTTTGTCGGCAGCACCTTTTTTATGTTTTATATTTGCCCATTTACTATGTCCGGCCATAAATTAATTCTCCATTTTTTATATTTTCAGGAATATATACTTTTTAACGCAATAATACAATTCCTAATTGTCTTTATTAAAACTTTATCGGTTTAATTGTCTGTTTAAATACAACAGAAAATCCCTGTTGTCTGCGGTTATATAGTTCATCGTTCCCCCCATACGGTTGAATGTTTTACAATACCTCAGATAATAAGCCGGATTATCCATAGGCGGTTCACCGTTTTTTGACCAGTCCCAGGTATTTTCTGCGAGATCAACGATCAGCATATAATGATTATCGATATGCTTGTCTTTCTGAAGGTGTAGATTCTGTGACATCGAAAGTGATTTTTCGAAAATCATCGGAGACATCACAGCTGAACCAACAGAAAGATAGACTCCGCCCTCCAGGCAGTTAACCTGATTGGCAAAAATTAAAAAATCACGCTGCGCGGTTCTTCCTACAGCTGCACCGTAATTCATAGGATGAGTATAGATAATATCGTGTCCGAACATAGGATGTCCGGTAAAAGGTATTCCCAGCCTGTAGGCAGTTCCCTGAACACTGTATTCCTTGAATTTATGTCTTATTTCAAGCTTTCCCGTGCTAATATTGAATTTCCTGATTACATTCAGCAGGTCTGCTGCTGCAGCAGTCTTCTCATAATTTTCTGAAGCTGAAATAATTTTTTGCAGTTCATTTATTTCAGGGATTTTTAAATATTCATTTTCGATCATGGCTCCGACAGACTCACCGTAGCCCAGTCCTTCAAATGCGCCGAGAATTATAGCCAGGTTGATATAAAAACCTGTTTCATCCCATATTCCGAATTGCCCCTGATCTACATTTATTTTTACATCTTCACTTGATTCTCCCTGGTAGGCGAATTCCCAGTCATGAATAATTCCGGCTCCGTTTGTCGCCAGATGAGTGATCCAGCCTTTTTCTATAAGGTTTATAAATACTTTAGCTAACCCATTCTTTATTGCGTGGGCACCGAAAGCCAGAATGACCGGTTTTCTATTCAGCCGGGCCGTTTTAATCTTTGATATTGTTTTTTGAAGAACTTTACTGTCTTCTGCGGAAAATGGCTTGTTTTCCTGATTTAAAGGAATGAAGTCCCTTTCAATATATACCTTATTTGCCCGCTCACTGAGGGGTCTTATAGACAGCTTTGTTCTGTCAAATTGCTTGTATGGCATATAACATCTCCGTTTGATCATTTAAATAGTTATTTTATATAAAATAGCATTTTTTGTTTAATAAATTATATTGGTAATAAAAATATATCAATATATCGTTAACTGAAAACATCAGCTTTAATAGTTTACATAATGGCAGAAAGTTCAATTAAAAAATTTTATCCGGGCGATATACCTGCAAAACCCGGGGTTTATATATTCAGAGATAGATTCAGAAAAGTTATCTATGTCGGTAAAGCTCGAAATCTCAGAAAAAGAATGTCACAATATTTTTATCGGACAAGGCAGAAAGGCAGTGACTTAAAACTGAGATCCCTAATAAATTCTATTTTTTCCTGGGAGTATTTCACTGTTAGGAATGAATCCGAATCATTAATTCTTGAATCAAGGCTGATAAAAAAGTATGCTCCATATTATAATGTATTGATGCGTGATGATAAAAGGTATTATCTTTTAAAAATCAACCTAAACGATAATTTTCCTAAATTGTCTCTTGTCAGGTTCGAGAAAAATGACGGATCAGAATATTTCGGACCTTTTCCTCATGGAAGAGTTTTAAAAGAGCTAATCAGCTTTCTTTCGGGTTATTTTAAAATAAGGCAGTGCAACTTTTATAATCCGGGTGAAAAAGAGAGAAAACACTGTATCGATGCTCATGTAAAAAAATGCTGTGAACCGTGTATCGGCAAAGTTTCGAGAACAGAATATTTGGAAAAGGTTCAGTCACTGCTGAGCATTCTTAACGGACGGACTGATGAAATTATTGATAGCCTTAAGAATAAAATGCAAAAATATGCAGAAAAACATTCTTATGAAAAGGCGGCGGAAGTCCGGGATATAATACAGAATATAAATGAAGTATTTAGAGAAAAAAACCGTTCATTCAAGTTTACAACCTTGACACAGGCATGTCCCGAAGTCTCACTTGGGGAATTAAGAAGTGTACTCGATTTAAAAAATATGCCTCGTACTATAGAGGCATTTGATATTTCAAATTTCGGTGAGATGTTTGGAGTAGCCGGCCTTGTAACTTTCACAGACGGGAAACCGGATAAATCAAAATATAAAAGATTCAGGATAAAGACAGTCGAGGGAATTAACGATTTTGCAATGATGGCCGAAGTAATAAAAAGACATTTTACTAGAAAAATCGAAGAAGATAAAAAAATGCCTGACCTGCTAATGGTTGATGGCGGGAAAGGACAGCTTTCAACCGCAATCAAAACTCTGGTTGAAATCGGAGCACCGCCGTTTCCTGTAATTGGACTTGCAAAAAAATATGAAGAGGTTTTTCTGCCCGGTAAAAGTGAGGCTGTAGCTGTAAATAAAAATTCTGCCGCTTTAAAACTTCTGCAGTCTATTAGAGATGAGGCGCACCGCTTTGCCGTATCATACAACAGAAAAATAAGGCTGAGAAGAATCAGCGAGTCTATACTTGATGATATTCCAGGAATAGGCGAAAAAAGAAAACATGCTCTGCTTTCCTCTTTCCACTCAGTATCTCAAATTAAAAGAAGCAGCCCAAGAAAGGTTTGCGAAAAAGTTAACAGTATCGGCATAGAACTTGCGGAGCAGATTGTTACGTACCTGAATAAAACAAAAAAACGTTAGCCGAATTAAATGTTTCGATATATTAAACAGAAAGAAGAGTTAAACCAGGGCTTCTCCCATCAGCTTTAAGCTGTTTAAATATATTCATGATGTAATATAGTCATAAAAGCCTTATTTTTAAGGCTTACATTCAAAACTATCATTATAATAGACAGGAGATAACTTTCGCTAAAATTCCTGACTTCACCGAAGTTAAAATACTATGAACAAATCATTTAAGTCGTTTTAGTATGAGCAGAGTTATATCGTCAAACTTATTTCCTTCCTGGTACTCTAAAACATCTTTGAAAATGAGATCACCGAACAGTTTTAAGTCATTCTGATAGTTTTCCGCATAAAACTTTTTAAGCCTGTCGATACCGTATTCATTATTATTTTCATCCGGTGCCTCAATAATTCCGTCGGTAAAGAGGGTAAGGGCCTGTCCAGGTTTTAAACTCTCACGAACAGTTTGATAATTTACTTCTTCAAATAAACCCAGTGCAGTATTATTCAGTGTTCCTGCGGATGTAACATTCTTATTGCTGTCTATACATATAAAATCATGATGTCCTGCATTGGAATATGTAAAAGCACCTGTCGCTATGTCATAAAATATAAGGTATCCGGTAAGGAACATGCAGGAATCGTCGCTTCTGAACAATATATTGTTCACTCTTGTAAGTATTTTGCCGGGGTCAATTTCTTCTGCTCTGAGGCAGTTTTCCTTTATAATTGCCTTAGCCATACTCATATAAAATGCAGCAATTAGACCTTTCCCTGAAACATCCGCCAATACCAACACCAGAGTTTTATGGTTATTGATGTAAAAGAAATCGTAAAAATCCCCGGACATCTCTTTCGCCGGAATAAGGTTTGAATATAATTCAAATTCATCCCTTTTAAAATCAGTTGTTATTTTAGGCAGGACGGACTGCTGTAAATCTCCTGCTATTTTTAGTTCAGTTTCAACAGCCTGCCTGCTGCTTATTTCGATTTTAAGGTTTTCTGTATAGGTTTTTAACTGCCCGCAGAGGTTATTGAATGTTTTTGACAAATCCGAAATTTCCCTTAAACCTGATTCACTCACTCTGGTTTCAAATTCACCTTTCCCAAGTTTTGCAGCTTCTTCTCTCAGATGTTCAATAGGTTTAATAAATAATTTTTTAAAGATTATAAAAGAAATAACAAAACCGGAAATCAGTATGATGATAAAACTTAAAAAATAATTTTTGTAAATTCGTCCGAAAATTAAGCTGTATGTTTTTTCTGTCTCTGCCAGTGAACTGTATAGATCCGCTTTTCTTACTAATAATGCAATTTCCCAATTGTTAACAGGAAGTTGAACAAAAATGCAAATATACTTTTCCCCTCTCAAGCTTAGTTCAAAACTGCCCGAATGACTTTCAAGCAGTTTTTTTCCCATCTTTCTAACTTCAGGATTTCCTGAAATATTAAGTTTTGTTTCTATTAATCCGCTTTTCCCCGGATCTTTAAGTGTGAGAGCCTCTTTTTTAACAGGAAGTGACAACAGCTTGTAATATTTAAAGGGTAAATATGCGATATTTCCTTCACTGTCAAGGATCAGCCTGACTGTTTTATAGTTGCTCGAAATTTCAGGCGGCAGCAGTTCATTTAAGTAGGAAATCAGTATTTTATAGGGTACCAGCAAAAAGAATGTTCCGTATTGGCTCCCGTCAGAATCCCTGACAGGAAAACAAATTAAAATTATTGTCTGATTAAATACTTTATATCCTCTCACCAGTTTAAATATCGGTTCATTGTTGACAAATTTTATATTATAATATTTTTTTGTTTTAATATTGAACAGTTCGTTATTATTAAAATATAAATAATTTGTTTCGGGGGCAATACCGTAAGATAAAAGTAGTCCGCTGTAATAGTAAAGGTAGATTCCAACTAATTGGTTAGAACTGCACATTTGGAACATTAAACTTTGAAGTTTTGCAAAATCCCGTGTCTTTCTAATAACATTTGCCGGCATTTTTTTACTTTTGCCTGAATCGTAAATTCCCCAGTAACCGTATTTAAGTTTACCGTATTTTTTATCATTAACAATTTTATTTTTTTCAGGGTTGAAACAGCTGTATAGCCCGGAACTTTTGTCATACTCAAAATTAACACCACTTTCTGAAGTCTTGTAGTTATTTAAAATTTTCAAGAAACTGATAAACTCTTTTCCCTGGTCCACTGTATCCTGTAAATCTTCATTTATGCTTACAGCCTCCTCAATAATGTCCCTGGTAAAGACTGTTTCGAGCAATAACTTTGTTTTTTGTGTTTCACTGTTTTTAGAAAAAACTTTTGCATCCTCAATATTATTTACAGATACCCAAAAGAGTATAAGAAAAGAAATGCCTATTATAACTATCAGGCATATCGCGAAAAGTGTATTAAGCCTAATTCTTTTTTTCACATGCAATTTGTTCACTAAAGTTGTTTTAAAAAAAAATAAACCTATTTTTTATAAATTATCTCACGGATTTAGGTTTTAATTATTGTTATCTATGTTCCGTTGTAAATTTTCTTATCAGAAAAAATACAGTTGACACTATGCCGGAGCCGTTTCTTGATAAGTTTTGTGAAGTTCATCGATATAGTTGATAAATTCCATCTTATCTTTACACATTATAATTATTTTATCTCCTGAATGTATCTTAGTCTGTCCTGTCGGATGTATATAATCACTATTTCTTTTTACAAGAGTGACCAGGGCACCTTCGGGAAAATTTATTTCAAATATCTTTTTATTTACAAGATTAGAGTCTTCTGAAATTTTCAGTTCCAAAAGCTGGTCCTCCAGGTATTCAAGTTCCTCCGGTTCAGATTTCTCCTTAAGACGTTTATTTTCAGGGACCTTCAAGTCTAACAGTTTCGCACCGAAATTTAAAGTTGCACCCTGAATTAATACAGAAACGACTACAATATAAAAAATAAGATTAAAAATAACATTGGAATTATCAATGCCTGCTGTTCTTACAAAAATTGCAAAAACAATTGGAACAGCCCCCTTCAGCCCGCCCCATGAAATATAAATTTTACTTTTGATGTCGATTTTTTTCCTGAAAGGCATGAGTGAACCGAATACGCTCAGAGGCCTTATGACCAAAACAAGTACAAGCGCCAGTGAAATACCCCACCAGGTATTTTTAAGCAGCTCGCTCGGGAATACAAGCAGACCGAGACTTACAAACAGAATCATCTGCATTAGCCACGATAATATTGAAAAAAACTTAATTGTACTGTTTTTGAACAGATATTTTTTTGAACGGAGTATTATACCAAGAATGTATATAGCCAGAAACCCGTTTCCGTTAATAATATTTGTGACTGAAAAAGTAAAGAATAAAATTCCTATCATTGCAGCTGAGTAAAGTTCCTCTATCCTCAGCTTAAGCCTTTCAAGGATAAACTTTGCACAGATACCGAAAGCAATCCCCATTACGAACCCAAGTCCCATTTGTATAAAAAAGAATAATATGTAGTTAATCAAACTTCCATTACCGGGATTATTTACTACTGATATAAATATCAGTACAAGCACATACGCCATAGGATCATTACTACCTGACTCAAGCTCAAGTATGTTCCTGAGGTTGTACTTTAAATTGATATTATTAAATTTAAGGATGAAAAAAACAGCCGCGGCATCTGTAGAAGCAACAGTGGCCGAGGCAAGAAGCGACTCTGTAATGGATAATTCAGTAATATAATAGATTGGTACTGAAAAAAGGAGTGCATTTAACAGTACTCCCAGGACAGACAGTAAAATTCCCTCTTTCAAAACCGGCTTAATTGCTGAAATTTGAGTTTCCAGTCCGCCGTCAAAAAGGATGAAACATAATGCTATTGTAGCAATAACATACGCTAAATTAGGGTTATCAAAATATATTATTCCCAAACCGTCTGAGCCGAAAAGCATTCCGATGCAAAGGAAAATAATCAGCAGCGGAACATTTAACTTTTTGGAAATCTTGGTAGCAAATGAACTTATAAGAATAATAATTGCGAAAAGAAGCATTACCCTTTCCATAAGAACCTCCGGGAAAACAGTAAAATATAAGTTTTATAACGCCGTATAAACCACACCGATGATCAGCTGTATGAAAAAACTATTGTTAACTTAACCCGAACTGAAAACCTTTCAGTAATATAACTCAGTATATCTGATAATACTGCATTTTCTGCCTGCCGCTTTGCCGGGCCGCAATTTACTTTAATCACATTTTAGGCCAATTTGAGTAAAAAACAATTATAGAACGTTATTTCGTGAATTTTAACTGAAAAAACAGTAGGTGGCAAAATATGAATCCATTCAAATTAATTAGTTTTTAGTATTTTTATTTTTTACTGATAACAGTATATTTATTTTTGTTGTGCTTAACATCCGAACAACATTTAATCAATGTATTATTTTTTACAATTAAATAGAAAACTTACCCTGTTGTAATAATTGAAGCTTGAGAGTGAGTTGTTCTTTAAATGGAAAAAATTCATGAATAATTTAAATATTTTAGAAGAGAACCTTAACTATTATTTTAAAAATAGATTTTATTTAAAAGAAGCCTTAACACATAGATCTTATGCAGCAGAAAATAATATAAACTATGACAACCAAAGGCTGGAATTTCTTGGAGATGCTGTTGTACAGATCATAGTGACCGACTTTATTTATAATAAATACAAAGAGAAGCAGGAGGGGGAACTGACATCCATCCGTTCAGCTTTGGTTAATAAAGAAAGCCTGGCTACCCTGGCCCGTACCCTTAAACTTCAAAACTTTATTTTACTCGGCAGGGGCGAAACTGATGCAGGAGGAAGCAGAAGAGTTTCTGTTTTATGCGATGTTTTTGAATCTATAATCGGAGCAATGTATCTTGATGCCGGAATGGAAGTTTGCCGGAAACTGCTCCTGTCACTTATAGATAAGTCTTTTGACGATATCAATACTGTAACTTCAAACTTAAACCCAAAAGGGTATTTACAGGAAATTACACAAAAACAGTTTCAGGAGAAGCCGAAATATAACATCAAAGATAAAAAAGGGCCTGAACATAAAAGTACATATATTGTTGAAGTAATGCTTAAGGACGAAGTTTTAGCAGAAGGAAAAGGGACAAATATTAAAGTTGCAGAAAAAAATGCAGCTCTAAGAGCAATAGAAATTCTTAAATGTAAATAGAACCTGTATGAAAAAGCTTTACTTCTGCCTTGATTGGATATTAAGGCCGAAAACTTAAAGGACTATATTATATTAACAGCCAGCATCTTTTATTTTCATTTCTAAATTCAGCTATAAGGAATATCTGTATAAGAAATTATCATTTTCACATATTTTCAAACAATGAAAAAGTTAAATTATAAAATTACAGGAAATATTTTTTTTATAAAACTTATAATTTTCTGTTTATGCGGCTGCAGGGCAAATGAAGCGCCTCCCGCGGGATTTATTAAGAATCCGCAGTATATGTACAAAGATCCTTTTCTCCCCTTTCACAGGGCTTGGATAAGAAAAGATTTCAATTTAAATGCCTATAACAAAATAATAATCTATCCTGTCAATATGAATTACCTGAAAGCACCTGAAACAGTAGGGAAATTAAACTTTCATAACTATAATAATTACTTAGAAAGAAATAAAAAACACCTTGCTGAGTTTACCAGGAAAGCTATTATAAATGCTTTTAATAAAATTCCGGGAAACAGGTTTGAAGTTGTAAACTACAGAGGCTACGGCACTCTCGTTTTAAAAATAGCAGTAGTGGATTTTGTCCCAACTAAATCTGTAATGAACTCAGCAGGCACCGGACTTATGTTTATTCCAATTACTTCAATCCCGCTGACTGTGGCTTTCGGTTTAATTACTCTTCCCTTGAAGGCAGCTTTAAGAGGTACTACCGACAGCGGATTTGAAGCGTCGGTTGCCATCGAAGCAGTCATTTGTGAATCTGTTACAAAAAAAGTTATGGTGGCGTTTGCCGACAGGGTATCCGCTCCGGCCGCAATCTTCCATGTTGATGATTACAGCTACTGGGCGCATGTGGAGAATATCATCAACAGATGGGCTGTTCAGATTGTAACTCTTATGAACAGAAAAAGCATAAAGACTAAAATCGAAGGACAGCCTAAGTTCCTATTTAAACCATGGTAATTTAAAATGCATTAAGGAATATTATTTTGAAAATAGTTAAATCAGTTCAGCATTTTTTGTGTGAAAAAAAAATTACAAAAATTTATGTAAGTTTTAGCGGAGGTGCCGACAGTACATGTCTGCTTGTTTCACTGAATAATGCCGCAAAACAAAGCGGGATTAATATAACGGCAGTGCATTTTGAACACGGGCTGAGGGGTAAACAGAGTCTGGACGATGCAGCATGGTGCAGGGAGTTCTGCAGAAAGCGAAATATTGAATATATACAGTACAGTTTAAATATCCGGAAACTGTTTGAAGAAAAAAATTTAAAAAACAGAAATATTGAATCATTAGCAAGAGAACTCAGGTTTGATAAATTTAAACAGTTAATAAATGACTGCAGTGAAAAAGCTGTAATTGCACTGGGGCATAATAAGGATGACAGAATAGAAAATCTTTTTATCAGACTTCTAAGAGGAGGAAACACTACAGCCCTTTCATCACTAAGAAAAGTAACAGCTTTATACGGTTTAACAGTAATTAGACCTTTACTGGATTTCCCGAAAAAAGAAATTAAAGAATTTCTTACAGAAAATGGAATAAATGACTGGCGCGAAGACCATACCAATAAAGAAACAGCTTATCGAAGAAATTTTATAAGAAACAAAGTACTTCCTGATATCTATCAGAAAATATCAACCGCACCGGCCGGCCTGGAAAAAGCGCTTGATTCAATAACAACCGACGCAGAATACCTTGAGCAGGCAGCAGAAAATGAATATTTTAGATATAAAAACAGAAAACACTTAGACACAGGTACTCTCCTTTTAATGCATGACGCAGTCCTGATACGCTTTCTCAGATACTGGATTTCAGATAAAATGAAAAAAGAGTTCATACCGGACAGAAAATTTTTTGAAAGGTTTAAAAGAGAAATAAGTTCTGAAACTTTCCGGCGACGTCTTATACCGTTGAAAAATAATGAGTTCTTATCTTTAAAACATGGAAAAATTACTGTTCAAAATAAGTATGAAACCATAAGAAGCAGGACCTGGAACTGGAGAAAGGAAAATAGTATTCAAATTGGACACTATAATATAACTGCCGATATTATTACGTCAAAAAAAACAGAAAAAATTATAGAAGATCATAATAAAGTCTATTTTGATGTTGACAAACTGCCTTCTCAAATTATTTTCAGAAGCTATACAAAAGGTGACCGTATGGTTCCTTTCGGGAAAAAAACTGAAGTAAAACTAAAAAAAATATTCAGTGATAAAAAAATTCCTGCAGAAAAAAAACCAGAAATACCGATTATGTGTCTTCCGGATAACAGAATCCTCTGGATTATAGGGGTGAAACGTTCAAATTATGCCTGTATTAGTGATAAAACGAAAGAAATTGTTTGCTTTACAGGAAAAGACATTCAGTCTTAAACCCGGCTTATGCAATTAATTGCGCCGTGTGCTGTAGCTGCCAGGCAACAAAAATGCAGCTGTAGTATCTACTCTACTGCATACCAGGCATGCGACGGTACTTGAATTGCTCTTAACTAAGCAGATACAGTGCAATCCGTAATCCAGCAGCGGTTTGAACTTTACTACATAATTTGGGTTAAACAAATTACTGCCTTAAGTAAATCAGGGCTGAAAAGCTCTTTTTTTTAGCTTCGTTTATTGACAATAATAAAAAATAGTGTATTTTTTAAATCCTCATTAATAATGAAAGCTATTCCTTGCGCGGGTGGCGAAATTGGCAGACGCGCTAGATTTAGGATCTAGTACCTTCGGTGTGCGGGTTCGAGTCCCGCCCCGCGTACCAAATTCACTCACAACCAGATATTCTAATAAATCTTAACAGGACGGCCTGCCGGTCAGACTATTCAATCACTTTGTTTTAATGTAATCTTTATAGGCTCATTGTCAGCAAAAACATGCCACTCTGCAATTCTATTGTTTTTTATTATGGCCTTCCAGGCTGCAGGTGCCTCCCAGTAATTTTCTTTTTTAGTAACCGTTAACGCTGTAGTTTCCTACTACTGTTTTACCTGAAATAAAAACAGTAGAAACACGTTTCTGCTTCTTGTTGGCAGTTTATAACAAAAAAAGCTTATGGATCGAAATTACAAGTGGGTGTTGTATTACAGAGTTTTTATTGCAGCTTGCCGGCAAATTAAACAAAAATTGTATTTTCAGCATAGAGATTGCAGATAAGCAATATTTAGTTATAATTAGTATACTAATATATGATAATAATGATATTTCTTATATAATATTATTATTTTATTTGCGATTCAACATAACCAATGTTAATTATAATAATTAGTTCACTAATAATAATAATAAATTAATAAGGACTTAAACTTTACTTTTACTAAATTTTTTTGTGCAATTTTACATATTAATTCAGAACTTTGGAGGTAAAAAAATGAAAATAGCAGTGTTAGTTGAAGAACATTATCAAATCCTCGAAGCATGGTACCCTTACTTAAGGCTTAGGGAAGAAGGCATAAATACGGTCTTTATCGGAACTGGACGGAAAAAAGAATATGGAAGTAAAGAAGGCTACCCTGCGCAAGAGGGGAAACCGGTGAGTGAAATTAATTCAGATGAGTTTGACGGAGTTATAATTCCCGGTGGTTATGCTCCTGATATTCTGCGTAGATCTGAAGAGATAATCAACTTTGTAAAAGACATGGATAAGAAAAATAAACTCGTTGCTGCCATATGTCATGCAGGTTGGGTGCTGGTTTCTTCAGATATATTAAAAGATAAAAAAGCGACCTGCTTTTCTGCAATAAAAGATGATGTTATCAATGCCGGTGCAGAGTTTATTGATAAAGAGGTAGTTGTAGACAGAAATTTAATCACATCTCGAACCCCAAGCGATCTACCGGCTTTTTTACGGGAAATTATAAATTTTTTAAAATCTAAATAAGGGCATTTGTCCTAGCTGGTCATCTGTCCCTGTTTTTCCATCATATAATCAATATCTTTTTGAAAATTAGAATCATTTTCAATTTCATATTTTTCAATATTTTCTATAACGTAGCCTCTATTTTTATATACT
>JAIPJT010000010.1 GCA_021733985.1 Victivallales bacterium | reverse complement strand
TTTATGGCATCTTCCTTTCCTGAATTCCCGAAAATTGTAACTATTGTTAAATAAAAAAATCTATAAGTCCCTAAAAAGCAGGATTGTTTTTGTTTTTAGGGGCTTGTTTTTTGTCAAAAACATAGTTACATTATTGTGTTATGTAACTATGGAGGACTAAATGTCAAGTATTGCTTATCACCGTGATAAAAAAACAGGAAGAACATATGTTTACCGTGTCGAAAGCTATTGGGATAAAAAAAAGAAAGCTCCAAGAAATAAGCAAATATGTCTTGGACGACTGGATCAAAAAACCGGTGAAATTATTCCATCAAAACGTCAACGTAAAATAGTTGAAAGGGCAAATGCGGCTCCTGAAGTAACTGTTGCTTCACGTGTTGCCGGTCCTTTTCTTTTGCTTGAAAAGCTCTCTGCCTCCAGTCAAATTAGAGATTTGTTAAAAAAATGCTTCCCGGATGATTTTAATTTAATATTGAGTCTTGTTTATTATATTGTGCACAGAGGAGAAGCGCTTTCCAGATCACATTCCTGGAGTAGAAATTGTCTTCATCCATTTGAAGAAATAATACCATCTCAGCGTATAAGTGAACTGCTTTTAAGATTAACAGTAGACTGCAGACAGAGATTTCTCTCTTTATGGCTTTCACATGTTCAGGAAAATGACTGGCTTTGCTATGATATTACTTCGGTATCTTCATATGCACGCAGCAATGAGTATACTCACTTTGGCTATAACCGTGACGGGGAATCACTTGAACAAATTAATATAGCCATGCTGTTTGGTCAGAAAAGCCGGCTGCCTGCACACTATCGCCGTTTACCGGGAAACATCAGCGATGTTTCGACTCTTAAAACAACAGCAAAATCACTTGATTACCTTGGAGCGGGAAAGCTGCATTTTGTACTTGACAGAGGTTTTTACAGCGTTTCAAACTTAGATGAACTGTTCAGGCGTCATCATAAATTTACAACAGCCATTCCTGCAGGACGAAAATGGATTGAGAACATCCTGGATAATGAATACGAAAATATCACCTCTCCGGCAAACTATATTGTCACAGGGGAGGATGAAGCCCTTTATGCTGTCAGCAAATTTTATAAATGGGGTAACAATAAACATCGCTCCTGGCTTCATATTTTTTATAATGCAGAACGTGCGGCAGAAGAATATGACCGTTTTACACGTGAACTTTTAAAATGCAGAGAAGAGTTACTTACAGGAAATACTGTAGAAAGACATGAAGAGTTATATGATAGATATTTAATTGTAAAAGAAACACCCAAAAGGGGGAGAAAAGTAGAATTTAATGATCGTGAAATACAAAAGCGGAGAAAAAGATACAGTGGGTTCTTCTGTATTATGTCAAATAAAATAAAAGATGCGGCTGAAGCACTGTCTGTATATCGTAACAAAGATACCGTGGAAAACTGTTTTGATGATTTAAAGAACCATCTGGATATGAAACGCATACGGGTACATAGTGCCGCGGCAATGGATGGTAGAGTTTTCCTTCAGTTCATTGCTCTGATTTACTTCAGTATGATAAGGTCAAAAATACAGCCTGATGATAAATTAAAGTTTTTGACAGTAAGAGATATCATGGAGGAAATGGAAACTTTAGTTAAAATTAAATACTCAAACCGTTATGGAGAGGTCTATACTGAAACTACTCCAAAGCAGAGGCGTATAATGAAAATTTTCGGAATTCAGATTTAGCATAGTTACAATTCTCGGGAATTCAGGCTCGTATAGGCCGTTTTAAATTACATGAATACCCTGTATATAGCTGATTGTTATTAAGCTGAAGAGTGTAAACGTAATGCATAATATTAGTCTAAATAAAATGGTCGGGGCGAGAGGATTCGCCATATCATGCGATATGGCGCCATGTCGAATGCCATGGCGAACCTCATATGTTCATTGGTCGATAAGTTTTAAAAAATCTCTTATTTTCTTCTGCATCATTATTTACGATTCGGACATGTGTCCTATAATCGTAAATATTAAGGGCATTTAATACTGGCATACCTCAATTATCTATTATATAGATATATTAGAAAAACAAAAAAAAAGAGGTACACCAATGATTAAATGTAATACCAGCAGTTATGAGAATCAAGAACGCAGATTATCAATCAAGAATTTTAGCAGCAGGATGAAGAATCTTGCAGTTAACGGTACAGGTTTGAGCCCCTGGGAAGCAGAAGTCCTTGTAGAGATGATAGAGGAAGTATATTTCAATAGTACGGGATTACGGGAAATATCGGAAGGACAGGTTAAAAAGAACTGTATATCGGTAAATGAAGGCCCTGGCAAAGAACTTAAAGATTGTGAAATTACAACAGTTTTATTAACACTTTTTGATATTACAGACAGCCAGGACCTTTCTTCCTGCTCTAATGAAGGACGCAGCACAGAAATCCGTCGTCGCCGTATGATGCGCATATCATCTGAAGCGAAAGATCAGGGAGGGCTTTTAACCCAGGAGGATCTATCAGAACTTCTCATGTGTGATGTCAGAACTGTTAGACGTGATATTCATGCATTAAAGGAAAAGGGTATTGTAGTTCCTACACGAGGAACAATAAAAGATATCGGTCCTGGAGTAACACACAGAGAAATTGCAGTTCGTTTATGGCTTGAAGGTAAAGAGCCTGCTGAGATAAAAACACATATCAATCATCATATAAGATCAGTAGAGAACTACCTTGAGAAATTTAAGAGGGTTGTTTATCTGAGGCGGAAGAGCTTTAACGATTTTGAGATTGCCCTGACTGTTGGAATATCAGTTAAAGCAGTAAGTGTATTTTCAGGTTTATATAATAAATACAAAAATAGCAAACTCTTTCAAATGAGGCTTGAAGAAATAGAAAGTACCGGATGTGACTTTTATAAGGCTCAGGATGAAAAAAAAAGAACACAACAGTTGAACTCCTCTACCAAAAAAGAATGGAGGATGCAATGAATAAAAAAGTTTCATCTAATCAGGCTGTTTATACTCCTCAGTATTATAAGACATTTCCCGGTGCGCTGGAAGCGTTTCTATATGAAGAGTGCCCACAGTTGGGCGGATTCAGGACAAGACAGGTTCTGGTTAAAAGCATTTATAATATGGTTTTGAAGTTTTTTCCTAAGGCAGATTATATGCGTCAGGGACAGATACCATGGACAACTGTTCATAAAGATGAAAAAGTCTCTTATGGTAAGTCTATAAAGAAAACTAAACTCACTAATGTTGTGCTTGAGCTTGTTCAGGAGTGTGATCCTCTTGACAGGGCAAACGGAAAAAAAAAACTTAGAGATATGAAAAAAGAAGCCGTAGCAAGGCTGCATAAACAGGCCTACAATCAGGATGGATGCCTTACTAATGCCGAAACAGCCGTACTGTTAAAAATATCTCCAACTACTGTAAGTAAATATATAAAGGAATGGGAAAAAGAAAATAGTGAAGTAATTCCAAGAAGAGGCACAATACATGATATCGGGCCAAGCCTTACTCATAAGAAGATAATAATAGAAAAACTTTTTATAGAAAAGAAAACTGTTCAGCAGGTAAGCAGAGAAACTTATCATTCTCTTCAGGCTATACAGAGGTATATTTCAACTTTTAAGCAGGTTTTGCTATGCAGAAAGAAAAAGTTCTCTATAGAAGAAACCGCCTATGCTATTGGAAAATCATCAAGGCTTACAAAAGAATACTTCAATATTATTGAACAATATAAAGAAAGAGGATACGTTATTGACAGTATCGAAAAATATGAAGTTCAAAATGAATCAAATATTCAAAAAGATATTAATTATATGATAGAGGAACAAGGACAGATGTCAGTGTAGGACAAATGCCCTTATTTTAGCTTTAGTAGTTTTGAGGAATTTTTCTCTTCTTTGAGCATCAGATTTTAGTAACTATGCTTCATATTGAATAAGTTGAACAGGAAGACTTTGAGATGTGAATTTTATTTTCCGTATTTATGCTCTCGTATAGGCCGTTTTAAATTACATGAATACCCTGTATATAGCTGATTGTTATTAAGCTGAAGAGTGTAAACGTAATGCATAATATTAGTCTAAATAAAATGGTCGGGGCGAGAGGATTCGAACCTCCGACCCTTTGGTCCCAAACCAAATGCGCTAGCCAGACTGCGCTACGCCCCGATTGTGAAAATGAGAATTAATAAGTTACCAGCTTTTTGAGACTTAGCAAATTAAATTTAAAAAAAAAGATATTTTTATTTAAGTTTATTCTCCTTCTTTTTTTTAGTATTCTCTGTTACCAGTGTTTTTATTTTTATACTTCTTTTTTGGTTAGCTTTTATAAAGCTGACAGTTAATAAGATGCTCTTAAGTTTTTCTTTATTTTTATCATTAGCAATATTATTAGTACTGTAGTCTTCTAAACTTGAAATGTCAAAGAATTCTGAAGCTGCAGACTGTTTGTCATTAAAGTTTTTAATTTTAATATTCCATCTGTATTCAGGATAATCATCACCAAAATTACCCTTTTTTTCACCTACTTCAAATTTATTTTTATTCATTAACTTTGCCATTTTTACTTTAGCGAGAAAACCTGCAGTCGTATATCCTTCTGCAATAGCAGTATTTTTTATATTCAGAGCGACCGCATTCAAAATAACAGTAAAACAGATAGCAATTACAGTCATTGCAACCAGCAGCTCAAGAAGAGTAAAATATGAGCATTTCTTCAGTTCCATTATTTTTATTCCCCGTAATAACTTTCAGAGTTTTCATTAAATATTTTAGGATTTCCGCTTCCGGCCATGATTACAATTTTTATTTTATCTTCATAATTATTGGCTATTGTAAACATATATGCATTATCAATACCGTAAGGTTTTATATCAAAATTGAAATCAGTATTCCGAGGCACAGGCAGTGCACCTATTTCCTGTGCACTTATAAGTCTTACCCCCTTGTTAAGAGTAATTTTTCTTAATACACCGCCAATAGTTTGATATTTATCAATAATATTATCATCCGAATTATAATTATTGTCACCTTTGGATATATTTTTTTTTCTTTTCTGTTTTATTAAAAAGCTTTTCTCTTTTGCAATATAATAAATTCGGCAATTTCTTTTTTTAACAAGTGCAGTATTTCTGGCATAAAGAAAAAAAAGTTTAAGTCGGCGGGCGTTATTTCGAAGTTTCAAACTACTGTAAAATTCAGTAAACTTAGGGGCTGAAACGGCAGCCATTACTGATATTATAATAATGACTATCATTAGCTCCAGAAATGTAAAGCCGCCGGTGTTACGGAGACTTTTTTTATATTTTTTTTTCAGGGATAGATATTTATTCATATAAAATAGAAACATAAGTAGTCAATACGATTGATTTTTGAGTTTTTTGTAAAATCTCAATCGTTAACGCGTGTATATATAAATCTTGTCGTTTGCACTCCAATAAATTAGTTATGCTCACTCCACTGCTGAGGAACAACTGGCTGCTCTTTTCTGTATTCACTGTCATTAAAATAGTTATAGAGGTTAAAAATATCCATGAATTTGCCGCGTTTACCCTCTATCATAGTTTCAAGATCTTTTTTGTTGCCTTTATCATAATTTAAAAAATCTTCTTTAATATTTTCAGTTACAAAAGTACCGTCTGAAGGTGTTTCGATAACCCGTGGAATAATTATAATGATCAACTCAGTCTGTTCAGTAGTTTCTTTAGTCGTGGCAAACATCCAGCCGATATATGGCATATCCCCAAAAAACGGGACTGAAGATTTTGTTGTAACTTTTCTATCTTTAAGAATACCCCCAATAAAAAGCATTTCGTTGTCTCTAACTGTTGAGCTGTTTTTGGTTATTCTTTGTCCTATAACTGGATAATCCGTCCAGCTACCGACAGTAGTTGTTCTGATAATAGAAGTTATTTTCATCTCAAGGTCAAGCGTTACATCACGGACAGAATTAATTCTCGGTGTAATTTTTAGGTCGACACCAATATCTTTCCAGTCAACTGTAGTTTTTTCTATAGGTTTATCATTTTGTGATGTTCCAATAGCTGTTTCTGCATTAACAACAGGTTGTTGCTTGCCTACTTTAATATGAGCTTTCTGGTTTTCCGAAGTAAGAATCTTTGGCTGTGAAAGGATTTTCAGATGAGAAATATTTTGATCTGCTTCAAGGTCATACATAAATTGTCCATTATTGTATAAAACACCGGAATAGGGCTGGGAACTGCCCAAAGGCGGGGCATAACCATTGGCTTTACCTGAAAAACTCGATGCATCAGGTGCCATACCGCCGGAAGTGGCTTTGTATTTCATGGCAAATGTACCACCAAAACCAAATTCATTATTATGTGTAAGTTCAATTACTCTGACCTCCATAAGGACCTGTCGTCTTCTGAAGTCTATTTCTTTTATAGCCTGTGCTATTTCTGCATGTTTTTCTTTTGGAGCAAGTATTAACAGGCTGTTTGCCTGATCGAGTGAACTTATCATAACTTTTTCAGGAACACCGCCAACCCTAAAGCTCATTCTAAATATTTCCGAAAGAGTTTTTGCAACATCGGACGCTTTTAAATAATTAATTTTATATACTCTGGCCTCAGAATTCGACTTCTGAAAAATTTGCATGTAATCTTCAGAAACCATATATGAGAGGCCGTTACCGTTTAAAATTGCTTCAAAAATCTCCATTAATTCATTTAATGAAATCTTTTCAGGAGTTTCCAAAGTTATTTTTCCCTGAAGCAGATTTGCTCCTATTAGAATTTTCTTATTCAATTCTGCAACAAATCTTGCGAACTCCTCTAATTCGACCTTGGGGAAGTCAAAAGAAATGTTTCTTTTGTTTCTGTCTTTTTTTACATTTGTTTTTAACTTTTCAGCATTATTGGTTTTTAAAGCATTACTGGTATTGTTTGTGTGCTTTCGGGAATCAGCATTTTTTATTCCACTGTTATAATTGTCCACTTCATTTTTTATGTGCCTCATAATTTCAGGGGATAGTTTTTCTAAAAACTCTTTATTATTAGATAAGCTGGTTAGTTCCTGCTGCATTTGGGTCCTCTCCTCAGGCGGTATAGATTTCAGCAGCATTTTTTTAAATTTTAAAAATCTTTTTCTGTTAGCTGTAATTTCATCGGATGCGTTTGTTTTAAGCTGAGTTTGGTTGTTTTTAGAGTATTCTGCTCCCAGCAGAGTTTTATTGTTTGCTCCGAATATAAGGAACGCCACAATTAAAATAAATAATTTGAGTCTTTTTACCATTACAGCTCCAATAAAAATATAAAATATTTCCAATCGATTTTAGTTTTAAATATAACCGTGCAGAACAACTTACTCAATTAATCCGCCTTATAAGTCAGGTTCATTTTTTTACCGTTTCTTTTTAATACAATATTTATTTTATCGCCGGAATATATTTGGTTCATCACTCGTAAGGCTGCTTCGAAATTCGGTACAGGTTGTCCATTTATTTCCAGGATTATATCATGTTTTTTAAATATATCTTTGTGTTTACCCGGAGAGATGACAAACAGGCCGGGGTTAAATTCGACATGGTATCTGTTAGCTAAATCCCGTGTAAAAGTTTCAACCATTATGCCAAGATGGCCTTTTCTTTTGCCTTTTTTCTCGTTTTTCCTGTTCTGTGTATTGGGACTTAGTTTCAGGTCAGACTTTTTAAGTTTAGCTACAATTTTCTGTTTATTATCCGCGAAATAAAAAATAACACTTTTTGCTTTAATCGATCTTACAATAGATTCCCTAAAATGGTCACCTTCAACTAAATAAACAACTTTATTTTTTTTAGTGTCTTTTATTATTGCAATATCCTTTTTTCCTGAGTGAGCAATACCTATTAATTCATATCCTGTGATTCTGTGGACAATTCTTGGTGGCCCTTTGGGTTTATGCGTGGCCTTACTTTTTGGTCTTGGCGGCGGCGGAGGTTTAATAATAGAAAACGGGTTATGCTTTAATTCAAAAATTTTGTACTTCTTTGCATCTATATCTTTCAAGTCACTCAGGTCTAAATTTATTTTTTCCAGAAATTCTATTTTTATAAAATAACGCAGTCTGTTACCTGTTTTATCAATAGTGGAAATGTTTACTCTTTCAAGTTCTGTTCCCCAGAGTTTTCTTGCAAAATTGAGAAAACGATAAACAGTTGTTTCACCTTCAATAGTGAAATATTTATCACGTACAACTTCGGGCTTACCATCCTCGCCTTCCTTAATGTAATTCATCGGTTTAATACTTTTTATTTTAACTGAGTTTTCTGAAGCGGCTTTCATTATTTCTTTTATTTTATTATTCAGTGGAGCATCTTCATAAGGCATCAGAGAGTTTTTATCAGCAACCTTGATTATCTTAAGCAGTTTTCTATAATTTCTCCTGTATTCATCTAATCCTGCCAATTTTGTTTTCAGTACAATAAGCTGTTTTCTTTTTTTTATAAGTTTATTATTATACTTTTGAGATAAATTGAACAGCGGAAAAAAAATAAATTCAAAATATCCCATCGCCAAAAGAAAAACGGCTAAGATAATCAGCATTTTTTGATCTTTTTTCGAAATATTCATAAAACAGTAGTTCCGTTATTCCTCAATTTTGGTTTCGAACAACCGATACCGGTTTTTCAGGTGTTATTCTTTTATTTGGTTTTTCAGGACTATCATTTTTATTTTCTGTAAATAAAAAATCAAACCCAGGCGCCAGCTGCATTGTCATCTGAAAATTCACTTTATTTTTAGACGAGGTATTGCTGTAATTAAGGTTTAATGTATCAAAAAATTTTGAAGTGTTAAGTTTTTTAATCAGGTCCGATATCTGGCTGAAATTATCAGCATAACCGGTCAAAGTAAATTCTTCATCTGACTTTCCAGTAAGATTTGTGAGCCGGAGGTTGTCGGGTCGATATTTATTGATAAGGTAAACGGCATTATATAGTTTTGCATACCTAAGCAACGGTTCGGCATATTTACTTATGAGATTTTCTGCTTTTGAGATTTTCTGGATGAGCGAATCCAGCTCCATGGTTTTTTTTGATAAGAGCTTTACTTCACCTTCTATAGTCTGAATCTTTTTAATATCTTGATAATAATCACCGTAATAATATAAAGGTAGGAAAATGATAAAAACAGGAACAAGCCAAAACATTGCTCTTCTTAATGAATCGGTTATAGAAGGGGGCTTTTCTCCTACGTTCCACTCACTGATTTTTTTTTCGGAATAATCATATAATGACAATCCATAAGAAAGAAAACAGTTCTGACCGTTTTTTATAAAATCAGAGACGTTATGCCATATAATTTCTTCCGTTTTTTTTCTGTTAATTACTTTTTTAATTTTTTCATCGGTATAAAAAACGATTAATTTTTTAATCTTAAAAAAACTGCGTTCGGGCTTTCGATAAACCAGTTGTTCAGAAAGCTTTATCTCAGAATTAATATCGCTGCCTGCGGGAAAGCTTCTCATAAAAGCAATACTGCCTTCGTTAACAACTATAAGACGAGTATAATCTTTAGTTATATATATGAGCATGACAGTTTCTGTACTGTCAAACATTTTTTCTTTATTTGCAAAAGCAAAAATGCCTAAAATTCCCGGTACTATCACTGCGTTTTTAACTTTCTGGAATTCTTCAGGTACTTCTGCCGCGACTATAAACAATATATAACTATTGCCGTGCTCTAAGATTTCTGTATTTATCATATGTGTATTATAAGCATTTTCGCCGAGCAGAAACTTTACCTGGAGTTCCTCAGTTTTTTTTAACTCCTCTCTGGATACTTTAGGGATTTTAACACTTTTTGTAATAAAAAATTCAAAGGGTAAGCCAATAACCGGTTTCTTTACATTAAGAAGTTCTTTTGAATCAGAAAAATAACTTTCTATATTAAGTTTTTTCCCTTTTTCCGATACTTTCACACCGATTTTTGTATCATTGCTGTTGTATAGTAACCCTGTTTTCAAATCTACCTCATTTCAAAGCTAATAATTTTAAACTCCCGTCTTCTATTCCCACTACTGCTTCTTTGTATTGAACAATCTCCTGGTCGTTACTGTAAGCTTTGATTTTAAAATATTTTGGTATAAACTTCAACCATTTTTTTAGCTTGTTTTTATTGTTTTTAATGCCCATTCCAATGAGTTCTTTCAGGCCTTTAAAATCGTATATACACTCGTTGTTCCGAGCAATTGTTTCAGCAGTGCTAATATCCAGCTCAGGCACTAAAGCAAGGGCCTGTGAACAGGCTGTATTTGCATATATTTTTCCATCACTAAAAGTTGTTAAAATATTTTTTAGTCCCTTTAACCTCATACTGTCACCATCATATTGTTCTCCATAAACACCGTTAACTGTCAAAAGCTGTGGAACACATGTAAACCTGAAATTTTTTTCTTCTTTAATTTTTGTTTTTATATTTTGAAGAATTTCATCTGAGTAATTGGGGATTTTTTTTAAATCTCCAAACTTTCTCAGGTCAAACTTTGCGTCTTCAGCAGTCACGATACACAATATATATTTATCCGAATCTATATTTAATTTTTTATCTCGTGATACACTCCAATCATCGATATAAACATACCATTTTCCTAATACTCTGTAATACCACTCTGCTCTATTTTTATTATTTTGCGAAGAGGGTTTATTTTTGCCATTTTTATTATTCTGTTGATTATCATCAGGACTATTATTATTTTCAGCTGAATCTTTTTTCCGGGATTTTTTATTCCTGTCTCCTGGGTAAACAATCTCAGGTTTAAGCCGGTTTACAGCAGCAGTAAGTAGGGCATTATCAACAATTTCCTCTTTTAAATATTGTGCATTTTTTATTGACAGATTAACGGATAATGTGAAAGTTATAAGCAATGTGGTTATAATGGCAAGAATCCAAAGTGTTAAAACAAGAGCAAATCCATTATTATTCATATTTTTACTGTGCTTAAACATTACTTGTTACTGTTGTTCTCGCTGGTGTCTGTTTTTCAGTATCGCTTTTTGTTGATTTTGATATTTTCAGTATATCAAACAGGGGAATATTTAACGCTGTTTTAAAGTCCTTCTCGAGTTCTCCTTCTTTAATACGGCCTGAAATTGTTATATATGACGGAATTTTTATGTTAGAGTCACTTTTATCATCTTTTGATATATTAGTTTTTTTATTGTCATTCTTTTTGTAATCATTTAACAAATCACTGCTGTTTTTCTTCTTTTTCCTCTTTTTCTTTTTATACATATAATTAAATGTTGTTTCTGTTATATTGTCAAGGAATAGAACTGGTTCCCCGGTATTCAAATTACTGTCCGGGTATTCAGTGAATCTTCTCAAAAGCTTATTATTTTCAATGCTATACTGAATTTCCTGCAGGATGGTTTTGTCATGCTGATTTTTTACTTCAGCAATAAAGGAAAACTTGTCTTTTTTAAAGTGAACAGAATCTTTGTCATTTATTCTAACTAATTTTAGTAGATCGTGCTTCATAACAAGGAACGTGCCTGAAAGCGTTTGCGACAAATCTGAATATTCAGTTCCTTTTTTATAAGAGTTGATAACCACTCTGTAAACTGCAGTAATTACTACAGTAACAATTAGAAAAATTATTACGGCTATAAGAAGTTCAAGAAAAGTAAAAGATTTTTTCTTTTTAATAGCAGCCACTGCTGAAAAATTATAATCTGTTATTTTATTTATGATTTGAGGGTTTTTATATTGTAAATTGTTTACCAGTTAGTGATATCATCATCTCCGCCCTGCTGTCCATCAGGCCCATAGGAATATAAATCATACGAAGTAGTATTATGTTTTCCGGGGCATTTATATATATATGGATTTTTCCATGGGTCTTTAGGAATTTTTTTGGACTGAAGGTAAGGCCCTTTCCAGGTAGAAGGTACAGGGGGGGAGGAGGGCTTCTCTACCAAAGCTTTAAGTCCCTGCTGTGTAGTAGGATATTTTCCTGTATCTAAGTTATAAGTAGACAATGCTGTTTGGAAAATACTTAGCTGTGATTGTGCTGAGCTGATTCTTGCATCTTCTGTTCTCCCTGCAAATTTAGGCATAACAACTGCTGCGAGTATTGCGATGATTATCACAACAACCATAATTTCAATAAAAGTATAATTCTGAATCTTTCTCATATGCATGTTAGCAACTCCGTTAATATTTCAGTTATTTTTTATTTATTATATTGCATATTATAAATTAAAAAAACAATTTTTAATTTTTTTTTATCTTTTGTGCCTTCCTATTTTAGAGCTGTCGAACTGTATATTCACCTTGAATGCTTACGCTCCTAATTTCGCCGGACTAATGCAAAACACGGGTTTATAATGAAAAAAATAAAAACGGTGCAGTTTTATATTGAATTTAGTATATAATATATATTAAGTAATACTATATTCTATACAAAGTATTTAATTTTCTACCACAAAAAGCAGTATTTAAATTTCAAGTATAACTATTTATATCCCGGAATATGGACAGAAAAACGATAAAACGAATAATATTAGAAAACAAACTGATAGATAACAAGAGATTAAATGAAATAGAGGCATTATCTGTTAATTCCAATAATAATCTACTGGAAACTATTTTAAACGGTAAATATATATCCGAACAGGTGTTAATGCCGCTTATTGCAGACGATCTCGGCCTCGGTTGGATAGATTCAGAACCGGATGATAAAGAGATTGAACCCGATTTATACTTATCTCTTAACAAAGAATTGCAGGAAGCAAAAGAAGTAATTCCGTTGTTCAGGAAGGATGATAAAATTGTTGTCGGTATTTCTAATCCATTAAAAATAGAATTGATCGATAAACTTCAGCTTGTAACCGGCTGGAATATTTCTTTAAGGATCATAGCTGGATTCAGGATAGATGCCATTAAAAAAAGTATTATTGCAAGCAGTCCGGAAGCGCAGGGCATTATTGAAAAAGAAAACGATGAATTTTCTTTAGAAGAACTCAGCGATAAATCCATAGAAGATATTGCTAATGAAGCTCCGGTAATAAAACGAGTAAACCTTATAATAATGCAGGCTATTTCCATTGGGGCAAGCGATATTCATATTGAGCCTTATGAAGAAGAGGCAATTGTCAGATACAGAATCGACGGAGTGCTTAAAGAATCAAGCCGTTATCCTAAAAATCTTTATCCAGCTCTTATTTCAAGAATAAAAATAATGGCAGATATAAATATTGCTGAAAGAAGGCTCCCGCAGGATGGTCGCATTTCCATAAATTTAATGGATAAGTCCTATGATCTTCGTGTAGCGACCATCCCTGTACTTCACGGAGAGGGAGTTGTACTTAGAATACTTGATAAAACAGGAAGCCTTGTAAACCTGGACATGCTTGGCTTCAGGGAAAAAAACTTAAAAGCATTCAAAAGGCAAATAGTACTTCCATATGGGATTATATTGGTAACAGGACCTACAGGGAGCGGTAAAACTACAACTTTAAATGCTGCTATCTCATCTATAAACGATGTAGATAAGAAAATAATAACAATAGAGGATCCTGTCGAATACGAAATTCCAGGAGTTACACAGATTCATGTAAATGCTAAAGTCGGACTGACTTTTGCAGCAGGGCTCAGAAGTATACTGCGTCTTGACCCGGATGTTGTAATGCTCGGTGAGATAAGAGACCTCGAGACGGCTGAAATAGCCATAAAAACAGCATTAACCGGCCATCTGGTATTTTCTACACTCCATACAAATGATGCTATCAGTGCAATAACAAGACTTTTGGATATGGGTATTGAACCTTTCTTGATCTCCTCTTCAGTTAATGCGTTAATGGCCCAGAGGCTTGTAAGGCGCGTATGCCCCAAATGTGCTTATGAACGACCACCTACTGCTGCGGCAGAAACTCTTTTCAAATCTGCAAAAAAAGAAATTCCGGTTAAACTGCTTTACGGGAAGGGATGCGAAGCATGCAATGACACAGGTTATAAAGGGAGAGTCAGTATAATAGAATTTATTGAAATGAACAATAAGCTCAGAAAACTGACAAATGAAAAAGTTTCTACAGAAGTATTAAAGAAGGAAGCTCTTTGTGCCGGGATGGAAACAATGCGTGAAGACGGTATCAGTAAAATTTTAGGAAAAATAACAACCGCAGAAGAAGTTCTGCGAGTAACGCAGCTTGACTAATATATAATTATGGAATTTTCTTATAAAGCAATAGACAGTTCAAATCAGATTACAGAAGGTGTAATGTCTGCTTCAAGTGAAACAGAAGTTATTAACATGCTGAGAACGAAAAACTTGTCTCCAATAACCATAAAAATTCAATCTGCTCCCAAAAAGAAGAAAAAGAGTATATTTGCTTCAAAAAAAATAACAAAAACAGATATTAATAACTTTACGACCAGGCTTTCAGCCCTTACAAAAGCAAAGATGCCTTTGGCAAAATCACTTGAATCCATAAAAAAACAAAGTGAAAAAGAGGAAATGGCTGAACTGGTGCATAATATTTCGGAGCAGATCAAATCAGGTTCCTCTCTGTCGGGAGCTTTTGAAAATTATCCAAAATATTTTTCAAAATTATATGTCAATCTGGTTAAGATCGGTGAAGTAGGAGGTGTTTTAGAAGATTCACTTTTAAGGATCTCAGAGATCCAGAAAAGAGACCAGGAAGTTATTTCAACCTTAAAAAGCGCTCTTACCTATCCTCTCATAATGTTTGCGGTTATGGTAATCTCTATAATTATTCTTATTACTTTTGTTGTGCCCAAATTTACCGGTGCTTTTGGAGATATGGGGATGACGTTGCCGCTGCCGACTCAGATTTTGATAATAATAAGTGATTTTATGCAGAATTGGTGGTGGCTGCTGCTGATTTTACTCGTGTCAGCAGTCGTAATATTTCTTCAATATATTAAAAAAGACAAGGGACGTCTTAATTATGACAAAACAAAACTGAAAATTCCTCTTTTAGGTAAGCTTATGCATGAAATTGCAATTTCCAGATTTACACTGTCTTTAGGTTCACTGTTAAAAAGCGGAATATCATTAACAAATGCAATGGACGCAACTGTTGAAGTTACAGGCAACTCTTACATAACACAACTGCTTAGAAGTGCATTAAGAGAAGTTCATGAAGGGCAGTCTCTATCTGCTGTATTTGAAAAAAGAACTGAATTTTTTACGAGCCTCTGTATTGAAATGGCACAAACCGGAGAAGACTCCGGGAATCTGGATGAAATGCTGGAAAATATTGGACAGTATTATGCAGATGAATCCAGTTTGAAAATTAAAACAATTACTTCTTTAATGGAGCCAATGATAATTGTCATAATGGGGGTTGTTGTCGGTTTTATTGTAATGGCAATGATGCTTCCTATTTTTGATATAAGTACTTCTATTCATTAGAAACAAACCCTAAAACGGGTAGTGTCAAAAATAAAATGAAAAGTGATGAATAGAACATTTTGATGATAAAAAGCTTTTGTTTATTTGTTGAATTGCTGATTCGTTTAATCGTTTGAATCATATTGCGGCAGGAATTCAAGAGAAAAATCAGCATAAAGCCGCTCTCAAGTTCGCATTTTATATAATATTTATCTTTATTTCCTGCTTAAGCAGGATGATGAAAAACAGTTGTTGAAAAAAGAAAGAAATTCTTTTTTCGTGTTCTTTGAAAATTTGGTGGAATGGTTATTAAGCAGTTTCTTGAAGAAAGGTAGTCCACATTCGTGGATACAGTAAAATCAATAATTTTACCTTAATTCAATGGCATTGATTTGTAACAAACCATTTTTACCAGTTTTAAAATATTTGTTTTCAGGAGAGTGTCTCCTTGTTTTTAAATTAGAGCTTACGGTATTGAGAATTCTCTTGATTTTATAGCACAAAAAACATAGAAAAATGAGGGAACAAGCATTTTTCTGAGGAAAATAGTAATCTTAAATAGTGTGTTGAGCCTTAAATGCTCAACAAATAAACAAATAAACGACTATACAAATTTACAAAACCCTAAAATGTAAAAGGAGCATGCAATATGAAAAAGAAAACAATTATAACAGTTTTACTGTTGTGCTGCTGTACTGCGTTTGGCGGATGGCTTGATAAAGTTGCGGATACTGTTGATACCGTAAATAAGGTTGTGAATCCTGAACAGGCAATAAAAACTACTATAAAGGATGTTAAAACTTCCGGAACAAAATATATAAACAAGGAAGTGCAGGTTTCGGGAAAAGTCATGGGGCTTGCAGTTGTTCATGATAAAAAATATGTTGTTTTTATTAAAGATGATAAATACAAAATAAAAGCATTTTTTACTGAAGTCCCGAAGTGTAGTCTTTGTGATGAGGTTATAGTATCAGGTATATACAACGGCAGGGAATTGACAAAGGCTGTTTTTACTTATAACTAAATTAAGGGCAATGTTACTGGAAGGAAAGGATATAATGACAGAAAAAACTAATGATAATAACATAATTGTTATAGGTATAGCGGGCGGGTCTGCCAGCGGTAAAACAACTGTAGTAAAAAAGATAATGAGATCTTTCAAGAATAGGAATGTGGGATGGATTGACCTTGATTCTTATTATAAGGATTTCAGCGGACTTATGCCGGAAGAGAGAAAAAAAATTAACTTTGACCATCCTCAGTCTATTGACTTTGAACTCCTTAAAAATCATTTAACTGATTTAAAGTCCGGAAAGTCAATACAGAAACCAGTTTATGATTTTGCAACACACCTCAGACAAAAGAGAACTGAAAAGGTATATCCTACAAAAATTCTTATTATGGAAGGCATACTGATTCTGGTAAAAAAGGAAATTAGAGAGTTGCTGGATATGAAAATTTTCTGTGATACTCCAAGTGATATTAGAATATTAAGAAGATTGGAGAGGGATATCAAAGAACGGGGAAGGACTTTTGAAAGTGTTAGGGAACAGTACCTGAAAACTGTACGCCCTATGCACCAGGAGTTCATAGAAACAACAAAACAGTTCGCAGATATAATTATACCAAGCAGCGGTCGTAATCAGCCGGCAATAGATATGATTATAGGTGGTATTAACGACCTGCTTCTTTCTTAACGAACAAATGTTTTGACTGTAAATAAAAAATTACTGCTTCTTCTATGTTGTCTGCTACTTTGAAACCTAATTGACGGGCTTGTTCAATATGCTCCATGCCATGTCCGGTTTTGACTAATACTGCCTGACATCCTGCCTTGTCTGCCGCTGAAAGATCAGAAACTTTATCACCTATAAGAAATGATTGTTTCAAGTTAATATTGAACTCGTCTGAAGCCTGAAGGATTAATTTAGGTTTAGGTTTCCTGCAATCACAGTTTATATTATAACCCTCTACTTTTCCCTCAGGGTGGTGTGGGCAGTAATAATATTTGTCAATAGATAAATTATTTTGCGCCAATAACCTGTCAATTTCAGCATGTATCTCAGTAATTTCTTTTTCTGTAAAATATCCTTTTGCCACGCCGCTTTGATTTGTTATAACAATTATTTTATAATTATATTCCTTAAGGATGGAAAGGGCTTTTAGGGCATGAGGTATAATAGATACTTTATCCGGGGAAGCAAGATAATTAACCTCATCAATTAAAACTCCATCCCTGTCAAGAAAACATGCTTTGTTTTTTAAATTCATAGAGTTTTTCACCAAGTTAAAATATTAATTAATATACACCCCCCAGACGATTTATTTTTTGAGAAATGCTGTCCGATTTTCGGCTGGGCATCGTTTAAAAAACGCTAAAACCGCATACACTTGTGTATAATATAATTGTTTATTTCGGGAAAATGCAATTTAAATTTATCATTAAAATGCTAATATTTAATAATGAAGAAGTATAACATTACAGAAGAGCTATACTATAGAAATAAGTTATAAATATGTTTACTGGAGTTTAATTGTTAGATAATATGGATGAAATAAAGATACTTATAGTAGGAGGAGGAAACGGCGGTAAAAAACTGATAGAGCTGTTTCATGAGATAAGTACAATAAAAATAGTTGGAGTTGTAGATACAGATCCGGAGGCTCCGGGTCTAAAATTTGCTGAAGATAAAAATATACCCGTAGGAAATGATTTTAATAAGTTTATTCGAAATAAAGAAATTGATGAAATTTTAAATGTCACCGGCAAAACCGATATACAGGAAGAGCTAAAAAAAGCAGTTCCATATAAAATAGATATAATTAATGGGCATAGCTCAAAACTGCTTTGGGAATTGATGTCAGAACAGTTAAATATCAGGAGAAATGTTGAAAACGCTGAAAAAAAGTTTCGAACTATTTTTGAATCTACCAGTGATGCTGTTCTTATCCTTGACAATAGTAAGATTTTAGAATATAACCCTCAAGCTTCCGCACTGTTCGGCACTAATAATAAATTAGATCTTACCAATAAGGATTTATTTAGTTTTTTATCGCCGGAACAGGCTGGGGGTGCCGTTTCTTTAACAGAAGCTTCTAAAAGAGTTAAGAAAGCAAAAACACAGGGATATCAACACTTTGAGTGGATATTTAAACGTATTGATAATGGTAAAACCTTTCCGGGCGAAGTTTTGCTTACTCTAATAAATTTTGACGAAAAAAAAATGCTGCTATGTTCAATCAGGGATATCTCCTACAGGAAAAAACAGGAAGACGAACTGAAAAGAATGAGCATATATGATTCATTGACTAACTTATATTCACGCTCATTTTTTGAAAAAGAGATGAGCAAATATGAAGCAGAATCTAATTCTCTGCCCGGTATTATAGTTTGTGATATTGATGGACTTAAACTGACTAATGATACTCTGGGGCACGACAATGGAGACCGGTTGATAATTCGTTTTGCAGAAATTCTAAAATGGTGCTTCAGGCAGAATGATATTGTGTCTCGTATCGGTGGTGATGAGTTTGCAGTATTGCTGCCTAAAAACAGTGAGAGAATACTAAAGGAGTGCTGTTTGAGATTGAGAAAAAGAATTAGGGATTATAATAAAAAGGGGCCGAAGATAAGGCTTTCAATATCGTTGGGATATGCAGTTGGCAAAAATTCAGAAATAAGTGTCCGGGAGCTGTTCAAAAAAGCTGATGCATCAATGTATCAGGAAAAACTCCGGAAGAGTTACCGTTCCCGAAGAAAGCTGGCAGATAATTTCTTTAGAGTTTTAGAAAGAAAAAAAATTATAAAAAAAGAAAAAACTGAAAAAATAGAAAACTACGTAAAAGAACTGGGAGAATTGCTGCATTTTACTGACAAAAGATTAAAACAACTAAAATTACTTGCAAAATTTTATGATTTGGGTAAAATAGGGTTACCGGTGGAAATTTTTTCTAAGGCTCCTGAAAGTCTAACAGAAAAAGAATATGAAAATTTTAAAGGACATTGTGAAATTGGACATCGTATCGCCTCATATACTTATGATTTAGCTCCAATTGCCGATTTTATACTTAAACATCATGAATTGTGGAATGGGAAAGGGTATCCTTTAGGTTTGAAAGGTAATAAAATTCCGATGGAATCCCAGATAATTTTAATGGCAGACACTTATTATGATATAAGATATAATCACTGCTGTAGTAAAGAAGAAGCAGTTAAAAAACTTAAAGGTCTATCAGGCAGCGAGTTTAACCCTGAACTTGTGGAAAAATTTATCAACTTGCACGAACTCAGCAGAGATTAACATTTCCGTGCAAAATCTTCGATAAAAAAGTCAACTAAGGCTGTGAACTCAGATAATTTATTTAATTTTGCCGTATCCTGAATAAATTTAAAATTACAATTAACTATTGCCAATATCTTTTCAGAGTGGCTCTAATTAATTTTTTGCAGTGTTATTCTTTTTAAATACGAAAAAAAGCCCGCCGAAAAGGCTGAATAAAATCAGAAATGTCGAAAACAGTAAAGGTATAGCGACAGAATCACCCGGTGAAAAACCTCCGCCGGACAAAATTGCTTTAACCACAGCGTCTCTTGTCCCTAAACCACAAGGTGTGATTGGTAAGAGCCCTGCAGTATTTCCAAGAGAAATTCCCAATATAAAAGGCTTAATAGCTGTAGTGGATGAATGTATTCCTTTCGAGATGAAAAATAGAATAAGAGCCATATTCAGCTGAATAAAAACTGTCCCTATAAGAATACATTTAAAAAGTGTCTTATGAGCATCTTTATAGACATCTAAAATCTGTGCAATTTTGTCAACATATCCTTTTGTGAGTTTATTGCCCACTTTTACACACCAGTTATACAGCTTTATTTTTTCAAGTTTTCTATGGTTTATAATTGCAATACCTGCAAGCAGACCGGCTACACTTAACATAATTATAATCAAAACAGTAACTTCTATAGCATAGTCAAGCCTTCTGATTAAAGGAATACAGAAAACAGCCATAACAATTCCTATTGAAAACTGACCGAACATCCCCAGAAAACGGTCCATAAAAATAGTCGAGGTAGCTTCAAGCTTATGCCCTTTGGGAGTTCTTGACAGCAGAAAACCGGTTTTAACAAGGTCACCTCCTAATGCTCCTCCTGGAATAACCAGTGAAAAAAATATCCCCTGCATTGTTAAAGAAAAGGCTTCAAAAAACGTTATTCTGATTTTTTGTACTTTCAGCAGAAGGAACCACCTCAACGCACTGGCAAGGTAGATAATTAAATTTAAAAAACCTGCAATTATCAACCAGAATGGTTCAATATGCTGTATTACCTTTATGAAATCTTTATAGTGTGAGCTTATTAACCAGTAGATTATACTACCTGCAATAATAACCCGCAGTGAAAAGTAAAACAGATTTTTTATAGTAGAACGTTTTTTCTGTTCAGCAAATTTGTTTGTGATCTGATTACCCATACTAAATTTAAGACAACCTTGTAATGATTCCTTTTGATGTTAGGTATTTTTTTGCCTCCGGCACAGTATACATGCCAAAATGGAAGATACTTGCAGCTAATACAGCATCGGCCTTGCCTCTGTCTAACACATCAAATAAATGTCCCAAATTACCCGCTCCGCCGGAAGCAATTACCGGGACCTGTACATTTTCTGATATTTTTTTTGTCAATTCTATATCATAACCGTCCTTTGTACCATCCTTGTCCATACTGGTAAGCAAAATTTCACCGGCCCCTTTTTTAACTCCTTCTACTGCCCATTTCAATACATCTTTTCCTGTGGATTTTCTGCCCCCGTGAGTATATACTGTCCAGTTACCCGGATTTTTTTCATCTCTCTTCGCATCAATAGCAAGTACGATACACTGACTGCCGTATTTATCAGCTCCTTGCTTAATAAGGTTAGGCTCTTTTACAGCTGCACTGTTCAGTGAAATCTTGTCTGCACCCGAGTTTAGCATTATTCTCATGTCATCTATGCTCCTGATTCCGCCGCCTACAGTAAGGGGGATGAAAACACGTTCAGCAGTTTTAGTTATTACGTCGACCATGGTAGTCCTGTTGTCGCTTGTTGCTGTTATATCCAAAAATACTATTTCATCAGCGGACTGGTTGTTATATTCAACAGCAGCTTCAACAGGGTCTCCTGCATCGACAAGATTAACAAAGTTAGTACCTTTGACGACTCTGCCGCAAGTCACATCAAGACAGGGTATAATTCTCTTAGCCAGCATATTCAAACAATCTTTATCTTTCGGGGAAATGTATGGAAGAAAAAATTAAAGAAAGGCAGTTAAACTGCCTTTCTTTAATAAAATATTATTTGTTTTACATTTACTTATTTATAATAGGCAACAGTATCAAGCTGTTCTTCTATTCTGAGAAGCTGATTGTACTTGCATATTCTGTCAGTACGACTTGCCGAGCCGGTTTTAATCTGTCCTGAATTTGTAGCAACAGCTATGTCGGCTATTGTTGTATCTTCAGTTTCGCCTGATCTGTGGCTCACTACGGCATTCCAACCTGCTCTATGTGCCATCTCGATAGCATCAAACGTTTCTGTTAATGTACCAATCTGATTGACTTTAATAAGAATTGCATTTCCGCATTTTTCTTCAATCGCCCTTGAGAGATATTCAACATTTGTTACTAACAGGTCATCTCCTACAAGCTGGCATCTGTCACCGACTTTTTCAGTTAATATTCTCCAGCCTTCCCAGTCATTTTCAGCCATCCCGTCTTCTACAGAATCAATAGGATACTTGTCAATTAATCCTACAATATAATCGGCCATTTCGGGAGAGGTTTTCTTAATACCTTTTCCGCCTTTCTTGAAGTCATACACACCATCTGTATAAAATTCACTTGAAGCCGGGTCAAGTGCTATAGAAACTTCTCCGCCTTCGGATTTTCTGCCAGGTTTGTAACCGGCCTTTTTAACTGCTTCGACTATGACGTCAAGGGCCTCTTCAATACTTCCAAGTTCCGGGGCAAAACCTCCTTCATCGCCAACAGCGGTATTTAATCCGCGTCCTTTAAGAACAGTCTTAAGGGCATGGAAAATTTCTGCGCCCATTCGAAGTCCTTCACGGAAAGAACCGGCACCTACAGGTCTTATCATAAATTCCTGAAAATCTATGGGGGCGTCTGAGTGTGCTCCGCCGTTAACGATATTCATCATTGGCACAGGAAGGCGTTTGGCATTTACTCCTCCAAGATAACGATACAGCGGCAGTTCAAGAGCATTTGCTGCTGCTTTAGCTACAGCCATGGATACTCCAAGTACAGCGTTTGCACCGAGCTTACTCTTGTTTTTAGTGCCGTCCAGTTCTATCATTGCTTTGTCTACAGCGTTCTGTTCGAGCGCATCCATACCTTCTATCTCAGGGAATATAATTTCATTAACATTTTGAACTGCTTTTAATACTCCTTTACCGAGATAACGTGATTTATCTCCATCTCTCAACTCAATAGCTTCATTTTCGCCGGTTGAAGCGCCTGAGGGTACTTCTGCACGTCCTACAGCACCACAATCAAGAACGACTTCTACTTCTACTGTGGGATTACCTCTGGAGTCTAGAATTTCTCTAGCACAAACATCAAAAATACTAGTCATTTTACTTCCTTTCATGCTTTGTTTAAGCATTTAATGTTAAAAAGCTCAGAATTATAGTATATATATTATATATAATTTTAGATGACTTGTCGAGAACAAATTGATTTAAAATTATATTTTTATATTTATACAGTTTGCGTATTACATAAATTGTTATATTTTTATGGAACTGAAAGCGCCCGTAGCTCAGCCGGATAGAGCGACTGCCTCCGGAGCAGTAGGCCGTGGGTTCGAATCCCGCCGGGCGTACCACTCTTTCTACACTAAATTTCTTTGTAAAAGAGTTTCTGCTATTTCGACAGAATTAAGTGCTGCCCCTTTTTTAATATTATTTGAGACTATCCATAGGTTTAGTCCATTTTCAATTGTATCATCTTCGCGGATTCTACCGACCAGAGTATTATCGAGGTTATTCGTCATTATCGGTGAAGGATAAACATTGTTTTCAGGATCATCCATAACTGTAATACTTGGAGCTTTTTCAAGAAGTTCTATTGCTTTTTCCCGTGTAATTTTATTTTTTGTCTCAATATTTACTGATTCACAGTGCCCGTAAAAAACAGGAACTCTCACACATGTAGCAGTAGTTTTAATTGTTTTATCCAGGATTTTTCTGGTTTCATTAACCATTTTGTATTCCTCTTTTGTATAGCCGCCCTCCTGGAATACATCTATATGAGCGAGACAGTTAAAAGCAATCTGCTGTTCATATGCAGCGGTATTTGAGACTTTTCCCGTTGAAAGGAATTCTTCTGATTCGTTTTTTAAACCGTTAAAAGCAACTTTACCAGAACCTGAAACTGACTGGTAAGTTGAAACAACAATCCTTTTGATTCCGGCGTAATCATGAAGGGGTTTAAGCGCAACAAGCATTTGAATTGTTGAACAGTTCGGATTTGCTATGATACCGTTATGCCAGTCCAGGTCCTGTGGATTAACTTCAGGTACAACAAGAGGGCATTTGGGGTCCATGCGCCACTGGGAACTGTTGTCAATAACTACTGCGCCTTCTTCAGCAGCTATTGGAGCAAGTTCTTTACTTGCAGCCCCGCCTGCTGAAAATATTGCTATGTCAATACCTTTGAAAGTGTCACGGTCTGCTTGAAATGCTTTGCAGGGTTTACCGTTGAAAATAACTTCCTTTCCTTCATACCTTTTTGTGCCCAGAGGGCGGAATTCATTAACTGGAAAGTTCTTTCGTTCGAGAGTTGATTTCATTTCTCTTCCCACAATACCCAAAGCGCCGACAACTGCTACATTATATTTTTCTTTTTTTGCCATTTTGTGTTCCATTTTAGTTTAATTGTTGTAGTGTTTTCGAAAACCGGGATGGCTGTTGATATAGAACGGTTTACACATAGCGAAGTAAGGACGGTACTTTCCCAGGTTACTGCTATTATTATTTATAAAGTATTGCTGAACCGTGCCATATTGCAGCATCAAGAGCTCTATTTTCAGCCTTTTACATTATCAGAAAAACCCTTATTATCAAGTAAGACAGTTTAAAAAAAACGGGTACAAAATAAGAAAACACTTGAGCAAATATAAAACAGAGTTATTTTATAAAAAAAAGAAATTCGAATATTATTAAATATAAATATTAGTTAGGTATAGTGATATGAAAGATTTTAAAGTAGGTATCGTGGGTTTTGGCAATGTTGGAAGCGGAGTAGTAAAATATTTAATTGAAAATGATACGGTTATAGCAAAGAGAACTGGAGTAAAACCGATTCTGGCCAAAATTGCTGATATAGATATAACAACTGACCGGGGGGTAATCGTTCCTGACGGAATATTAACAACAGATGTCAGTGAGCTCATCGATGAAGTGGATGTGGTTGTTGAATTAGTTGGTGGTATTAGGAGTGCAAAAAAAATTATAATGGAGGCTATTTCCAAAGGTAAGCCCGTTGTAACAGCAAATAAAGCACTTCTTGCAGAATACGGAGAAGAGATATTTTCTGCAGCGGAGAAATCAGAAGCAGATATATATTATGAAGCCTCTGTCGGAGGCGGAATACCGATTATAAAAGTATTAAGGGAAGGTCTTGTTGGTAATCAGATAAAAAAAATAACCGGTATACTCAATGGAACCTGTAATTATATTTTATCTAAAATGGAAGAGGAAAAGAAAAGTTTTGCTGAAATTTTGGAAAAGGCAACTGAATTGGGGTATGCCGAGGCTGATCCAGGCCTTGATGTCGATGGTTTTGATACTGCACACAAGGCCGTGATTCTTGCTTCTCTTGCTTATGGTGAATGGTTTGGGATGGATCCTGTGCATATTGAAGGAATACGGGGAATCTCTTTAGATGATATTAAATTTGCAGCGGAACTTGGATATAAGGCAAAACTGCTTGCGGTTATTAAAAATGAAAACAATAATGTTCAGATCAGAGTTCATCCTACGCTGGTTCTATCCGATTCACAGATGGCCAAAGTAAATGATGTATTTAATGCTGTCCATATTGACGGTATACCCGTTGGTGAGACAATGTTTTATGGTAAAGGGGCAGGGCTTGAGGCTACTTCAAGTTCAGTTATAAGTGATATTATTGACGTAGCTCTTAATTTAAAATTCGGTTCTCATAGAAGAATACCTGGATTTCGTACAGGAAAACAATTTAAAAAATTACTCAAAATGGACGATATAGTATCGAGGTACTACTGCAGGATTCATGCTATAGATAAAAAAGGAGTACTTGCCGGTATATCAGAAACTCTGTCATATAATAATATAAGTGTTTCTTCTCTCCTTCAAAAGGAAAAACATGACGGAGAAATTGTTCCGATTATTGTTATTACACATGAAACAAAAGAAGGTAAAGTATTAAAAGCGATAAGAGAATTGGAAGCATTAAATACGGTTGAAGGAAAAATCAAATATATAAGAATAGAAGATTATTAAATGAACCCGAAGAAAAGTTTCCGAAAAATATAACTTTTCGTGTAACATCCCCCTGAATCAATAGGGGGAGGTGTGTTATATTTTAACTGATTTTAGAATTCATAAGCTTTTTAGTTGTCAACTGTTTTCCTTCTATAAGAATATTTTCATCATCGCACTGGATTTTTCCGTTTTTGGTTCTTAAACCGGCAGATTTAAATTCATCAATTGTTATTGTTTTATTTTTAGGAGTGGGGACTTCATGTTCGCGATAGGCAATGGAACCGATATTCATATCTTCTGTAGAAACTATTTCCATTTTCTTTTTCTTTGCCGCGCAGAGAAGCATTCCTTCAGATTTTACGCCGCTGAGTTCAGCTGTCTGGAGATTGCTTACAATAAGGACTTTTTTTCCGAGAACTTCTTCCAGTCTGAAATGTTTTACCAGTCCGGAGACAATTCTTCTAGGTGCTTTTTCACCAATATCGATTTTTTCTATATAAAGGTGTGAAGCAGTCGGGTGCGGTTTTACTTCGAGGACCTTTCCAACTTTAAGTTCAATTCTGCTCCAGGGATCTTCTTTAATAGTGCCGTCGTACTTATTCTTATATTTTTCTACTAATTTTTCATCAAGTTTTCTGTAAAGTATTTCCGGCTTGGCTGTTTTGGTGTCAAGCAGTTCAGTGAAATTGCCTATACTGTCCCAGGATAGCTTTTTAAAATTAAGCATTTTCTGAATTTTTTCAGAGGTTTCCGGCATATATGGATGGAGCATTATGCTGAGGTCTTTAATCAGGTGAACAAGTATATTGACTGTTCCCTGTACTTCATCTTTATCTTCTTTAATTTTTACCCAGGGTGCCTGATCCTGGAAAAATTTATTCCCTGTTTTCCCTAAAAGAAGAATTTGCCTTAAAGTGTCACGCAGTGATACATTTTCAAAACTTTCAGTGATTTTTACTTCGGCATTGATAGTCTTATCGATAAATTCCTGCTGCTGTGTTGTATAAGGGACTTTTCTCAGTTTACCCTCGAAATTTTTACAGCAGTAGACAAGGCTTCTGTTAACTAGATTACCGATATTGTCAATAAACTCATTGTTCACCTTATCAAAAAATTCCTGCCAGATAAATGCAGAATCGTTTTTTTCAGGACGATTGATGAGGAGATAAAACCGCCATAAGTCGGAGGGTATGTCCGATTTTATTACGTCTGTACCGAAGACTCCTACATTGCGAGATTTAGAGAATTTTGTATCTTCGTAATTTAAATATTCAGTTGAATTTAAGTGGTATACTTTGGTCCAGTCTTCCTTTGTCGCAATTTGAGTCGCTGGGAATATAACTGAATGGAACGGAATATTGTCCTTTGCCATAAACTGGTAAAGTTCTGTTTCCCGAGGTGTTTTCCACCAATCTTTCCAGTTATTCGGGAAAGCTTTTTTTGTTATCGAAACATATCCTATCGGTGCATCGAACCAGACATAAAATACTTTATCTTCGTATCCTTCTTTAGGTACTGGAATACCCCATTTTAGATCTCTTGTGATTGCTCTTGGTTCCAGGCCTCTTTTCATCCATGAGTGTGTTGTTGTCACTGCATTATTAGTCCAGAATCCTTCAATCATTTCTTTCTCCTGGAATATCTTTAATAATGGGGTAAGTTTAGGTAAATTTAAATAAAGGTTTTTTGTTTTTTTCAGGATCAACGGTTTGCCGTCAGCAACACTTTTAGGATTGATCAGGTCAATCGGATCGAGCAGTGAACCGCATCCGTCGCACTGATCTCCTCTCGCATCATCATACCCGCATTTCGGACATGTTCCGCTTATCAGTCTGTCTGCAAGAAACTTGCCCTGACTTTTACTGTAGTACTGGTCTGTCTCTTTTTCTAAAAAATATCCGTTCTTGAGTATCTTTTTGAAAATATCCTGTACAATTTCTTTCTGTTCTTCAGTCGCAGTCCTGCCGAATGCGTCAAATGATATATTAAAATGGCTGTAAATTTTTTTGTGTATTTCATGATATTTATCACAGATTTCTCCTGGAGATAATCCTTCCTGATGCGCCTTTGTTTCTGTTGCGGTTCCGTATTCGTCATTTCCGCATATATAAAGCGTTTCGTATCCTTTAAGTCTACAGTATCTTGCAAATACATCGGCAGAAAGAACGCAGCCGATTATATTACCAAGATGCGGTTCATTATTAACGTATGGTAAAGCCGAAGTAATTAATTTTTTTTTGGCCATTTTATTTTTCCTGTATAATATAAGTTATTTAGAGCATTTATGTAATTTATAAATAAACACGGGGTTAAGCAAAAAACGAAAAATCAGGGGATAAACCATGATAATTTAACAGAGGTGCCCGGTAATACAAACGTTGGGGAGTGTATATTGTCAACTTAGAACATTTGGAAGTAAGAAGCCTCAAGACACTGCAGTATAACTGTGATCAAAAGGCATAAAAATGTGATCACTGACAGGATATTAAAAATAATTTTAAAGTTGAATTTCATCGTTTATTTTCCTGAATTTGCATTTTTTTCTTTCTCCTGGTCCACAATATTTTTCTGCATATTGTTATTTTCATAATCTGTAATGCTTGGGAAGAAGACAAAGTCACCTGGTTTTATTGAAGCATTTTTAGGAAAGCTGAGTACTGCAAGAGAATAATTATCATAAACTTTTTTGATTTTAATTCTTGCAACAAACTTGTCGTTTCTTGCGACAATTAATTCACTGTTAATAGGTATCGAAACTTTTACTTTTTTTTCTTTACCCTTTATTTTTGTTGTTACTTCAGTATTTTTCCCGATATTAATTATTACGTTGCCCCATTTAGAATCATATTTTTTGACCTCCCCATGAACCTTTTGTAGTAATGTATTATAATCTAATACTTTCTGCTTTAACTCCGCTTGCTTTTTTTTAGAACTCCTCAGTTCTCTGATTTTATTTTTGTAGGAGTTTATGCGGTTTTGGAGTTTTTTAGTTTTGTGCAGGAGGGCATTGTTCTGACTTTCTTTGGACTTTATCAATGCTTTATAATCTGCATCTAAATCTTTGAATTTATTCAGCTTTATTTTTGTTTTTCCAAGTTGATTTTTTGCTGCAGTCAGTTCTTTTTTATTTTGTGACAATTTTCTATTTAAATTTTCCGCGTCTGCAGAGAGAGTTTTGAAGACTGCTTTGTATTTATCTCTCCTCGGATTAGTTTTGAGTTCATCTGTGTTTTTTAATTCTACTTTCAGTGAAGATGCCAGTTCCTTAATAAAACCTGGTATAGCCTTATGGAGTTTATCTAAATCATCGACTGATTTTAATAATTCTTTTGTAGAAACACTGTAAGATTTTGTATTTGTGAAATCCTTTTGTTCTATACTTTTTGCATCTGGGGTGTATTTTGCTATCTTTTTGAGAGTATCACCGAGTAAATTGCGCTGTTTTATAATTTCTGAAGCCTGAGCTTGCAGTTTTGTTAGAGGAGTCTGATTTTTATATGAATTCCTGGCGGCAGATACTGTTATAATATCTGCGTTTTCAGTGCCGCTTTTCTTGTCAAGAATTGCGGCGGTCCGGTTTATGGCAGTAGCCATTTTTTTGTTTGAGTCAAACAGTTCTTTCCTTTTTTTGAAGAGCATTATACTTAAAATAATTGCAGTAACGGCGAGAATAAGAGAAAATATATTGATAATTTTAAATATCAATTCTTTATTAAATTTTGGAAAACTGAAATTAAGTTTTGGAAGTTTCATAAAACAAATACCTTTTCAAAATTTTAGAAAAAATTACTTTTACTACAGATAGTATATTATAGAATGCGGCTTAATCTACTATATTTTTTTACTTAGATTGATATTTTTTGAATGTTGGAAAAATGTTTGTTTTAGACATTTCAAGAATTTAAAAATAAGATATAATATACACAAGTGTATGCGGTTTTATAGTTTTTGTCCTTCGTAACTGAACTTGGACATACATTTTATTTTTGGACCATATCATTCGATACGGATAAATAAACCAAAACGTTTTGGGTATATAATCTACATTTTTATGTATAGATTTGTTGCTTTAAAAAGATTATAATAAATAAGAGCTATATGTATAAGGTTTTAAACCGCTACCGGTCCTTATTTTTAGACTTTTATAAAGAATTCGATGCTTAATTCAACTCTGTTGAATATCAAATAAATACATGTGTTATAAAGTTTGTTTTAAATATTAGGGTACAGTCAAATGCCGTATGTATTAAAAAGAATTGATACTGAGACTTCTGAAGTTAATATTTATGCCGGTACAGTAAAAATCGGTTCCAGGGATGACTGTGATTTAGTTGTAAAATCTGAATATGTTCTGCCTGTTCATGCCGAGCTTTATCGGCAGATGCCGGAGTATAGACTTGCAGCTTCTCATTCTGCATTTATTGAAATAAATAATAAGGAAGTGCTTAAGTGGCCGGCAGTACTCCAGGATGATGATATCATTACCTTGGGGGACGTAAAGTTTCGTTTCTCAATTATCAGGGAGGTTATACCAAGAAGTAAAAAAGCTGCATTTTCATCCTATCTTGCAGGGGCTTTACTAGTTCTGCTTTTAGCAGCAGAATTTTTAATTATGTTATGGCTGCCTTATGAGCTGAGAAAAAGTAAAACTCTAAGTCTGGCTACGGCAAGACAGTATGCCTGCAGGCAAATTGATATAGTCAGGGGGCGTACAAGAGGGCTTAAAGTTCCTGACAATAATAAGGATATTGCCAGATTAAAACAGCTGGTCCTTTCTTCTGAAAATGAGTTAGCCAGTTATCTGAGAAAATACGGCAGAAGAATGAGTCTCGATCAGACTATAACTGTCAGAAGCAATTTGAATAAAATGAATTATATTGTCAGGTTATGGCCTGAGTTTTGTGAAGATTATAAAAATAATGCAGTTTTAGATGCAGAGAAATATGTTAAATCTCTGCTCGAAATGCTGAGTAGAACAATGGATAAAAAAATTATAGAAAGATATAATAAAAATGAAATATACGGGCAGACGCAGGGCGGAAGAAATACTTAATAATATAAAAGGGAAAAAAGTTGCCGTAGTCGGCGACTTAATGCTCGATGTATATGTGTGGGGAAAGGTTTCAAGAATATCTCCTGAAGCACCTGTACCGGTAGTACATGTGAACAGGACTTCACACTGCCTCGGCGGGGCTGCAAACGTGATGCGCAACATTGTTTCTCTTGGCGGGAAGGCTCTCGCATACGGTATTATTGGCACCGGTGAGAACGGAGAGAAGCTTCGACAGCTGATGTATGAAGATTCAATTGAAACAGAAGATATTATATCTGATCCAGCTTACACAACAATAGAAAAGCAGAGAATTATTGCTGATTCTCAGCAGCTTGCAAGAGTTGATTACGAAGATAAGGGAACTGTCACTAAAAACCACAGAGAAATAATAACAGAAAGACTTATCAGCGGAATTAAAGCGGATAGAATTGACGGAATAATTTTTGAGGATTATGCAAAAGGGCTTCTTGATTCAAATATGGTAAATGAAGTAATCAAGGAAGCGAAGAAGAAAAACCTGCCTGTGTCTTTGGATCCTCATCCATCTCATAAAATGAACACAGAAGGTTTAACACTTATGACGCCTAACCATATTGAGGCATTTGCCCTGGCAGGAATTTACCTTAAGGATTTAACAGATCCCGTTGATAAAGATATATCAGTTCGGGGAGTCGCGGAGAAAATAAAAGATGAATGGAATATTGAACAGTTACTTATTACATTAGGGCCCAGAGGTATGCTGCTTTTTGACAAAGGTAGTGCCCCTGTCCATATTCCTACTGTTGCTAAAGAAGTGTTCGATGTTACAGGTGCGGGTGATACTGTCATTGCAGTTAATACTATGGGATTACTCGGGGGTGCTTCTGCAAAAGAGGCTGCTGAGATTTCAAACTATGCGGCAGGTATTGTGGTGGCTCATATAGGAACTACATCTGTCAAGAAAGAGGATATACTATCCCAATTTATATAGTTAACAGCGTACAAAACAAAATTTATAAGAGGTTGTTTTTTTAGATAAAAATTAGATATTATGCTACAAAATAATTAGAAAAATATTATAATTAGAAAAATAGAGCTATAATAATTAGATGTCACACGAAAAGGGTTTGTACTCTGCCGACATATGCGTATACTGTAGAGGGAAGCCGTTTTTTGCATCCATTAGCATCAAAGGAATGAATAAACTAACAGATTATTATGTATAAATTAGACTTTAAAAAATTTCCAAGTCACATAATTCATCCTACTGTTTTGGCTGAGTCAGAAAAGTTCCAGATAAAAATCGCTGAAACAGAAGAAGAAATCCAGAAAACCTTGAGGCTCAGATACAATGTCTTCAATATAGAACAGGGTAAAGGGCTTGAACAGGCATCCGGTATACAGCTTGATTTCGATGAATTTGATGAATATTGCCTGCAGCTGATTGTTTTAAATAAACATACAAACGAGCCTGTAGGAACATATAGAATTCACCTTGGGCATGTTGCTGCATCCAGTTCTCAGGGGTTTTATTCTGCAGGCGAATATGACATAGAGGGGCTTGATAAAATAGCCCATCTCACTATGGAAGTCGGGCGTTCCTGTGTGTTATCCGAGTTCAGGACAGGAGCAGCCGTTGCTTTGCTGTGGGGTGGTATAGGTGAACTTATGATGCGCGCGAAACTGCGTTATCTACTTGGTTGTGTAAGTCTTGAAAAAAATAATGCAGCTGCAACCTGGGCTGTATATGAACATTTAAAAGAAAACAACATGGTGACTGATACGATTGTAGGTACACCTAAACAGGGATATGTATTGGAAAGACCTCCTCAGAAAGAGATAGATAAATATAGAGAAAATATAAAGAATACTCTGAGGGAGTATGTACCGCCTCTTTTTAAAGGCTATTTAAGACTGGGAACAAAAGTATGCGGTCTGCCGCTATATGATCCTGAGTTTCATACTGTTGATTTTCTGATACTGCTCGACAGCTATACTGTACCTGAGAGATATGCAAAACATTATAATTATAAAGCTTCGAAGTAAATTCATCACTTTTATACCGAAATCAAAATGGTTTTCGAAAAATAAAGTGAATTTTCAAGTTCATTTACAAAGGACAAAAATCATAAAATCGCATACACTTGTGTATAAATCAAAAGATAGCAGCGGTTTTTTGTAACTTATCGTTTTAAAATTATACCTGAATACGTCAGATAATTTTTAAAAATAGGTTTATTTTATTTATAGTGAATAATTTATATAAAATTTAATATTTCAATTTATAGGTAAAAAGAATATTTTTTATAAATTAACCCGCAAGGGGCTTTTTTTAGCATTGTATCTACTTGGCGTTAAACCACTTAAGTAGTTACTGCACTACGTGTTTGAATGCCTGCGCATCTACCGGGCTTCGAAGCTCTTCGCCCCGGCACGGCAGCACAGCAAAAAGCTCACGGAATCAGGTTATAGCTAATATGAAAATTTTAAGACGTTTATATCGAATTGTCGGTGTTTTTTTCTGGTTTTTTATGATGGCATTTTACGGGTTGTCTTTTCATTTGCTTTATTTTAGGAAAAATAAAGCTGCCCTTATTAAAAGACTTTCGTTCGCGGAAAAGGTATGGAGTGGAGGTCTTGCAAAAATAATCGGTTTAAAAATAAAAGTCTTCGGCAGTGTTGAAAATATAAAAGGAATGCTGGTTTCAAACCATTTAAGTTATGTTGATATAATAACGCTCGGAGCAGTTTTTCCTATAAGATTTACACCCAAAAAAGAAATAGCCTCCTGGCCTTTTCTGGGGTGGTTCATTAGAATATCTCAGCCTATTTGGATTAACAGAACTTCTAAACAGGATTCACTAAAAGTGGTCAGACAATTTGCTGATACAATTAAAAACGGAACAAGGCTTGTTGTTTTTCCGGAAGGAACAACTTCAGACGGGAAAGGTGATCTTTTGCAGTTTAAATCTGCTGTTTTTGATGTAGCGGTTACCCAGAATATCAGACTTTGTCCTGTGCTTGTTCATTATAACGGGAATGAAGGCAGTGAAATACCATGGTATGGTGATGATAGTCTGCTTGGTCATGTATGGAAGTTACTTGCAATAAAACGAGTTAATGCGGAAGTCCATATTCTGGAACCCGTTGAAATAGCCGGCAGGAACAGAAAAAAACTGTCTAAGGACATTTACAATTATATGAATAAAGAATATAAAAAAATTTGCGTCAGGAGTTAAAATGAAAAAAGATAGAGATATTTTAGGAGATTATATTGTATTGCCTTTTGTAAAGGCCTGGAATTTGTTTTTTGATATACAGCTGCCGGAAAACAGGTCGTATTACAGTGGTTTTGAGGATGAAGATATTACACTTCTATGTTTCATTCCAATAGTTGGCCTTATTATCGGCCTTATTATTTATCTTATTGGCTGGGGATCATATTTTCTTGCAGGAACTTTAGTATCAACTATTATAAGTCCTATTTTAATTCTTATTTTACTTGAGTTTTTAACGCATTGTCGTGACTCAAGTAATTTAGTTAATTTCCTGAGCAGCAAATTTGAAAGCTGGAGAAATGTTCAGCCGCACGACAGCAGCGATAAACATAATGAATTTATGTTCTATTATATATTTGCCGGTGTATTTATCCTTCGTGTTTTCTGCATCGGGGCACTTGTGTATTATCACGAATTTGAATGGCTTGTTATAGTCTATATTCTTACTTTTTCCGTAGAAGGTTACATGGCTACAGACTGCGAATTTTCTCCCGACCGGGAACATTTGATTCACGGAGGAACTAAGGCAAGTTTAAAAATTATGCTGGTTGCTTTTATTTTATGTACTCTGTTTGGTATTGAATATTTTGGTATGACACTTTTTGCCTTCTCTATATCTGCCATAATCGGTTATAATCTTAAACACCATTTGCTGAAAAAGAATTTACTTAATGGTGTGAATATTGGAATAATTGGAAAATCAATGGAGATCTTATTGCTGCTGCTGGGATTAATATATAAACTCAGATTTTAATTAGTTTATTCAATATTTTAAAACAGCAGTTCCAGAGGTCAATTTCTGTCATGGTTGATTTATCATGGATTGTGAAAGGTACGGTTATATTCAGGTTGAGCCAAAGCCATGGGTCGTTGCTTATTTTTAATAAAAAGTATCTGAGGTCTTCTATACATTTTATATGATGGAGTTTTAAAATATAAGCATTCCTTTTTGTTTCGGATAATAACAGATTGTCAATATTTTCATTTTTCCATGTAAAGATATACTTGTCCCATCCCAGTTTTTTTTCCTGATAAGGATCAAATTTAGTAGGTTCAGAAACATAACCTCCGTCAATAGAAATTTTAATACTGGGGAAGCCGGTAAACAGGTTCTCCAGGATCTTAAAAAAAAAGTTGTCATTTAATTTAGTAATAAATCTGTTCCAGTACCAGCTTTCATCCATGATAAAATTAGAAGCTTTCTTTGAGGAGTATACAGCTTTTACCTGTTTATCCAGTCCTTTTTCTATGTGAAGTCCGGCTGTAAGTATACTTTTCTTTATATTATCCCGTGAAAAAACCAGTTTTGCATATTTGTAATGCGGGTTGGCTGTACTGGGCACTAACCACCAATCCGTATCGTTAGGATCGAATCTGTATTTAGGTCGGCGAGTGTAATTTAGTCCGGAAACTTCGTTCAGTGCTGAAATTCCCTCACAAAACTGCCGTGGAGTAGTATAATTGATGTTCATTGTTCTTATTAATCCGTATTTTTAAAATATGACAAAAACTTCAGTTGATTGCTCAGGTAGTAGATAAGGTGAACTACAATAGTGAACTTTCTTATTACTACTATTTAGCTGTAACACGTGCGCAGGTGCAAATTTCCAGTACATTTGGTTTAACCCAAATTATGCAGACGGGAGTTAATTCAGGCCCCCCGGAGAAAAGCTTTTATCCATGGGCTCAGAGAGGAAATATATGTAATCCGCTCTGCATTATGTCATAAACAATTAATGTTTTAGCCATAGATGTAACTTGCAAGTTGTTTGCAACATCAATCAACAGGAGGAAGGGAAATCGGAGACGCTGAGCTGCAGATTATAATTAAAGGTTGTTATCTATAATCCAATGTCATTGAATTAAGGATTATGCTTTCGGAATCATCAGCCGTCGTACAGAAGTTGCTGTACTATGGCCGACACAGAAGGATTGATTCCCTCCACAGAATACAGAATTCGTGGTGGAGGGAACCAGTCCCCCGGTTCCGTGAACGCGGCAAAATCAATAATTTTGCCTTAATTCAACGGCATTGATCTATAATCTACAGCTTTTTCGGCCGCCGACCTCTTTTGTCTGCTGTCATCAATCCTCTAACTGAATAGGATTGAGGTCCTACTTATCATCAAGTGAAGCTACCCCGGGAAGTGTTTTTCCTTCAAGATATTCCAGTGAAGCTCCGCCACCGGTTGAAACATGGCTCATCTTATCTGCCAGTCCGCTTTTGTTTACAGCTGAAACTGAGTCGCCGCCGCCGATTATGCTTGTCGCATCACTTTCAGCTACAGCTTTACAGATCGACATAGTAGCTTCAGCAAAGTTTGGCATCTCAAAGCATCCCATCGGACCGTTCCAGACAATTGTCTCCGCCTTTGCTATTTCATCTGTGTATTCAGCCACAGTTTTCGGACCAATATCAAGACCCATCCAGCCATCGGGTATATCATATTCGACAGTTTTTACTTCAGCATCATTGTCGAATTTGTCTGCAGCCAAATTATCTACCGGGAGCATAAACTTAACGCCTTTCTCCTCAGCTTTTTTAAGAATTTCTTTTGCAGTATCGATAAGTTCTGCTTCTACAAGAGAATTACCTATTTTATGACCGAGCGCCTTCATAAATGTATAGGCCATTCCTCCGCCGATAAGAATAGAATCAACTTTGTTGATAAGACTTGTAAGGACTTCCAGTTTTCCGGAAACTTTAGCGCCGCCTATGATTGCGATAAATGGATGTTTTGGTCTGGCTACGGTTTCGCCTAAATATTCTATTTCTTTTTCCATGAGAAAACCGGCAACAGCGGGCCTGACATATTTGCATATAAGCGCAGTAGAGGCATGCGCTCTGTGTGCCGTACCGAAAGCATCGTTTACATATACATTGCCGAGTTTAGCTAACTCTCTGGTAAACTTGTCCTGCTGTTCCCTGTCTTCATCTGTTTTGCATTTCAAATCTTCCTCTTTATGGTATCTTGTGTTCTCACAGACAAGAATTTCTCCCGGCTTTAATGCATTTGCCTGTGATACCACTTTTTCGCCGATACAGTCAGAAGCTGTTTTTACTTCTTTGCCTAAGAGTTCTGAAAGATGGTCTGCAGCAGGTTTTAAACTGAATTCAGGTTTAACCTGGCCTTTTGGTCTGCCGAGATGACTCAGTATTGTAAGTGAAGCTCCATGCTCAATAACATATTTAATTGTAGGTAATGCTTTGACTATGCGTGTGTCATCAGCAACTTTTCCATTTTGGATCGGAACATTAAAGTCTACACGCATTACAACTCTCTTACCTTGCAGATCAATATCTTTAACAGTCAGTTTATTCATTAAAAACCTCCATAGATAAAGTTTATTTCTGAAAAAACCGGAAAGCCCAGTTTTAAATAAAAGGCAGTCCGGTTTAATGTGAATTATTTGAATTTTAAAAAATATAATTATGCCATTTTACGGAACAAGTCAACACAGCGGGAGGAATAACCCCATTCATTATCATACCATGATACAACTTTAACCATGTTGCCCATTACCATAGTTGAAAGCCCGTCAACAATTGAACTGTTTGAGTTACCGACAATATCTGAAAGCACAATCGGTTCATCAGAAAATTCGAGGACACCTTTCATGCTGCCGTCAGCGGCTTCTTTAAGTGCTGAATTAATTTCTTCAGCGGAAGCTTCTGTTTCAAGTTCTGCGACAAAATCCGTTATTGATCCGCACTGTGTGGGAACCCTGAGAGCAAAACCGTTAAGTTTTCCTTTGAGACTCGGGATAACAAGGCCGACTGCTTTTGCTGCGCCAGTAGTTGTAGGAATAATATTTGCTGCTGCTGATCTTGCGCGGCGCAGATCCTTATGAGGGCCGTCAATTACAACCTGGTCATTAGTGTAAGAGTGAATTGTTGTCATTAACCCTTTTACTACTCCGAATTTATCATGAAGGACTTTTGTCATAGGAGCAAGACAGTTTGTTGTACAGGAGGCGTTTGAAACAATTTTTACATCGTCAGTGAGGTCTTCGTCATTAACACCGCATACTATTGTGGCATCAACATCTTCAGCTGATTTTGAGGGTACAGAAAGGAGGACTTTCTTTGCTCCTGCTTTAAGATGCTTCTCTATACCGTCTCTTGTACGGAAAACGCCGGTTGATTCAAGGACTAAATCGACACCTTTTTCGCCCCAGCCTAATTCAGCCGGGTCTTTAATTGCTGTAATTTGAATTTCTTTTCCGTCTACAACTATACCGTTTTCTGTTGCAGAGACTTCACCTTTGAACTTTTTATGGACGCTGTCATATTTCAGAAGATGCGCAACTGTTTTGGGAGACATTAAGTCATTAATTGCAACTACTTCAAATTCATCCTTAAGTTCGTTCATTATACGAAAGACATTTCTTCCGATTCTGCCGAAGCCGTTGATACCAATTTTGATCATTAGTTTTTACCTTTCTTTTGAGTTTTAGTTAACTTTATAGTTAATGTTATCTGTTTATATTTCTTTTTTAACAGAACAGCTTTGAACAGCTGATCCCCAAACAGTCCTAATAGTAAAACGCAAATTTATTTTTGTGAAACTTAGGAAAACTGTTGAAAATCTTATAAAAGATTTTAAACAATATATAAATATAAAATAAAATATTAAAATTTCGAGTGGATTTTGATAAAATAATCTTTTGCCTGAAGAAAACTGACTCCTGTGTAAGGTCCAACCATTGTAAGTTTAACCAGTATCCAGTATTTAGTATTAAAGATATTTATTTAGTTTTTCTTCTTCAAGCTTAGATACAATATCCTTAACTTTTTCCGAACTGTTTTTGTTTGTTATCAGAATAGTGTCGGGAGTTTCAACAACGATGATATTATCTACATCGATAACGGCTGTAAATTTATCAGAACGGATATAACAGTTGGTTGAATTTATGATTTCCGATTCTCTTTTTGTATAATTACCGTTTTTATCTGCCGGAGTAATTTCAGCTAAAGCTTTCCAGCTTCCTACATCGCTCCAGCCGTAATCTACCGGAATTACTGTCCGATGAACAGCCTGTTCCATGATCCCGATATCAACCGGAATTTTCGGCATTTTAGAATATTCTTCAGAAATATCTGCTGAGGCAGAGTCTTTATTCCACTTTTCTCTTATTGCACCTAACAGGTCGCTAACTTTTGGCAGATACTGTTTATATGCGTTTAATATAACGTTCAGTTTCCACATAAACATTCCGCTGTTCCAGTAATAGTTGCCAGATTTAAAGAAGGATTCCGCAGTTTCTTTATCGGGCTTCTCCTTAAAACTGAGTACTGTTTCACCGTTTTCAAGCTTCCTTCCTGCTTCAATGTAACCATAACCTGTGGCGGGGTAAGAGGGTTTTATCCCGAAAGTAACAAGTTTATTCTTTTCCGCCGCCTGTTCTGCCGGTATAAGTGAGTCAAGGAAACTGTTTACATCTTTGATAACATGGTCTGCAGCAAGGACAAGCATTTTATCATCGGGCTTGTATTTACTTGCAATGTATGCAGCACTTAATGCAATTGCCGGGGCTGTATTCATCCCTTCGGGTTCAAGAATGATATTTTCTTCAGGAAGATCGGGCAAATGCTGTTTAACAAGCTCTTTCTGTGATGCCGTAGTGACTATATGGATATCTTTAATGTCAACCTTACTTAAAAGACGCTCTACAGTTACCTGGATCATCGATTTCTCTGATGTGATTCTTAAAAACTGTTTAGGATTTGATTTTCTGCTTAGAGGCCAGAATCTTTTGCCGGACCCACCGGCCATAATTACAGGAATGATCATATTTCTGTTTCCTTATTTTATTATTTGGAAGTTACGCGAAAAAGTTTCATGATTTATACACAAGTGTATGCGGTTTTAGGGTTTTTTAACGATGCCCGGCCCAAAATCGGGCAGCATTTCTCAAAAAATAAATCGACTGGGGTATAAGCCCTCATGCGATCTCAGCAGAAAGACCTTTTGGAGCAAATTCTATTTAACTGCAATAACGCCTGTCCACTCTCTATTATCATAGGCATATTTCTGTTTAACCGGTTCACTGTCCGGAAGTGGAATATAATCTGCGAATTCTATTTTAAAGCCTGACTGTTTAAAAATTTTTCTTATTGTGTCGAGGTCAAGGTAATTAATCAGGGGTTTAATTTCGGGAAGGCCCGGCTGGTTAAGTCCCCATTTGCTGCAGTCTTCAATGTATCCGGGGAACGGATCGCCCAAAGCTTTTCTGGCTTGATAAACCGGTATAAAATGTCTGGTGCGGTATGTGAAAGGAGAGAATGTCTGGGTAAAAACTTTCCCGCCGGGATTTATAAGTCTGTACAGAGTTTTTATTCCTGTTATCAAATCGGTAATATTAAGAAAATGCAGTACATGTGATACAAGTATTGCATCAAAAGCTTCATCTTCAAGCATACTGAAGCCGTCCGGGAATGGAGCATGAAGTATCTTTAAATTTTTTCTGAATTCGGGGGGGGTAGATTTTTCTATACTTTGCAAATGTATTTCGTTTATGTCATTTGCAGTTATTTTACCGTTTCTCATCAGTACAGGAATAGTGTTTACACCGTAACAGGCACCTATATCCAAAGATTTTTTATTTGGATGCCCTGCAAAATCTATAAATGACTGACTGAAGCTGTTTACAGGAAAAGTTGCGCCGAGCTGATTATGTGTTTCTTGAAATTCCATAAAAACAAAATCCTGTATTAATTATTTATTGAGTATAAAGCCTATTCGACAAATATTCAGTTAATATATTGACTGTAAAACTAAAGTTCCAGTTTTTATTTTAAATGGTAATAATTTTATTTGAAATCCTGTACTTTATGGTTATATTCATTATTCCTTAAATAAATATGCCGAAGTGGCGAAATTGGCAGACGCGCTAGACTCAAAATCTGGTGGGGGCGACCCCGTGTCGGTTCGAGTCCGACCTTCGGTACCATCTTACGGCAGGGCTTTCGGTTTCAATAAGGTTATGACGGAAAGACGGACGGTAGGCCACCCTTCATTTAAGAGCAAACTCAACTTAAAATTTCCTAATTTTATTATCCGGTTTCGGGGTATGTTTGTTACCGCCTCGTCTGAAAAAAACAGGCGGGTTCCGAAACAATTTTATCAGCTTGCTCATATAGCGATTTTAGAAAAACAGAAAAATAGAAAGCATCCTACACACTTATGTTTAGCTGTACAGAATTAACGGTGTACTTTTGAAAATTATTTTTTAAATATCTCTCTGTATCCTTCTTTGTTGGTATGGAAGGACATATAACTTGCAGGGCGTTGATTCTCTTTTTCTTTATTTTTTAGTTCGCCTACAATTATACTTTGGAATTTTCCGGGAACCACTTTCGAATACGAATATTCAATCCGGTTATAATCTATAAGTTTAAGTAAGGCTTTGCCTGTTGAAGTGACTGTAAAAAATTCAGTTAGTTCTTTTTCCCCTTTCGACATAACCCCGTAAAGTACTTTTAAAGTGCGTTTTTTGTCATTTTTTATCCACATTTTACCTTTCATGAACGGGCCCTTCTGGTTTGTTATTTCAATGACCCATTCATCAGTGTAGAATTTATCTTTGAGGTTTTTTTTCCAGGTTAGTGGTTTTACAGTTTTTTCCGAAGATTTTTCTACATTCATATAACCGTAAATTTTCCCTTCCCAGCGGCCTTCAATATTCGGATAGTATTCTTTTTCGGCAAATAAAGTCATTGTACAGATAAAAGAAAATAAGAACAGAAAGCCTAATAATGATTTTTTAATCATACTTTCCCCCTTGGACTTAATTAAATTGTTTATAGAACTTAAAAAATTAAATACTTCAATATAATTATTACATATCCAGTAAAATATTTCAATAGTAATGGGGGGATAATGTATAAAATAATACAAAAAACCCGGCGTTAGCCGGGTTTAAAAAGTACAGTTTATTTTTGAGTTTTTTTATGACCAGAGTCTTTCAACTTCTTCTTTAAGAGAAACTAAATAATCCTTATCGGGTTTTAGGTATTTTGCCGGGATATAAGTTGATTTTCTCAGATGTTCCGCTGTATGGGGATGTATTGGATAAAGGTAGCCGTCTGTTCTTGCAACCTCGTTTATAACTCTAATTGTTTCATTAATAAAAGATTCATCCAGGTTAAGCGGTTTCTTGAGGAATTTTTCACGCTTAATTATTTCATTAGCGAGAAGAAGCATTCTCGGATCATAAGTATTACCATGATCAAAGTAAGCAACATCATGAACTATTGCGCATTTTGAGTCGATTGCAGTCTGTACGCCCTGTTGTGCTTCCCATGCCGCGAGCGGGCCCAGTTTAAGTGCATCGGTTGAAACGCCTGTTCCCCACACCGGCATATTGTAGAATCTTCCCATATCAGCATAAACAGCAGTTGTTTTAAACCATTCGGGACATCCATATCTTACAAGCATTGTTTTAGGGTTAACTGAAGAAGTGTTAGCTCCGTAAATAGTCATAGCTTTCGGGTTGACCAGCTTAGCAAGCACATAGCCGCCTAAAAATTCAGCAGTTCCCTGTATAATTCCGCCTTCAATATTGACCGGTGCTCCGGAACCGCAGTTTGCACCTGCAGCATAACAGAATGGAATATTGTTTTTAGCGCAGAACATGATTCTGTCAGTGCCTGCATCATCCATAATTAAAGGTGAAATAGGTTCCAGATATGCAAGGAAATACGGTTTTTCCTTTATCCATTCTCCGGCTAATTCAAGTGCAGATTTATGGATTTCCATTATATCATTAAGGCAGGTCAGGGTTGCAATAATCGGTTTGGTTGTATTTTTTGCCATAGTTTCGAATACAGTTTTGTAGACTTCATCCTTAGGAACTTCTGATGGCTGGGGGACACCTGTAGACATGACAAAATCAAAATGATCAAGTTTATCCAGGAGGCGTAAATTGTTTTTAATATCATTTAATGTAGTAAACCTACGCTCGTTGGTTTCCATATCTATTTGATAAATTGCGTCCGAGCCGGAACCGAAATTTGCTCTGTAATCGGGAGCCAGGAGCATTGCCTGATTACCGTTTCTGTCATGCATCTGAATTTCAGGAATAGTCAGTTTCAGCATTTCTTCTGTAAGCTCTCTGGGAATCAGAATATAGTCTCCGTCTTCCTTTGCTCCGGCTTTTGTTAAGATTTTTCTACCTTCTTTGTGGCTCATTTTTACACCGGTTTTTTCTAAAACCTGGAGTGCTTTTTCGTGGATTAGCTGGGAATCCTGTTGTGAAAGGAAAACGTTGGACATTGAAACCTCCTATTTTTTCGGTTACGTACCGTTGTGGCGGGTATTTATATTATATACTTTTATATAAATAAAAACTTTCAGTTATTTAATATCAAGGTTTTTAGAATATTCAAATATAAAAATGAAAAAAGGCTATTTTTTTATAGCTCCAGTTTGTCTTTGAAGAGGAGGTAGACTTTATCGTTTTTTCGGACTTTTGACGGGACAGGAACACTTACTGTTTCACCTTTACTTGCAGAAGGTATTATATTATTTTCTTTGCGTATCTCGGAAATACTCAGTTTAAGGGTTCCGGTGGTAGGTCCTATGACAAGTGCTTCATCACCGGTTTTAATACCCTCTTCTTTTAAATCGATTTCCGCTACACTGATTTTCGGAAAGAATTTATTGATTATTCCGACTCTCTTTTTTTTCACAGAGGCCTGGTTGTCTGAGTTCTTTGACCACATCTCCAGCTCTTTGCCCAAGTAATATCCTCCATGCCAGAAGCCCCGATTAAAAACTGTCTTCAATTGTTTTTCCCATTTTTCAATATTTTCTAAAGTATAATTGTTGTCGGATATACCGTCCAGTGCTTCTCGGTACACTTTTGTGACTGTATATACATAGTCGGGAGCCCTACCTCTTCCTTCGAGTTTAAAAACAGTTACCCCGGCGGGCAGAAGTTTATCCAGATGCCGTACTAAACAAATATCTTTCGGTGACATTACATATTTGTTGTCAATCATCAGCTCCTCACCTGACATCTCATCAATTACTCTGTATGGTCTCCTGCAGTTTTGAAAACATGCTCCGCGGTTTGCGGACTTGTTAAAAGTTGCTAGACTCATATAACATTTTCCCGAGACTGACACACATAAAGCGCCATGAGTGAAAATTTCAATTTTAACAGGAGAACCGGCCGGTCCGACAATATGTTCGTTTTTGATATTGTCTGTTATTTTCTTTATCTGATGAAGATTTAATTCTCTTGCTAAAACTATTACATCGGCATATTTAGAATAGTATCTTACTGATTCTGTGCTGCAGACATTAGCCTGTACAGAAATATGCACGCTTAGCTTCAGCTTATGGGCCATTTCAATTACAGCAATATCGCTTGCGATCACAGCATCGATTCCGGCCTCCCGGGCGGAGATCAGTATTTGTTTAGCTTCAGCGATTTCTTCATCATAAATAATAGTGTTTAAGGTGAGGTACGATTTTACATTGCATCGTCTGCAGATTTTGGCTACTCTTTTTATGTCATTCAGCGAAAAATTGAATGAAGACCTGGAGCGCATATTTAAATTCCCGGCACCGAAATATATCGAATCAGCACCTGCTCTGACAGCAGATGACAGGGATTCGAATGAACCGGCAGGCGCTAATAATTCAGGTTTATTTTTCATAAATTTAAATTTATAATTAAGTTGAAAATTATAATAAGCTGTATTCAGTCCATATCAGTATAGGTTGCATTTTAAGAATAACTCTTTGAATATTAAAATTCAAATCCGGATAGAGCTTGCTTTTTGTTTGAATTTTAGTTTTCCATGATGATATAATAATATAAAACATATTAAGGAGCTTATTGACAATACATATAAAAATCTTTATAATTTCTAATAATAACAGCATATAGTTTAATGAAGCGACAGAATTTTGGCTGTTTTGCAGGTATACATATTGTTCCAGGAACAGAAGATTTGGCCCTAAAACGTTGCATAAGTGCGTAGGAGAAGCTTCATCATTAAAACTTTTCTTTTACTCTGCATATAGACGTCCCGGCTGCATCTTTTCTATGTTATTAACTGAACAAAACCACCGGATTAAGGATAAAAACGAAAAAATGTATCCTGGATTTACTGAAATGCTTGACTATACGATAACGAATCACCCGGTTAGCAGGCAGGGTATTGCTGTTAATACATTTTTCTGTCCTAACTAACAACTATAGCAGTACGGCAGAGCAGTATTTCAGCTTCCTTAATTCAACGGTTTAGTTTAAGCTAAAACAGCTGCAAAGAATTAACAAGGAGGATATTTTGAAAAAAAAGAAAACATGGATTAAAGTGAATCCGTATGTATTTTTTTCATCGGCTGTTATAGCTGTTTTATTTGTTATAATAGCAGGATGTTTTACGGAAACAGTAAAAAAATTCTTTACCCATTTGCAGGAATTTATTACAAGTAATTTCGGATGGTTTTATATACTGTCTGTTGCTTTTTTCCTGTTTTTTGTGATCTGGCTTTTATGCAGCCCTTTCGGAAAAATAAAACTCGGTAAAGATCATGAGGAACCTGAGTTCAGCCTTTTTACCTGGTTTGCGATGCTTTTTAGCGCAGGAATGGGAATAGGACTGGTATTTTTCAGTGTGGCTGAACCACTGCTGATTTACAGTAATCCGCCTGGGGACTGTAAGCCTGAAACAGTGAATGCTGCAATAGAAGCCATGAAATATTCTTTTTTTCACTGGGGGCTGCATGCCTGGGGTATCTATATCATTATAGGTCTGTCACTTGCTTATTTTGCTTACAGGCACAATTTACCGTTAACGATACGATCTACTTTGTACCCGTTGCTAGGCGAGCGTATTTACGGTTTCTGGGGAAATATAGTTGAAATAATGGCTGTACTCGGTACTCTGTTCGGTGTAGCTACCTCTCTTGGGCTCGGTGTTATGCAGATAGCTACGGGGCTGGATTTTTTAAACCTGCTTACAGATACGACCGGTCATCAAATTATACTGATAATAATAATTACCCTTGCGGCCACTCTATCAGTTGTATCCGGAGTTGGGAAAGGGATAAGACGTTTAAGTGAATTAAACCTTTTTCTCGCTCTTCTGCTTATGCTTTTTGTCTGTTTTGCGGGCCCTACCGCATTTCTTTTGAGGGCTTTTGCTCAGAATATTGGTAATTATTTAGAATCGTTTATGTTCATAACGTTTCGGACCGGTATTTTTCAAGGGAGGTCATTTCAGCGTGATTGGACCTTGTTTTTCTGGGGCTGGTGGATAGCCTGGTCACCTTTTGTTGGAATGTTTATAGCCAGAGTTTCCAGAGGCAGGACTATCAGGGAGTTTATTGCAGGAGTATTACTTGCTCCTACCATTATAACTTTTATATGGTTTACAGTATTGGGTGACACAGCGTTACATATGGAGCTTTTCGGAAGAGCTGAGATGGTAGAAGCAGTTAAGAATAATCATTCAACTGCAATTTTTATGATGCTTCAGAATTTGCCGCTGGAGTGGGTTACCTGTACACTGACTATTTTTGTCGTGGCGTTCTTCTTTGTAACTTCTTCTGACTCTGCTTCGCTTGTTATTGATTTATTAACTTCAGGCGCTAAAAAAAATCCTCCGATCTGGCAAAAAGTATTCTGGGCTACTTCAGAGGGTCTTATAGCTATAGCGCTTCTTCTGACCGGAGGCCTTGTAGCTCTGCAAACGGCTGTTATAACGAGTGCGCTCCCGTTCTGTGTTATAATATGTTTTATCTGTTACAGCCTTCTAAAAGCCTTGAAAACTGAAACCGAGTTAAAAAAAGCCGGTTATAATACAGAGAGGAATGATGTGCTGTTATCTAAAAATGCAATTGCTGTTCCCGGAACAGCTCCAGTCGATACGCCTATAAGCGAGACCTTTGATATAGAAGGAAATAATACACTGGCTAATATTAATATGAAAGATGAAATATCTGAAGCCATGGGTAAAGAAGAGCATGCTAAAGACTGGCGTTCAAGGCTTAAAAGGCTCGAAAAAAAGCATGACAGGGAATATTTGAGGGATGTTATGGAACAGTCTTCTGCGGAAAATGCGGGAAGAGTAGATAAAGAGCTGCAGGAATTTATTTCAAAAGTTGTGAAACCCGCTTTCAGTGAGATCGAGCAGGAACTGGTAAAATATGACAGAAAAGTAAAAATCAGTATTTCACATCATCAGGCTTCTATAATAGTGATGAAAAATAATATTGAGGAACTTTATTATGGAATCCGGGGAAGGGCTTATCACAAGTTCAGCTATTCATTTCCTTCATTCAAAGCAACTGATGTTGAAGTTGCAGCTTATGCGCAGGTTGTACTCAGAGGAGGTTCGAGAAAGTTGCATGAACTGAAAAAGTTCACTAAAAAGGGAATTATACATGATTTCCTGAATGAATATGAAAAATGGGCAATATTAAGCTGATTCTTACATAAACCTGAATCCGTGAGATAATTTATAAAAACAGAGATATTTTATTTACAGTAAGCTATTTATATAATATTTAATACTTCACCTTTTGGGTGAATTTATGGAAAAATATTTTTTCCATATTGATTATAGCTGTCTATTATAATATAATAATCAGAAATTTAATAAATATATTCAATTATAAACAATGTAGTGGTTTTATACTTGTTATAAAAAAATAGAGATAGATTATTTTGACTTCTTTTTTAAAAAACAGTTATTTTTATCGAAATTGTTCAGAAAACAATTTCCCAACAGCTTTTCAAATGGAGGTTGATAACGGGCGGATAATGCCCGGTTTTAAAAACTGATATCTTCCTTATAACATTCCCGCATGATTACTACACATTAAAAGCCTGAAAAAAACTTAACTGTATCCAGATAAGGTAAAAAAACGGAGGAAAACTATGCAAATTCAAGGCGTTAATACAGCATTAATAACACCATTTAACAATGGAGAAGTTGATTTTAATAAAGTTGATGAGCTTATAGATATGCAGCTCGAGGCCGGAGTAGAAGGACTTGTCCCTATGGGCACTACCGGAGAGTCACCAACTCTATCTACCGATGAACATTTGAAGCTGATCGGAAATGTTATCAGCAGGGTTGACGGCAGATGCAAAGTTATAGCAGGTACCGGTTCCAACAGTACATTTGAAGCTATTCACCAAACAAAAATAGCAAAAAGCATGGGGGCGGATGCCTGCCTTCAGGTTACTCCTTATTATAATAAACCTACTCAGGAGGGACTATACAGTCATTTCAGCAAAGTCGCTGATATTGGCCTGCCGGTCGTACTTTACAATGTTCCGGGCAGAGCCGGGGTACCGATTGCGGTTGATACAATTGCGAGACTTGGCAAACACCCTAATATAGTCGCAGTTAAAGAAGCGGGAGGAAGTGTTGAACGTGTCAGTATGATTCTTGATGTCTGCGATATTACTGTACTCAGCGGAGATGATGCATTAACGTTACCTATGATGTCTGTCGGCGCCAAAGGTGTTATCAGTGTTCTGGCGAATTTTTGCCCTCGTGCAATGAAAGAAATCACAGATTCATTTCTTGCAGGTGACTGGGCAAAAGCACAGGAGGTACATAGGAAATATTACAGGCTTATGAGGGGTATGTTCATAGAAACTAACCCGATATCCGTAAAGACTGCAATGGCAGTAAGAGGTATTATAGAAGAGGAATACAGGCTGCCGATGTCTCCTATGGCCCCTGAAAACAGGGAAAAACTTATAAAGATCATGGAGTTTGCAGGCTGTTGACAGGTCTTTGCCTGAAAAGCTATTTTCTGAAACTTCAGGCACCGAAAGTTGTCAGAACTCTGGGGCGCAGCAGGATAAGCTTATCCGGGAATTTATACTTTTTTGGAGAATCTCCATTTTTTTAGCCAAATGCATAATTTGGGTTTAATCATATATAATAATTCTTGTTTCAGAGGAGATGTTATACGAAATAGGGTTATTTCTACGGTATAGCCAAAAACTCACGGAAACAGGTTTAAAATATAATAAATGAAGAGGTAGACCGTGTTAAAAAAGCTTCTAAATATTTTTCAGAAATTATCGGAAATAATATCGAATACCAGTGATTATGAAGCGATGCTTACAAAGTTTGTCAAAGTGTTTGCTGAAGGGATCGATGTTGATGTATGTTCTATATATTTATATGATAAGAAAAATGATATGCTGGTGCTGAGAGCTTCGCACGGATTAAATCCGGAATCTGTTGATAACGTCTTTATGAAGCCTTCGGAAGGTTTGACCGGACTCTGTTTTACTTCAGAAAAGATGATTAATATAATCAATCCTGACAGGCACCCTCAGTTTAAGTATTTTGTAAACACAGGCGAAGAAAAATATCGATCATATTTAGGTGTTCCGATAATTGCAGGCAAGGAAAAACTTGGAGTAATTGCAGTTCAGAGCCTGCAGCCCAAAAAAATAAGAAAACCTGTAGCCGACAGTGTTAATACAATCAGCTCTCAGCTTGCCAATGTTATAGTTGATGCTACTGTAATAAGTACTCTGTCAAGTAATATTCTTGTAAGAAAAAGCGGCACTAAAGCCGCCAACCCGCTGGGAGAGATGATTACCATAAAGGGCAAAGCCGCCAATATCGGAATAGGTATTGGGAAAGCATGTATTTTTGATAACGAAAACTCATTTGAGGGGATACTTCATACTCAGACCGATAATAGGGAAGGGGATCTGAAGCTACTCGAAAAGGCCATCAGAATTACTAAATCAAAGACACTTACGCTTGAGCAGAAGGCGCTGAACTTAATATCAGAGGCCGATGCCTCAATATTCTGTGCACATCTTTTATTTCTTGAGGACAAGTATCTGATAAACAAAATAAAAGAAGAGATAACACAAAACGGCCATACGGCCGAGTACAGCATTAAACTTGCATTCGAAGAATACCGTGAACGATTCTCTGCTATAGAAGACAGTGTCTTTAGAGAAAAAATAATGGATTTAAAGGATGTAATGCTTCGTCTTCTCAATGTTGTCAGGAATTTAAAAAGCGGGACTCCGACAGATGAAAATATACTTGAATTAAACAGTTCCCGGATAATACTTGTCGTCAAAGAAATACTGCCTTCTGATTTTATTAGACTCCCTGTAGATGATATTTGCGGTATTGTCTGTGAAAAGGGCGGTGTTATCGATCATGTTGCTGTTTTGGCAAAAGCTTTAAATATACCCGCTGTCCGGGGCGTGAGAAACATTACAAAACTGGTTAGAAACAATGATGCTATTATTGTTGACGGTCATTCAGAGCTTGTTTATATAAGGCCTGACAATGATGTAATAAACAATTTTAAAAATATATTGAAAAGCCAGAGGGATGAGCACGAAGAACTTAACCGGGATTTTACATCCTGTACAAAGGACGGCTGCCGGCTTACCCTTAAGGCTAATATTGCACTTATAAGCGAAATTTCGCTTCTTAAAAAATATGGCGCGGAAGGGATTGGACTATACAGAACAGAATTTTTGTATATGATAAGAGACCATGAACCAACCGAAGAGGATTTAATTAATATTTTTAAAAAAGTTTTTGAGAAAGCCGGCAGTTGCGATATTACAATAAGAGTACTGGATATAGGCGGAGATAAAAAGGTTCCTTATCTTAATGCCGGAAAGGAAGATAACCCGGCCCTCGGCAACAGGGGTATAAGATTTTTATTATCAAACCGAGCACTGTTTAAAACTCAGCTCAGGGCTATTTTAAGAGCAGGGGTAAACGGCAATTTAAAATTACTGTTTCCTATGGTTTCCAATTTACATGAAATTGACAGGATTTATGAAATTTTAAACGATATAGAAACAGAACTGCAATTTCAGAATTATGACTATGCTGAGTATTATCAGGTTGGAATAATGGTTGAAGTTCCATCCCTCCTTTTTGAAACAAAACCTATACTTGAAAAGGTAGATTTTATCAGTCTGGGAACTAACGATCTTGTACAGTATTTATTTGCTTCTGACAGAACCAATGAGTCAGTTTATAATAAAAATCTCTATTTAACTCCTCTGTTCCTGAAGATATTAAAAAATCTGGCCGGAGTTACCTGTGAATTTAAAGGAAAGAAAATTTCTATCTGCGGTGAAATGGCCTGTGATATTTATGCCCTTCCGCTTCTTGTCGGAGCCGGCATAACCGATTTGAGTATGGCTCCGCGGTTTATTCCGAGGATAAGGAAAATCATCAAACAGCTTTCCTATGAAGAATGTACCGGTATACTTGATAAATGTATAGAATTATCCAGCCCTGATGAAGTGTATAAATATGTAGAAGAATTTTATAAAAAAAACAGGATTTAACTATAGAAATATTTATTGTACTCAAGGTTCGCGAAGCGGTCTGTCATTCCGGCAATATAGTCACTCACGACAGAGTGAAGGTTGCTCCCGTCGCTTCTAAGTGATGCGTTGGCTGATTTACCCATGTGTTCAGGGTGATCAAGGTATAAACGGAAAAGCTGCCTGATTATATTATGTGTTTTATCTCTAATACTGTTGAGGTGCTTATTCCAGTATAGATTTTTATATAAAAAATCCTTCAGCTCGGAAGTTTCTTTCGCCACTTTAGGACTGAACGAGATTATTTTTTTATCAAGATGCTGTGCTTCCTCGGGTGAGGTTATCTGGTAACTTTTTAGAAGGCTGTTACTATAATAAATGACATCAGTCACCATGTAATCTATGAGAGTTCTGACTGCATACTGTATAAAGTTTTCAGAACCTTCGCTGAGTCCCTCTTTTCTGATCATGGAAGTTATTTTTTTCCAAATTGCAAGTTTTTTCAGTTCATTATGGTTTATTAATTTGGAGTCTATTCCGTCATCGATGTCATGGCCGTAATATGTCAGGTCGTCTGCAATATCTGCTGCCTGTGCTTCAAGAGATAAATTTTGCGGCAGTACTTTACTGTCAAGTGTGATTCCGGGATAGCGGTGTTTCAACAGTCCGGTACGTGTTTCCCAGCATAGGTTAAGTCCTGAAAAATTTGGATATTTCAGGACAAGTTCATCAACTATTTTCAGAGAATGGCTATTGTGTTCAAAGTTCAAACCGTACGGGTTTAGGAGTTCATTTAAGACTTTTTCACCGATATGACCGAATGGTGTATGGCCCAGATCATGTGCTAAAGCAATCGCTTCTGTCAAATCTTCATTTAAATTTAGAGTTCTGGCTATAGTCCTTGCTGTTGCTGAGACTTCTATAGTATGTGTAAGTCTTGTTCTGTAATGATCACCTGAGCCGTTCAGGAAAACCTGTGTCTTGTATTCAAGTCTTCTAAATGGACGGCTGTGAATTATTCTGGCTGCGTCCCGTTGAAAGGGTGTTCTCAGGGGATGTTTTTTTTCAGGGTACCGACGTCCTTTTGTGGAAGATGATTTTATTGCGTACGAAGGAAGTCCAGCTTCATCTGATCTGTTTAATAAATATTCCAGCATAAGTGATGTCTAATAATTATTTTTATATAGAAATGTAGAAGTTACAATATATAATGACAAAAGGAATTTAAAAGGTATTTTTTAAAATAGCATCGATCTACGTACAACGAAGTTTAATGCTTTCCGAAACAAATTAATTTAATACATAGCGAAAGGGACTTTTTCAGTATGAAGAGAAGAACTTTAATATTTGCGGGAGCTTTATTACTCTTGAAATTAAATATTTTACTAAATGCAGGTGTCCCTGTAACTGTAATGAAATTAGAAACCGTTAAACCTGTTGATACTTTTTATACCGGAAAGGTGGAAGCTATAAGAAAAGGAACTTTTTCATTTTTGAATCCTGGTATTCTAAAAAGTGTCGCAAAGGTTGGAGATTACGTGTTTTCACAGATAGAAGACGAAAAAGGCAACGTAATCAGGCCTGGGTCTGTAATTGCAAAGCAGATTCGTGAAGAGAAAAAATATGAACTGCAGGCGGCTGTATTAAATAAAAAAATAGCAGAAGTCAATTATGAAGATGCTAAGGATGATTTTGCCAGAGATAATCGTCTGATTAACAATAATGCTATCAGTGAAAAAAAACATTTTCATTCTAAAACTGAAATGTATAAAAAGAAATTTGCCGTTGAAAATGCAAAAAATGAAGTATTAAAATGTAAATTTGCTTATGAGGCGGCTGTAATAAAAGCACATTTTTCAGGCATGGTAACAAAAGTTCTTAAAGAAACCGGAGCCCTGGCCGGAGCCGGAGATGATGTTGTTGAAGTCACACAGATGACACCGCTTCTTGTTAAAATTCCGTTCCCTGAAGATATAATCGATAATTATAAAGAGGGCTCGACGGTTAAAGTGTATCCTTCAGGCAATATTGAACCTGTCGACGCATGGTGCTGTACTTCTGTAAAAAATGATATGCTTTATGCATACATCGAGAACACAGTAGTTCCCTCCAATGTTTTCGTTAGTAGATCGAAGACTCAGGAAATCCGGAAAAGTAAATTAAAAAAAGTTTATGTTTGGTTTCCTGTTGTTCCTATGGACAGGACCAATGAAATTGCCAGAAAGCTGGGGAACATAAGTCATATATCAGGTAAAAAAATAATGAACTCTTTAGCAGTCCCTATAGCAGCTGTCAGGACTGATAGGAATGATAGAAAATATGTCTTAAAAACTATACCATATAAAAAAAATAATGAAAAGTCTGAAGGGATTTCCAGATTTAAAATTGAAAAGATTTTCATTGAAGTTGGAAATATAAAAAGGGTTCTTGATCTTGGGTTGGGGAGAAACATGAAAATAGTTTCAGTAAACAAGACAGAAGGGCTTAAACAGGGTGATGTAGTTGTTACTGTCGGGGAAAAGGGTATAAAGGATGGAGATATTGTATTACAGGAAAATGTCAGATGGAAATTTTATCCGGGCGAATCGGTAAAAGTGGAAATTCCCAATCTGGCAGATGCAGGAATATATGTACCTGGAAAAGCTGTCATTCATCAGGCTTCCGGACACAATTACGTGTATTTAGTCAGAGAAGGCAAGGCAAGGCTTAGAGAGGTTACCATTGTGGGGAGAAGCAGTGGTTATAATAAGATAATCGGTAAAGATATTAAAAATGGGGAAAAAGTTATAATTCTCAGCCGTGATGATGAATATAGCGAACTTTATGACGGTGTAAAACTTGAAATTAAGAATACGATAGAACCCCCAGTTAGAATTACAAGACCGCGAGTGGACAAACTTATGCAGGTTAAAAGTGATATTGAAAAAACTTTTTACGATCAATAATTCAATGACATTGATCCATAAATAAAATATACTGTCAATTGACAACTGGTGACTGATTACTGAGCCTGACAGAAGGCTACTTTCGGGACAGGCTCTAATCTACATGACCGGTGTAAAAAGGGAACAGACATTTTCCAGTAGTTTTTCCAGCTGCCCCCGTGCTTTACGGTCGTGCCAGGTGATCTCAATGGATTCTTCCATTTCTTTAAGGAACTGTCTATGAAGTTTTTCAACAAATTCGCTATCTTCAATTACACAGTCCAGTTCATAATTCAGACGGAAACTTCTCACATCACAGTTGCTTGATCCCATTGCCGCCCATTTGTTATCAACTATCATGGCTTTGACATGAGAGAAATTGCCGGTTTTTTCAAAGATTTTTATGTTACTGGCTATAAGGCGGTTGTATATACTGCGGCAGGCATATCTCACATACCAGTGATTATTATTCTGCGGAATGATGACTCTAATATCTACATCTTTAGCTGCAAGCATGCAAAGTGACTGTATAAAGGAAGCCTCCGGAACAAAATATGGTGTGATGATCCATAGATGTTTTTTAGCGGAGACTGCTGCGGTCATGAACATTTTTTTTGTAGCTTCATAAGATTGACCGGGACCGGAGGGCAGGGTACGAATTACTGCATTGCCGCAATATTCAGGATTAACAAAATAATTTGTTTCAGTTAAAAGAGTTATCGGGTCTTTCCTGGTTACAAAACTCCAGTCCTTCAGAAAATTAAATTGGAGTTCGCCGACTGTAGGTCCCTCCAATCGGCAGTGCAGGTCATGAATATGGCGGTTTTTGAGGGTATAGTTAATATCATTCTCAGAACTGATATTAATGCCTCCGACAAAAGCTGTTTTTCCATCGCAAATAAGAAGTTTTCTATGGTTCCTCAGCTGTATCCTGTAGGGGGTAAAAAGGTTGAGCTTTGAAAACGCCTTAATTTTAAAATTAGGGTTTTTTTGAAGTATCCAGTGTTTAAAAAAATGTGATTTATATGCTTTGCTGCTTCCGAGCGCATCGAATAGTACTTTTACTTTGACTCCCTCTTTTGCTTTTTCTGATAAAGCGTGGAAAATCTCCTGGCCTACTTCGTCATTATTTATTATATATGATTGGAGGTTGATGTGGCGTTTGGCGTTTTTAATTTCTTTCAGCATTTTGGGGTATACAGTAGTACCGTCTACAAGCAGCTCTACTTTATTTCCCTTAATCGGGAAAGTCCCCGCTATGATTTTATTAAAAATATGCTGATATTCATGGGGTTTGTCATTATAGGTTTCATGGAAATCAATTAACCGCTCGAGAAAGTTGGATAAATAACCTTTGGGACCTTTAAGTGCGTCCATTGTCTGGTTATGCTGTTCTATCTTTATGCCTTTGGTTTTTAACCTGTTTATTCCAAGAAGTAGATAGAGCAGTACTCCTATGAGATGGAGGTCTACGACTACAAATATCCAGAGTATTGCGCTTGCGGGCTCATAATGCTTGTTCTTTAAAATATGTATTATAGTAGTAATATCCAGTAATAAACATATAATGAAAAAGACAAGCCATAATTTGAATAAATCAGCGCTGTAAAAAAACAGGAAAAAGTTGACTGTCATAAGGGGTTTCTATATTCAATTATTTCAAAATGTTATTGTATTCTATATTACGGGACTTTGTACAATACTTAATATTATTATATATAATAGTAAGCTCAAATCCAGGATATTTATATGGTTTTTTAGTTTAAAAATGATAAAATTAAATTAAAATAAAAGGGTATCTGTTAATAAGTAAATGACTCTTGAATAATAAGTAAAGGTTTGAGGAAAATGAAAATTGTTTCAGTTTCACAAATGAGGAATCTTGATTACAGGTCAATAAATGAAGCCGGGATTCCTCCTAAAGAATTAATGAAAAGGGCAGGCCTCGGTGCCGGTGAAAGAATTTTAGAATATGTATCAGGTATAAATCCCCAGCATGTTAAAAGATTTGTAATTTTAGCCGGTAAGGGTAACAACGGGGGAGACGCACATGTAATCGCAAAATATTTAAGTGAAAAGAGCAGCTGCGAAGTTATTATATATTCTGTATGCTATATAGGTGAACTGAAAGGTGCTGCGAAATTCCATGCTGAGCATTTACCTGACAATGTGCAGGTTCATGTGAAGGATAAAATAAAGCAGAAACATTTTTTAAGAGGAGATATTATTATAGATGGACTTTTGGGTACAGGCTTTAAGGGGAAACTTAAGGAACCCTACTACAGCTGGATAAAACTTGTAAACAGTTTACACTTACCTGTAGTCGCACTGGATATCCCTTCAGGTTTGAACGGAGATGACGGAAGTATTGAGGATGCTGCTTTTTTCTGTGATATGACGATTACGATGGGATTACCGAAGACAGGCCTGATTCGCGGCAAAGGGCCTTCATATTGCGGGAAGATCAAAACTGTAGATATCGGTATTCCTCAAGAGTTTATTGATGATACAGAAACTGAAAAATGTATGATTACAGGTAATGATGCTTATTATATTTTAAAAAGACTTGATATGGAGTCCTATAAAAATAAAAATGGTTCTATATTAGTAGTAGGCGGGAGTAAAATGTATTCCGGAGCGCCTTTCCTCACAGGCAAATCTGCCCTGAGAGCCGGTGCCGGAATTGTAACAGTGGCTATACCGAATTCATTACAAACATGCGCCCCGGGCATTTTTGCATTAATAACGAGAAGAATTGAAGATGACGGGACAGGTTTTTTTACAGACTCATCTATTCCGGAACTAAAAAAACTGGCGGAAAAAGCTGATGTTATCGTTATAGGCCCCGGTATGTCTGACAAACAATGCTGTGCTGGAGTGTTCAGGGAAATTCTGAAATTAGATAAACCTAAAATAGTAGATGCTGACGGATTAAATTTAATTGCTAAAGATCCGGCTATCCTGACTGAGAAAAATGGAGAAACAGTATTTACACCTCATCCCGGGGAAGCTGCCAGACTTTTTAAAGGTTTTCGAGAGAATACAGATAAATACAAAAGACGTGCTGATAAAGCAAAAAAATTGTCGGAACTTCTTAACGGTACTGTAGTATATAAAGGAAACAGGACAGTAACGCTGACTCCGGGGCGTATGCCATGCATAAACAGCAGCGGTGGTCCCGCCCTTGCTACCGCAGGAAGCGGAGATGTGCTCACCGGTATAATTGCAGCTAACATTGGAGCCGGGATGTCTCAATACCGGGCTTCGTACCTTGCGGCTTACTTACACGGTATTGCAGGGGAAATTGCAGATAAAGGAGCCAGAGGCCTTATCGCAGATGATATTGCCGAACTTATACCTTATGCTCTTAAAAGGGCTTCTCCATTTGCGTAAACAGATAATAACAGGAAGGGAAGATGAACGTACCGGGAAAAGTCTATTTTAAATACGGTGTTATGGGGTCTTCAAAATCATTTGACCTGATTAGGGCGGAGTTTAATTATCGTGAAAGAGGTATGGATACATTTGTTTTAACACAGGCTTCAGATACACGAAATAGAAAGGTAGTCAAAAGTCGGATAGGTGTATCGGTTGATGCATATGCTGTAACTGATTCTGATAATATTTATGACATAGTCCGACGAAAAATGGATGAAGAAAAAAAGCAGTTAAGAGTTGTTTTTGTTGATGAGATTCATTTCTTCACTCCTGAGCAGATAGACCAGCTTACAGATGTATCGGATTACCTTTTTCTGCCTGTTATCTGTTACGGTCTGAGGAGTGATTTTAAAAGTAGAATGTTTCCGGGAAGTAAAAGGCTGTTAGAGGTGGCGGACGAGATAGAAGAAATAAAAGCAATGTGCGAATGCGGCAGAAAAGCAACTTTTAATGCACGTTTTGTCAACGGGAGGCCGGCTCTCGGGGGGAAACAGATCCAGGTCGGTGACCAGGAATATAAGTCATTCTGCCGTAAATGCTACAAAAAATTATACAGGGATATCAGGGAATCCTGATTCCGTGAGCTTTTTTTTATGAATTATCTCACTGATTCAGGGGAATAATTTGCATTGTTTTTTTTATTGAAATTGGACCGTTTAGGAAGTAAATTAAGGGTTTTATTCCAGAAAATTCGGTTTTAACTGTTTGGCAGACTGGTCTGGCTGTACGAAAACTTAAGGCTGTATGTAATTTGATTAGGAGGTTTTGACATGCCTGATGGAAAATTTAACAGAAGATTAAAGCTTAGGCGCTTATTAGACAGATGGAATATAGGCGCTGTAATTCTTATATGTATTCTGAAAATACTGCAGTATATAAAAAAGATGGGGTTTAAAGTTGAAGAAAGCGGCTGGAGAAAATTTGCGGGTATTTTTTTAAGAAAGGAGCATTCTAAATTTATCTTATCTGTGTTTCGTTTAAAATACTGCAGGAAAATAAACAAACCTAAAAATTTTGATGAGGCAAAAGATTTTTTAATAAAAAAACTGGCGGTTTTTTTACGTGAGCATGCCTCTTACCACTGGTGTTTCGAGTACAGCCTTTTCAGGGCCCGCAGAAAAAGAATTTATTTTACAGATATTACGGAAACTGTATTCAGTGAAAGCGGGAAATTAGAAAAAATAATCCCCTATTTCGACGAGACGAGAGTCTCTTTTGCTATGCTGTCAGAAAGAATTAAAAGGAAAGCTCTGAGAAAAATAGTAATTGTTTTTAACCAAAATGAAAAAAAACGGGTAGGGGATGTTAAAAGAGCTAAAGTTATTTCCGGAAAACTCAGACGTTGGGCATGGAAGGTTACAGGGATAACACATACTGGACGACAGGACCTTTTTGATTACATTGACAGAATTCTGACAAGTACCTTCATACACTTTGAAGAATTGACGGGCGGTGATTTACTTAAGGAACGGCTTAAAACGCCGTATATGCAAAGCAAGAGACATCCCGGTTTCGGCCTGCTTAATGTTGTATGTCGTTTTACCCCCTCCTATAAAGAAGCTGATTTATGGGTCCAGTATCATCATGTACCGGTTGACGGCATGCCGATGGAAGAGCTGCTGGAGACTTTAAAGAAACAGTGGGGGGTGGCCGGTAAGATTAAGTTTCCCGCACTGAAAGATGCTTCACCTGAAATCAGGTATCACGGAGATGGAATTTACAGGGGACGTATATTTGTACACTTTGAAAAAATTTTAAAACTTAGAAAATATCTGAACGAAAAGTATCTCAGTGAAATGGAGGGTGCTGTTACTATCCCCGGTATGATAATATGGGGACTTGCTCAGAGGGAATACTTTAAAGATACGAAATTTGTCATAACAACTGACTTGAAGGTTGAGGATACGGTTCTTCAGGACCGGAATCTCGGGCTGGTTTTTATCAGACCCGGCGATTATAACAAAGGACAGGGAAGACTGAAAGATTTTTTAGAATTTCAAAGAGAATTAAACAGTAGGATTTACTTAACTAAAAATGGCAAAAGTGAAACAAACGAATTGCTGGATATATATGCAATGGTACATCCTTCGGTAATTTTGGCTGTAGGAGTACTGCTGCCGAGAGCCGTTAAAGAAGTAGTCGGTACTGCAGGCATTACTGTTTTGAAGAATACTGAAATTTTTATAAGTCCGCTAACGGATTTACAGGTGAGAGGATTTGTTTCTATTGGAAATATGAAAGTGGAAACAGAAGACGGTAAAACCGCCGGTGCAGTAAGCTTTTGTGCTAAGAGAAAGCAAGTTCGTGAATATATCAAAGGCTTTAGAGAGTTGACCAATAACTACCATAGGTTTCTTGAAATTGAAGAGCCTGATTATTAACAAATAAAAAGTGTATATTAATATGTTGGGAACCGAAAGACCCGTTTATGTATATATAATAAGCCTTGGCTGTTCAAAGAATTTTGTCGATACTGAAATTCTTGCAGCTTCTCTGGTAACTAATAATCTGGGGATAACGGATAATATTGACGAGGCGGATATATGTATCGTAAACACCTGTGCATTTATTCCGCCTGCAAGGGTGGAGGCAGAAGAGAATATCGAGTTTTGTATCGACTGGAAAAACCTTCAGCCGTTTAATAGGAAACTGATTATATGCGGCTGTTTAACTCAGTGGGATGGTGCCGCCGGCTACTTTCAAAAATATCCGGAAGTTGATTTATGGCTCGGAATTGATGAAACGCATAAAATCACTGAATACATCGGCAGTTTCTTTAAAATTACTTCAGATAATAAAACTCTTTTTAATAGTGCTCCGTCTTTTTTATATTCTCACAATACCCCGAGACTTCAGCTTACACCTCCGCATTATGCATATATTAAAATAGCTGATGGCTGTAATAATAGATGCTCCTACTGCTCAATACCGAATATTAGAGGAAGGCTGAGAAGCAGGAATATAGCTTCGATAAGAAAAGAAATGAAGGGACTTTTGGCAAACGGTGTAAAAGAAGTACTTATCATAGCACAGGATATTACTGCATTTGCTGCTGATGTTAAGAACTCTGAAAATTTATCGGCCCTGTTAAAAGAAATAGACAGTATAGATGGGGACTACTGGATTAGGCTTCATTATCTTCATCCGGAAGGTATAACTGATGAACTTATTAATACGATAGCTTCTGCAAAACACATAATACCGTATCTTGATATTCCGATACAGCATGCTTCAGATAAAATACTCAGTAAAATGAATAGGAAAATAACCTGCCGCGAACTGAATGAAATTTTGGGCAAACTGAGGAAGAATATAGACAAACTTATTCTTAGAAGTACATTTCTTGTAGGATTTCCCGGGGAAACTGCAGAAGATTTTACAATCTTGAAAGAATTTATAGAAAAATGGAAGTTCGAGAGGTTCGGGGTATTCCCGTATTACCCTGAACCTAATACGGCAGCAGCCGGTTTACAAAATAAAGTATCTGATAGAACAGCAGATGAACGTGTCCGAATCCTTCAGGAACTGTACGAGATTCAGTCGCAGTTGTTCAATGAAAACTTGAAAGGAAAGTCGTTCAAAGCTATTATTGATAATGAAGAGGACAATTATTTCTCAGGGAGGACTTATATGGATTCTCCCGAGATCGATAATAAGGTAAAAATAAAAAAGAGAAAGTTGTTTGGACCAGGTGATTTTTGCGAAGTTAAGATAGAAAAAAGCTCAGCTTTTGAATTAAAAGGTAGAATTATTCTGTAATCCGCAGTGGAAAAACAAAAAAAAGTTTTCGTTTTTTTCAATCACTTCCGGGTTGATAAAATCTAATTAGCGTTGATCTTCGCACGACGAAGTTTAATCTTTTCTGAAACAAAACGGTAGGGCGCGATCTCCGGCCGTGTGAGCCATAGCCCCGCTGCTCCGGGGCGACGGCTTAGCGCGTCGCAATACAGCATTATTGTTAAATGTATAATAAAATTATACGATTTAATGCAATATTTTACTGTATACTGTATAGTAATTTTTTGTTTCAGGGGAGTTTTGTATTAGTTATAGATAAAACAATAAAAGACAGGAAAACGGTATGAATATTCCGAACAAAATTACTGTTACCAGAATTATTCTGGTATTCATCGTATTAATATTGGCAAATATTTATCAGAAATTTACACAGCCTTATGCATATTCGCTGCAGGTGACGGCTGTAATTTTAACTATAATTGCTGCGTATACCGACCTGCTCGATGGGCAGATTGCAAGAAAATATGGTCTTGTGAGCAGTTTCGGTAAATTGATAGACCCGCTGGCTGATAAAATATTCGTAATGACAATTTTTATTATTTTTGTTGATACTGTTAACCCCTATACCGGACGCTCTATGCTTCCCGGCTGGGTCGTTATAGTTGTTTTAGCAAGAGAGTTCCTTGTTACAGGATTGAGATCTCTGGCGGCAAATAAGGGTGAAGTGATTGCTGCAGACAGGTACGGTAAATGGAAGACTGCTTCACAGATGACGTTTTTCTGTTTCGGTGGTTTCATCTGGTTAAATATTTTGCCGTTAAGAGGTGTTGTTGAAGTGATCTGGTGCATAGGGATGGTTGTCGTTGCACTGATTACTATATTTTCCGGGCTGAACTATTTTATCAAGTATAGACATCTATATATGGAAGATTAATTTAGAACCTGTACGAAAAGATTTCATACTTTGCGACCTGTTTTTTCTCTCTTTCCCGAAAAGGCTGATATGCCTGTATGAATCTGCTCGAAAAGGGCATAGTATTCGGCCCTATTTGATTTCAGCGGAGGTAAACCCTTTTCGTGCAATATCTCCCCTGAAACGTCAATTATTATATCAGGGCAAATTTTTATTTAATATAACATATTTATAAACGATGCTGTTTGTAGTGCGCTCAGAGATAGCGCTGCAATACAACTTTATTGTTAAATGTATAATAACATTATGCGATTATTGTTTTTTGTTGGAGTTCAAGCTTTAGCTTGTCTAAGTTATACACGCTAAAGTGCGACCTTGATATCCATCATGGATAAAAAGAATATTTTTCATAAATTATCTCACGGGATCAGGCTGAATAAAACAGAGCAGTACTTCGCGAAATAAAAATCAAATTTAAGTAAAAAAAATAAGAAATGCGCCTGTGTTTTTCGGCATAGGCCTTAAAAGTAGGTGTTTTATGGCATTATGGGACGGAAGATTTAGTGAAAAGCCGACAGAGGCTTTGACAGAGTTTTCAGAATCTATTTCATTTGATAAAAGATTATATAAGCATGATATTGAAGGCAGCAAAGCACATGCAGAAATGCTGGCTGAGGCCGAAATAATTCCCCGGGACTCCGCGGAAAAAATAATAAAAGGCCTTGAGCTGGTTTTAAGTAAAATAGAAGAAAATAATTTTGACTACAACGCAGAGCTTGAAGATATTCATATGCATATTGAAAATGCGTTGATTGCAATTGTTGGCGATGACGGAGCTAGACTGCATACAGGAAGAAGCAGAAATGATCAGATAGCTCTTGATATCAGGCTGTACCTTAGAGAAGAAATCTTAACAGTTTGTGAAGGTATAAAGGAATTTCAGAAGGCTTTGATTGGAAAAGCAGAGGAGTACAAACAAACGCTGCTTCCCGGATATACACATCTGCAGCGTGCTCAGCCCGTACTTTTTCCACATCAGCTTTTAGCTTATACCGAAATGCTTGAACGAGATATTGAAAGGCTGCTGGATTGCAGGAAGCGTCTTAATATAATGCCGCTCGGTTCCGCTGCCCTTGCGGGATCAACTTTGCCTCTGAAAAGGAATGTTACAGCCAGGCTGCTGAATTTTGACAGAATTTCAAGTAATAGCATGGATGCAGTTGCCGACAGAGATTTTCTCTGTGAACTGCTTAGCGGATTTTCTATTTTCGCAATGCACGTATCAAGGATATCTGAAGATATCATATTATGGTGTTCCGAAGAATTTAATTATATAGAGCTTGGGGATGCATTCTGTACAGGTTCAAGTATTATGCCGCAGAAAAAAAATCCCGATATCGCTGAAATTTCAAGAGGTAAGACAGCCAGAATATATGGCGATTTAATGTCTATTCTTACGCTGCTTAAAGGATTGCCGCTTACCTATAACAGAGATTTACAGGAAGATAAAGAACCGGTTTTTGATGCTGTTGACAATGTAAAAAAAATACTGTCTGTCTATCCTTCAATGATTGCTTCCATTATGGTTAAAAAAGAAAATATGCTAAAAGCTGCTTCCGATCCGGCTTTAATGGCTACCGATTTAGCTGAAAAACTTGTCGAACTCGGTGTTCCTTTCAGAATTGCACATCATAGGGTGGGGTCACTGGTGAAATGGTGTGAAAAAAATAAACTTAAACTTGATAATATTACTTATGAAGAAATGCTTTCTGTTATCCCGGAAGCCAATGAAGAATGTTTGAAACTGTTCAATCCCGAAAAAAGTATCAGTAAAAGAAATATTTACGGTGCCACCGGATACGGTGAAGTTGATAACCAATTAAATTTCTGGAAAAAAAAATTAAATTAAAATATTCTTTCATAACTTGAAAAAGTCATAATTTTCAATTATAAATTAGGTAAGCCTAATTAAAAATATTATAAAGTTTTTAGAAACTTAATCAGCGTTGATCTTCGCACGACGAAGTTTAATCTTTACTGAAACAAAACGGTAGGGCGCGATCTTTCACCGTAATACTCGATGATAGGTAAGACTAAAAATCTGCCTGTCCTGCGTAGTGCCTAAACGGTACGGAGCAGGGTGAGCCATAGCTCCGGGGCGACGGCTTAGCGCGCCGTAAATACAGCACAATTTATAAATGTGTTATATTAAATAAAAATTTGCCCTGATATAATAATTCTTGTTTCAGGGGAGAGGTAATTGTTTTTGCAACATCAAATTAACATAAAGAGGTTAATATGGAAATACCGCTTAGAAGAATGAAAGTTCAGCAGCAGGGTAGGATTAAAGCAGTAAAAGCTAAAGGTGAGCTTGGCAGAAGAATAAGAGATATGGGCTTGATACCCGGTACTGAATTTATAATTGTCGGAAGAGCTCCGTTATATGATCCTGTGGCATTAAAGATGAAAGGTTTTACATTAACACTCCGCAACAGCGAGGCGGATTTTATAACCTGCGAAGTTTCAGATTGAAAGTTATAAATATGTATACAGCAAAGAACAGGAAAAAAATAAACGTTGCAATGGCCGGGCAGCCGAATTGCGGGAAGAGTACGATGTTCAATGCCATAACCGGTTCAACTGCAAGAGTTGGAAACTATCCCGGAATAACAGTTGAACACATGGAAGGGTATTATCGGAATAAAGATTATGAAATTAAATTTACAGACCTGCCGGGAACATACTCACTGACTTCCTATTCCATGGAAGAGGTTGTTGCGCGTAATTTTATTTTAAATGAAAACCCGGATATTGTTGTATGTATGCTTGATGCAGTGGCACTTGAAAGAAGTCTTTACCTTGTTGTACAGCTTCTGGAAATGGGTATACCTCTGATTTTAGGGCTGAACATGATGGATGAAGTCCGCAAAAGCGGAACAAAAATTGATGTTAAAAAGCTGTCTGAAGTCTTAAATATACCCGTTGTAGAGTGTGTTGCCCGTAAAGGTTTAGGTTGTCAGGAGATAATCAGCAAAATTATGGATTTATACAGCAGTGACTCTTCAGAAACTCCTCAGGACCTGAAAATCTCCTATGGTCCGGATATTGATCCTGCCATAAGAAAAATGACTGATATAATTGAAAGTAACAGATTTTTAGAAAAATTTCCTTCAAGATGGCTGGCAATTAAGTACATGGAAGAGGATGAAAATATTTTAGCAGAGGGCGGGAAGGTTGAAGATACTCATAAAAAGTTAATGTCGATTGTCAAAAAGACTGAAAAACACACTGAGATGACATTGAATACATATCCTGAAGCTCTTATAGCTGATTACAGGTATGGTTTCATACAATCCCTTCTTAAATTCGGCATTATCAATAGAGAACATATTTTCAAACATACCATGACCGAAAAAATAGATAAGTTTCTTACTCACAGAATTTTTGGCCCGATCTTCATGATATTTGTTTTATATGTCCTTTTTGCAGTAACTTTTAATTTGGGTGCTTATCCGCAGGAATGGCTTCAGAGTTTATTTTCGTGGATGGGGGATTTGGGCGACACATATATTCAAAATAAAATGTTAAATTCTTTAGTTGTTTCGGGGATTATAGACGGAGTGGGGGCTGTTTTGAGTTTTGCGCCGTTAATACTTATAATGTTCAGTATGCTGTGTTTTCTTGAGGATTTAGGGTACATGGCGAGGATTGCGTATATGCTCGACAGGGTATTCAAGGCTTTTGGTCTGCACGGTTCATCTGTTATGCCCTTTATTATTGCCGGCGGAATTCCCGGCGGCTGTGCTGTCCCCGGCGTAATGACTGCCAGAAATCTCAGAAGTCCTAAAGAGAGGATAGCAACTGTCTTAACTGCTCCGTTTATGGTTTGCGGTGCGAAAACTACTGTTTATTTAATGCTCAGCAAAACTTTTTTTCCACAGAGCTCCACTTTTGCAATGCTGATTATCACTGCTGCATCCTGGGGTTTTGCGCTTATTGTTGCAAAAATATTGAGATCGACGATAATCAGAGGCGCTCCTACGCCTTTCATAATGGAACTGCCGCCCTACAGACTTCCGACCCTTTACGGTATTATAACACATACATTGGATCGGGTATGGCAGTTTGTAAAAAAAGCCGGAACGATAATTTTTTCGATTTCAATTGTCATGTGGGCGTTAATGACATTTCCACAGCTTCCTGTAGAAGTTAAACAGAAGTTTGAGAAGAAAAGATTATCAGCAGAAAAGGAAGTGGCTTCGTATAATATTTCCGAGAAAAAGAAGGAATTGCTATTGACGAATACTGTAAAAAAAATTAATGATATCGAAAAATCAGAGTCGCTGAAGCATTCTTTCGGTGGAAGAATTGGAATGAATCTTGAAGCTATAACTAAATATTGCGGATTTAACTGGCAGACTAATATTGCCTTAGTCGGTGGTTTTGCGGCAAAAGAGGTAATCCTGTCCACTCTTTCGACAGCATATTCCATGAGTATTATAGAAAATCAAGGGAATGAACATTACACTACTGCGTCTCCCGAGCAGATAATGTCTAAATCTGAGTCTTCCCCCGGGACTGATTTGAAAGCGATGCTGAAAAAAGATAAAAACTGGACACTTCCGGCGATAATAAGTCTGTTTATATTTATCCTTTTATATGCGCCCTGTATGGCTACGGTGCCGGCAATAGCAAAAGAAACCTCGTGGAACTATGCTGTTTTCGGAACATTAGGAAGTGTGGTAGGAACATATATTCTGTGTGTAGTAATATATCAGGTAGGAAGCCTGCTTTAACCCGGTTTATGCATTATTTGGGTTAAACACTCAGCTGTTGAATCAAATATCAGCTGTCTTGAACATCATGGACTTGACAGTTGTCCGGATAGAAGCATACATGTTCTATGCAATTTTTATTTCACGGCTGCCTGGTAAGTGAGTATTAGTGTCAATCCGCGATTAAGAAGGATGTTGATTCGTTGATTCGTTTCAAATCTTAATCTTGGTCTTAATCTTGGTCTTGGTCTTGGTCTTGGTCTTTTCTTCTAAAAGCTGTTGAACCGTTTATTCGTTGATTTGGCTATTTGGGTATCTGCTGTCTGCTGTCTGCTGTCTGTTGTCTGCTGTCTGCTGTCTGCTGTCTGCTGTCTGTTGTCTGCTGTCTG
>JAIPJT010000042.1 GCA_021733985.1 Victivallales bacterium | reverse complement strand
CTGTATTCCAATTATAATAACCGCAGGACCAGGAAGAACTTCCCATATCAATTCCTACTGTTATTAGTTTTTCTGCTTGCATTTTTAACATTGCTGAATTACTTTTTCTTTGCATTTGGTCCTCCTGGGTTAAAGTTTTTAATTATATCTTATTATATCCAGGAGGAACTTTTTTCTATATTTTGTCTTTTAATAACCTGATATACTCATGTTATCTCCACAGAATACAGAATTCGTGGTGGAGGGAACCAGTCCCCCGGTGTCTTGGCGTAGCTTCAAGCGAAGACAGATGGTTCCGTGTGGATGCAGAAAAATCAATAATTTTACCTTAATTCAACGGCATTGACTTGTAACAAACCATTTTTACCAGTTTTAAAATATTTGTTTTCAGGAGAGTGTCTCCTTGTTTTTAAATTAGAGCTTACGGCATTGAGACTTTTCTTGATTTTATAGCACAAAAAACATAGAAAAATGAGGGGAGAAGCATTTTTCTGAGGAAAATAGAAATCTTAAATAGTGTTTTGAGCCTAAAAAGCTCAACAAATCAACAAATCAACGACTATACAAATTTACAAAACCAAGACAAACTTTAAGATATAGCAATGAATACTCACTATTTTCAATTATCGTATCAGGATATACAAACAGCAACAGGCGGCCAGTGGTTAAACTTGGCTGAACCTGCCGGCTGTAAATCTATCAAAAATATAATAACAGATTCAAGAAAGAACTGTACAGACTCTCTCTTTTTAGCTTTACAGGGAGATAAGTTTGACGGCCATGATTTTATAGGAAAAGCAGTCAATAAAAATGCTTCGGCTGTTTGTATATGCAAAACTAAACTTAAAAAGCTGAATTCCCCGGAACATTTACCTGTATTGATGGTTAAAGACACAACCAAAGCATATCAAGATATAGCCGCCTTTTACCGTAAATTGCTTAAAAACACTTTATTTATCGGATTAACAGGCAGTAACGGTAAAACCGCCACAAAAGATATTTTATATAGTATATTATGCGATGAATACGGAAAAGATAAAGTTTATGCGACTGAGTCGAACACAAACAATCAAATCGGGGTACCCCAGAATATACTCTCAGTCAATCCAGACCATAAATTTGCTATAATAGAAATGGGAAGCAATCACCCCGGAGAAATTATTGTACTTACAAAAATTACAAAACCGGATATTGCTATTCTAACCTCCGTAGGCCCTTCCCACCTGGAATTCCTACAAAATTTAAAAGGCGTTGCATTAGAAAAATCCAACATCTTTAAATATTTCAATAACAGTAAATATAATTATGCAGTCATTCCTTCTGTGTGTCCCGAATCAGAAACTATCAAAAAAGCAATTCCCGTAAATATTCCGACACTTACATTCGGCTTTACAAATGATCCTGATATAAAAATTACCAACCACAAATCTTTTCTAAATCACAGCATTTTTTCTTTAAATTGGAAAAATGATAAAACTGTTTATAACGTTGAAACTGAATTGATTGGAAAGCATCAGGCTCTTAATATCGCTGCAGCAGCCGCTACCGCATGTGTGCTAGGTGTTAGCAAAAACAGGATTACTAAATTCCTGAAAAAACCTGCAGTCACCGGAATGAGGATGCAAATAACCAATCACGGGAACTATACTATCATAAATGATGCTTACAATGCTAATCCGGACAGTGCTGCAGCAGGAATTGCATTTCTGAAAGATATTATTTCTTCCGGAATAAAATACAATATGCTTTACATAGTTTTAGGAGATATGCTGGAACTGGGCAGAAACTCTTTGACAGAACATATAAATACTCTCAAAAATGCATGTCAGTTAAAAAACAGTTCAGTAGTATGTGCTGTAGGTAAAATAATGAACGATGCTGCCGATAAAATTAAAGACAGTAATATTGAAGTGTTTGAAAATAGAATAGAGGCCGCAGCCTACCTTAAGGATAATATACGTAAAGATGATATTATATATCTAAAAAGCTCTAACAGCACAAAGTTATCTGAAATAGAAAAAACCCTATCCGAAGTAAATCAAAAACAGAAAATACTTTATTAAGCTTGAATAAATTATCCTGTATGCGTAAAATATAGTTTAAATGATTACTCAATCACCAGTAAAGGTTACTTATACAACAGTTTATTGCAGTTTATCGACCTTATACTTAAAAATAAAAAGGATATTTGAGACTGTCTTATGAATAATATAGATCTTTTTCTGCAGTTTATGAAAGAAAATGATGCATCAGACCTTCATTTTTGCAGCAGTACACCACCAAGAGTCAGAATAGACGGAGATATGATGGCGATAGAAGGTGAGGACATGAACTTAAGTGACGAAACTGTAAAAGAATACATATATGAAATTCTGCCCGAAAGGAATAAAAAAGAATTTGAAGCAAGCGGAGATACCGACTTTGCTTATGAAACACCTGAAACAGGACGTTTCAGGGTAAATATTTTTAAAGATCTGAACGGCCCGGGAGCTGTATTCAGAGAAATTCCTACAAAAATTCCAACAGCGGATGATTTAAACTTACCCGAAGCTATACGTAAATTCTCTTTTATGGAAAAAGGACTGGTTGTTGTAACCGGACCTACAGGTAGCGGTAAATCTACAACACTTGCCGCCCTTATGGACTTAATTAATAAAACTCAGAAAAAACATGTTATAACTATTGAAGACCCCGTTGAATTTGTTCATACAAATCAAAAATGTCTTGTTAATCACAGGGAGATACATAAACATACCGACAGTTTTAAAAAAGCTTTAAGAGCTGCACTGAGGGAAGACCCCGACATCGTCCTTGTTGGTGAAATGCGAGACCTTGAAACTGTAGAAATAGCTATTGAAACTGCAGAAACAGGACATCTGGTTTTTGGTACTCTACATACTACAACAGCAGCCGGAACTGTTAATAGAATTATTGACCAGTTTCCTGCAGACAGACAGGGCCAGATAAGGGCTATGCTGAGTACATCTATAAAAGGAGTGGTTTCCCAGACTCTGATGAAAAAAGCCGGGGGCGGCCGGATAGCAGCACAGGAAATTCTGATTGTTACCCCCGCTATAGCCAACCTTATAAGAGAAGAAAAAACATTCCAGATACCATCGGCAATGCAAACCGGGAAAAAGTACGGTATGTGCCTTCTCGATGATGTCATACTCAACTTAGTCAAAGAAAAAAAGGTTGAACCGATGGAAGCATATGCTAAATGCCTTGATAAATCCTCCATGGTAGAAAACTTTGAAAGAAATGGGATACCATTTGATATAGAGACAAAGGAAGATTAAATAATAATGTCCGTATTTAACATAATAATACCTGTTTATAATGAAGAAGCAAGAATAGCTAAAACCTGCAAATTTATTATTAGATTCCTCAGAGAAAATTCAGATATTTACAAAGTGATTTTTGTAGACGACGGCTCTGTGGATGGTACTGTGGAAGTAATCAACGATTTTATCAAAACAAACAGTGGGATAGAGGTTTTAAAACAGGATAGAAACTATGGCAAAGGTGCTGCAGTTAAAGCCGGCATAATGCATGCTGAAGGAGAATATGCCTGTTATATCGACGGAGATATGGCTTACTCATTTAATCATTTAAAAAAAATGTATAAAGCCCTTAAAGACAACGATGTTGTTATCGGAAGCCGCGCACTCGGTTTTAAAAACAGCCGGCGAATTACAATAAAAAGAAGACTTCTCGGTGGAGGCTTTAATCAGCTGGTGAGGTTAATAACCGGTCTGCCATATAAAGACACCCAGGCCGGACTTAAAGGATTTAAACTTGAAAAAGCCAAAAAAATATTCAGTAAAATACATGATTCCAGGTTCTGGTTTGATGTCGAAGTACTATTTATAGCAAAAAAATATCATTATAAAATTAAAGAAATACCGGCAATTGTCGCACGGGAGCATACCGGCAAAAATACCAGAGTTCAGCTTTTTTCTGATACACTGAAAATGTTCTGGGGACTTTTTAAGATACATTTCTATAATATCAGAGGCGACTACAGTCAAAGCAATGATTAGATGTTCAGTAAACTGAAACAGACTTTAATATGAAAAAAAATATATTCCTCAGTTTTGATGTAGAAGAATTTGATATACCTGCAGAATATGGATTAAAAATATCAAAGGATAAGCAGTTCGAAACGAGCCTCGAAGGACTTCATATGATTTTGAAGCTTCTTGATAGTTTTAATATTAGAGTGACAATGTTCACTACCGCTACAGTTGCCCTGAGAAATAGGGATTTAATAAAGAGAATTTCAGAAACACATGAAATAGCCTCCCATGGATACGACCACAGAGAACTTACGGAGTACGGGATAAAAAAATCAAAAGAAGTCCTTGAGGAAATAACTGACAAACCTGTTATAGGAATAAGAAGTCCCAGATTACAGAAGCTCGACAGCAGCATTTTAAAGAAATACGGTTACAAATATAATTCGTCCGAAAACCCTATTTACCTGCCTGGACGTTATAATAATTTTTTCAATAAGAGAATAGCCTATTTTGATAGAAACAACATACTGAATATTCCTGCATCAGCCTCTCCAATAATCAGATTTCCGCTTTTCTGGCTTGCATTCAAAAACCTTCCTCTTTCCATAATAAAGTTTTTTTCGGCATGGACTTTAGCTTACGATAAATATCTGAATATTTATTTTCATCCCTGGGAATTTACTGATATTTCAGGATATAATCTTCCCAAAATTGTAAAACGTATATCTGGAAATGATATGCTGAATAAATTAACTAATTATATCAGTTTTCTTAATGATAAAGCCGAATTTATTAAAATAGAAGACTTTTATTATAAAAAAAACCAAACATAACTGCTGTATCATGACTACTTTATATTTTAAGAAGCTGAATTCTACCAACCAATATGCGCTGGAAAACGCGTCTGTCCTACAAAATAAAGACCTGATCATAACGGACGAACAGACCTCAGGAAAAGGACGAAACGGGAAAAGATGGGTATCGCCTCAAAGCGGAAATATCTATGTCAGTTACATAATTAAAACAAAAGAAAAAAACATAATTCAGACTTCCTGGATTGGCGGACTGGCCACCCTTAAAACACTAAGAACTCTGCCGGGCTTAAACGGACTGTGGATAAAGTGGCCAAATGATGTCTTTTGTAAAAAAAGTAAAATTTCCGGTATCCTTTGCGAATCAGTTTTATCTTCCAGCCTTAATACAATTCCCAGTACTGTAGTGATCGGTATAGGTATAAATGTTAACAGTACAGCTGAGGACTTCAAGGGAATACCGCAAAGCTGCACTTCCGTCCTCCTTGAAACCGGAAAAAAATCGAATATAGTTACTCTCCGAACCTGCCTGAAGAAAAATTTAGATTTTTACTATGATAAAGCAGTGTCTAAAGGAATTCAGTCCCTGTATGTAGAATGGAAAAATGAAAACAAGCTGATTGGAAACACAGTTACCGTAACAGACAGTCAGAAGACATATGAAGTTAAAGTACTGGATATTGACAGAAAAGGTACTGTGATAGGCGTTGACAAAAACGGAGAAATCAGAAAAGTGCTGTCCGGCGATGTATCAGTAAAGAAATTTCGATTGTAAATATAAAATTTGAATTACACCCTGCAAGAAACTACATAATGAGAATATTGTTAATATCTACAAATACAGAAGAGTTGATTAGTAAGGTTTATCCTGTAGGTTTATGGTGTGTTGCGGATTATTTAATAAAAAGAAACCACACAGTTAAAACATATGTATTTCAAAATGAAAAAAATAACTATTCAAACCTAAAAAAAACCATTTTAGAGTTCAAACCTGAACTAATAGGTTTTTCTATCAGAAATATTGATAACATTTCAATGGAGAGACCGAGACTGCTTCTTGAAACTGATAAAGAAACCGTAGCTTACTGCAGGAATTATTTCAAAGGCTCCATTGTTTTAGGTGGCGCAGGATATAGTATATTCCCCGATGAGATACTTGAATATTTAAAAGCCGATTACGGAATCAGCGGATTCAATTTATCTTATTTAAACGAACTTATTAAGAAATTGTCAAAACATGATCAAAATTTTAAAATACCAAACCTCCGTATCAGGAACAGTCCTGAAGCAAAAAATGTTATGATAAAACTCAAAGATGCAAGAGATTTAAATATACCGAGTCCGATTCATTTTGAGGAAGAGAATATATCAAAAAATGATACTTTAATACCCATATTCTCGCACCTTGGCTGTCCTATGGATTGTATTTACTGTACTACAAAACATCTCGAAGGATTGAAAATCATTCCGGTAGATCATGATAGAATTATCCAGTCAATAAGAAATTATAATGAAGCGGGGTACTCTAATTTCAAGTTTATTGACGGCGTCTTCAATTTTCCGAAAAATAACTGTAATAAACTGTGCAGGAGAATAATAGACGAAAGAATCAATATTAGATATGAATGTACAGTATATCCCTGGAAAGTTGATGAGGAAACGGTACAACTTCTTGCAGAATCAGGCTGTTCCTCAGTAACTCTAAGCCTTGAAAGCGGATCCGACCCAATACTAAAATCACTGAATAAAAAATATACAAAACGTGATGTCAGACAGGCATCTCAGCTTATCAGCAGATACGGTATTAACCAGAATGGCTTTCTTCTTTTCGGCTCCCCGGGTGAAAATTCCAATACTGTAAAAGAAAGCCTTGATTTCGCAGAAACCCTGAATTTCACTTCTCTTTCTTTAGGAATAGGAATTCGGATTTATCCTCATACAAGACTATATAATATAGCTTTGGAAGAAGGTGTTATAACAGAAAATGAAAGCCTGCTTAAACCAAGGTTCTATATATCGAAATCAATAACTGAAAGCGATATTGCCTACATTCACCGAAAAGCAGAAGCTAACAGCCGCTGCAGAATGATGCAGTAGCAGTAAAGCACAGAACTATTTAACCCGGTTCTGATAGCTGGCCAATACATTGCTTTGGACATTTAGTTCCAAATATTTCCCCGCTTGATTCCCCCGGCTTTACCTCTATTACACTAGCTGCCTGCAGCAATATTGACATTCTGTACGCCTCTTCTCTCCCCCCAGTGACCTCTGAATAGAAAACCCCTGAATTAAAGTAGTTGAACTGTACTTCAAAGCAAATTCTACAATTTATCTGATATAATATCTAAAGCTTAACTCCATGATATTTCACGGAAATAACTTCTGCCCCTTGGGGCGCTTCTTATAAAGCATTGTTAACCTTTGAGGTTTATATACTTAAAATCCTTCGAAAAACTCCAGTTTATTAACAAATAACTAAAAAGTAACAGTCACCCGATTTTGTTTGTATTATATACGGTTATAATATATTTAATAGTCCTGTATTTTTAAATAAAAACTGCTTTTAAATATTATGAATGATATTAACAAATATATAGACAATTTTATCTATTCAGAAAATCCGCTACTTGATAGAATAACAGAAGAATATCAATACAGAAAAGATATCACTCCCTGCATTGGTTCTCAAACTGCCCGAATATTGTCCTGGCTTATAAAACTTAACTCTTCCAGAAGAATCATTGAATTCGGGACATGTATTGGATATTCTACAATAGTTCTGGCTCAGGCAGCAAAGGAGAACAAAGGTTCTCTGACATCAATAGAATCAGCGAAGAATCATTACAGGGAAACAAAGATAAACTTAAAGGAAGCAGGACTTCTAAAATATGTTAATTTAATATTAGGAAACGCGGAAAGCGAATTCAAAAAACTTTCAGGCTCTTTCGATTTCATACTGCAGGATTCACTGAAGTCACTGTATCCGAAAATGTTCAGTGCCTGTATAGAAAAGATTACTGCAGGCGGAATAATTGCTGCACATGATACCTTATTCAAGCCTCTCGGTAAAAAACAAAAATTCAGCAGTTTTATGGACCGGTATAACAAACTTGTTTTCGCAGACAGCAGGCTCTACAGCACAATACTTCCTATAGGTGACGGTCTTACTATATGTATTAAGAAATAGTCCTAAGCAACTCTTTTTTCGGTATTCGAATTTTATATTTTACTACCGGGGTTACATTCGTTATTATACTGCTCCACTATCCAAGACATTATTATGTAATGAACGTACTTAATCTGTTTCTCCTTAAGGTATACATTTCTTTCTATACCGTACCATTTCTCTATACATTTCCTACAGCATGTAGCTGTGGCATGCTGTGCTGTAAATACCGGGTGCCCGCTCCATGGAGTCTGTTTTCCGTCATTTTTTATTTCAGCAGGTGCAAGTCTTTTTACAATAAAGTCATAAGCATGGTTTTTAATTACATCGATCCCGTTTTTCTTTATGTACAAAAAATCATTTCTACAAAGTTTAAATTTCTTTCTGAACTTAGATTTTGCTAATTCTCTTCTAACATTTTCCCAGAATCTATAATTTCTACACATAACAAATTTGTCCATGTTCATTTATCTTTTATCCTATAATCCGCTGTATAAAGACAGATTGAATTATTTTGAATTAAGAAAGAATACCCCAGTTTAGCTGAACAAGGTTAACACACTGTATTAAAACTTAGAGTTTATCAATCCCGCAGCCGAGGGCAGTTCTTTAAAAGGAGAATCTTCCGCTATGAAAAAAGACAGAGAGAAGTCTGTTTCGCTTAAATATTTATCAGCCCAGTCATAAAGGCCCATTAAGTGTAAATAATCAAAATGAAGTTGTTTTTTAATATCTCTGCCCGGAACGTGGGATGTTTCAACACAAAGACCGGGTTTCAGACAGCACAATTCAATAGCTGCTTTTTTTACAACAATTGTATTGCAAAAAGATCTTAGCCAACGTTTAAACTGATTGTTAAAGATATTAGAACAATAGCAGATTTCTGAATTTGTATTTTTAAGCATTTTAGACGGAAAAGTTTTTGCATCAATATAAAATTTAAAACTGTTTTGAGTTTTATTTTCCTGGATGAGTTTGTTATTCTTATAAATAAGTTTACTAAAATTACTCTCTTCTACCGATTTGTACTTTTTTATTTCTTTGCTGTCATTCCAGGAAAAATACCAGCAAAACCTGAAATTTCTTCCAGGCATGTTATATTCTTCGTCCCATTTAACAATTTTTCTTTTAAAATCGAACCCAACTTCTGTTTTTGTTATGGTAAATTCCGAATCGGCATTAAAATTTTTTCTGATATTCCATCTCCACAAATCATGCCCGCAGCCTACTTCCAGCAGAAAACCTGAAGTATTCTCAAATACTACAATCAGAGGTAAAGTTTTAAAAACAATTTCTGAATTGTCTTCGGTTTTATAGATATGCTTATTTATTCGAGGAAATTCCTCATCGCAGTCAATAGTGTAAGCAGTAATTTTTTCCCATTTTCCCGGAATACAAATATTATCCGCTAAAATATATTCAAGCGGAAGTGTGTCTTTTATCTGTATATCTGTTGTGATCCTGAAATGGTTTGAATTCTGCTCATACCTGTGTTTAACAACAGGTTCAGGACCAAACGGATGTTTCGTCTCTGTCTCTGCCCGGTAACTCTCGTTTTTTGCGCTGTAATGAAGACGACACTTTTCTTCATATCCATATTTTTCTGTTAAAATCCCGAGTTCAGTCCCGGAAGATTTTAATATTTCTATATCATCAAAAGAAAAAACGAATTCACCGGGAAATCTATTATATTCAAACAGCCATTTATTTTTTTTTATTAAATTAGACATAAAAACCTAACACTTAAATATTAAAATGGAGCCCTGGATAAACAGCAGGTTTTTCTTAACCATATCTCAGTAGCTCTAATTATTATTATTAAAAATCATTTCACCTCCGGAAACCTCGACTTTCCCGGATTCCTCATCAATCGTTAAATTAGGAGTTGATTTCTCAGCGGTGAATTCAGCCCTTTCGTCCAAATTACAATTAATATCATATACGTAATAATTATAGTTTCTATTATCGCTTTGAATTAAGATATGAATTCTTGAATAATTATCAATAAGGCATTCTGGTTTTTCATTACCTAAATCTACACCTATTCTGGCAACTCCGTAAATATATTTATCATCAGAAACGATCAGACATATTACTTTATCTTCTCCGTCAAAATACGTTTTAAGTTCATATTTTCGTTTTTTTATTTTATCTTTCTTTTTTTCATTTTGAAGCATTACAGCCGGCACACCAACAGAAGCTTCCCATATCCGCCTCCCCTGAAGTATATTGAATTTTACTGTATTTGAAATATATAATTCAGAAAGTTGGGAATGTTTAATAAGTGCATTCACTTCATATTTACCTGATTTATTCAGAGCATAAAGCTGAGATAAAGACAGTGTTAATTCAGTAGTTCTGCCCGGCTCAAGAATTACTCCCTCCATAAAATCAATTTGTGCACTTTCTCGCGGTTTTATTCTATTGTTTTCAGAGTCCTTAATGTTAAAAAATAACATTCCGGTCATCTGCTTGTGTTTTCCGAAAACCAATGGATGAGAGCTTAAGTTTCTAACTAAGACTGTAGCAAATATATTTTCATAGAGTATAAATCTTTTTTTATTGAGCTCCAGTTTTATAGCAACCTGGGGTATACATAAGAAACATATGAAAAAAAGACAAAACCCTGATACTAATTTTGTTTTGACCATAATTTCTAACTTTTTATACTGTTAACTATTTCTTCTGCTATATCAAAAGCACCTACAGTTTTCCGGCACATATTATCACCTCTTACACATTTTCTTTTAAAACATTTAATACAGCCTTTACTGTTTTGAAAAACCCGGTTTCCGGGCCAGTACGGCCCTGTAAGTTCCGGATCGGTTGGCCCGAACAGTGCAAATACTTTTGTCCTTAAAGCCGCAGCAATATGCATCGGGCCGCTGTCGTTCGCAAGCAGCAATTCAGCATTTCGCAAAACTTCTACAAGTTCAATCATATCAGTTTTACCAGCTAACGAAACAGGTTCTGCCGTGACGCATAAATGGATAATTTCTTCAGCCAGTTCCTTTTCTTCTCTACTGCCGATAATAACCAGTTTTAAATCATTGCGCAGCACAGCAACCCTGTCGGCCGTACTTGCAAAAAAGTCAGCCGGCCACCTTTTTGATTCCCACCTGGCACCCGGCGAAATAACTATATATTTATTCTTATTAATGTCTATTCCAACACCATTTAAAAGTTGGTCTATAACGCTAAAGTATTTTTCTGAGGCAGGAATTTTAAAATCAGGTACTTTTGCATTCAGTTCCAGATAATCCGATACCAGATATATATTTTTTTCAATAGCATGTTTTATTCCCTGAGGAATTTCAATTTTTCTGTTGTATGCATAGCGGGCAATTTTTTCTCTAGGTCTGCTAAAGCCAACTTTCTCTTCCGATTTAGACAGGAAAGTTATCAGTGAACTTTTCATCAGTCCCTGTAAGTCAATAACACAGTCATACTTTTTCCGCCTGAGGATTTTTGCTATCCTGAAGGTTTCTTTTACAATATTCAACCCTTTAAATTTTGAACGATTGAATGTTATTACTTCATTCAGATAGGGTTTCATCCATTCCAGCATCACAGCCAAATTTTTATTCACAACCCAGTCAATTTTAACTCCTGGAAGGGATTTATGAAGTAAAGCAATTACCGGAAAAGTATGTATAACATCACCAAGACTGCTCATCTTCACAACCAGCACACTTCTAATTGTCCCGGCTTTCTTGCTGTTCTCTAATTCATCAACAGGTGTTATACAGTATTTTTGCATTTTTCAAGGAGTAAGTTTATAGGGGTTGTTATTTAGATGATTTATTTAAAAACCATTGGCCAGTCTTTTTGCCAGAAAAATAGGAAGTCCTTCCTTTATAATTTTTTCCTGTGCTTTTTCAATGTCATATCTGAGAGTTACTCTTTTTATCTCCCTCTTATAGTCATCCAGAACTACAAAAGAAGCCCGCGGATCACCGTTTCTGGGTTGTCCAATACTCCCAATATTAACAAGATATCTTGAAGTATTATCAATATCCACTTTTATCTCAAAACTTGCTTCATTGTTTATTTCCTCCCATTCAGGAATGACCCTTACAGTATTTTCAATTTTTCCATGGTTTTTTTCAAATAATACAGGCACATGGGAATGCCCGCAAAAACACAGTTTTGTATACTGATAGGAAAAGTTATCTATTGCATGGTGGTTGTCAAATATATATCCCCATGAAGAAGGAGAATCCAAAGTAGCATGGACTACTGTAATATTTCTTTTAAAATCCACTTCCTTCAGTTTATTATTTGCAAGCCAGTCTCTCTGAGTACTGTCAAGCTGCTTTCTCGTCCACAAAATAGCATCCTTAGCATAGGGGTTAAATCCGGCAAGTTCACTCTCTATCCCTGCATATTCATCGTGGTTACCCCTGACTATTTTCTTTATATCAAGACTCTTCACAATTTCCAGACATTTTGAAGGATCCGCATTGTATCCAACTATATCACCCACACATATAAATTTATCTATTTTTTCAGTTTTACAGTAATCCAGAACTTTTTCCAAAGCTTCTAAATTAGAATGTATATCACTAATAATTGCGAATTTCATTTTAGTCCTTTTTACCTGAAGCACAATTTATTTATCAGAAACAGTCAGTATCTGATCATACTGTTCACATTGTAACCTTCAATCTTTTCCCTTCCATTGAGAAAACCGAGTTCAATCACAAATTCAAAAGCAATAACTTCAGCACCGCACTTTTCAACAAGCTCTGCTGTCGCAGCAGCTGTTCCTCCTGTAGCAAGAAGGTCATCCAATATAACAACTTTATCACCTTTTTGCAGCGCATCCTTATGGATTTCTATAGTAGCCGAACCATATTCAAGGTCGTATGATGCCTCATATGTATCGTACGGCAGCTTTCCTTTTTTTCTTACCGGTATAAACCCCAGATCCAGTTTATATGCCAGAGGCATTCCAAATATGAAACCCCTTGATTCGATCCCTACAATTTTATCAGGCATTTTATTATTAATATACTTCTGAGCTATAATATCCGTAGTTTCTTTATATAGACGCGGATATTGAAGAATCGGTGTAACATCATAAAAAAGAATCCCGGGCTTGGGGTAATCCGGTATTTCGCGAACAGCATTTTTGATATCTTCAAGACTCATTTTTATCTACCTCTTCCCTTGTTTTTAAATATAAAAAAAAGCAGCATTAGCTGTAAGCCGGATTCTGTTCTCTTTAAAGAGTGACAGCCATCTATCTGTGCAACCAGTACCCGGGATGCTATCACGGGCAATGACATAATCCCCTATTTGGTCTTGCTCCGGGAGGGGTTTACCCTGCGACTATGCTTACACATAAATCCGGTGGTCTCTTACACCACCATTTCACCCTTACCCCGCTATAGCGGGGCGGTATATTTTCTGCGGCACTTTCCTTCCTTCGGCATATAGTCCGAAGTATCCCGCTGTTGCGGGACTCCCTGCCCTTTGGAGTCCGGACTTTCCTCTTCAAAACCTTTTATTTTGAAGCGACTGTCCACTAATACTGCATATTCAATAAAAAATCCTTATAAAATACAATTACTTATATAAAGTTACAAATGACTATTCATTCTTCATTTCATTTTTTGTTTGCCGAAACAGTACAGTACATCATCCTTTTTAAGAATCATATCAGGAGAAGGGTTGGGTATCATTTTATTTTTCCGTTCAATCGTGAGAATCTGAGCACCTGTTAATTCTTTAAACCTGCTTTCTCCTATTGTTTTGTTAACATATTTATCATCTGCTTTTATGACCATTCTCAAAACCCCGTAATTACTGTCTCCAAGGTTAACTTCTTCAAACGTAGTATTTGCAACAAGTTTACCTTTTTCCAGTTTTCTTTTAATACCGACTGTGAATTTTTTCCATAACATACTTCTGAAAAAATATTTATGAATAATATAAATAATAATAATAATGAGCAGGAGTTTTCCAAACTGCCATATCAATAAAGGCACAGAAATATCTGTAAAAGGAATATAATGAACACTTTTACCTTCACCGAAAACGGTTCTTAAATAGTTTACAAAAGTCGCGATAAGTGAGAGGTCGCCGGCGTGTCCAAGAATCATAATACCTGAAGCAATTTTTCTTCTCTGCGGGTTTCTTGAAACTAATTCCGACTCTCTTGTAGTATAACCTGTACCGGTAAAACAGGATAAAGCCTGAAACCTAGCCTGCTGCCATGTCATACCGGTAAGTTCAAATGCAATAGCACCGATCTGGACAATAAAAACTACAACAACTATAGTAAATACAAAAAGAAGTAAACCGCTCATTTTTCCCTCTGTAAAATATTTTTTTTAAATTAATAATTTATCAATTGATATCTAATATTATATTGTTACTTTTATTTTTATCGACATATTTATTCCTATAATTTATCATTTAAATAGAAAAAGGAACTTAAAGAAATTATGTTTAAACTGAATTTTAAAAAAGATAAAGACGGCCTTATTCCAGCAATTGCGCAGGACTGGCGGACTAATGAAATTCTCATGCTTGCTTATATAAATAAAGAGTCATGGAATGAAACCTTAAAAAGCGGAAACGCTACGTATTGGTCCCGTTCTCGTCAGAAACTCTGGAAAAAGGGAGAATCTTCTGGAAATGTACAGGTAGTTAAAGAAATACTTATTGACTGCGATGAAGATACTGTCATATTCAAAGTAGACCAAATAGGTGATGCCGCATGCCATTTAGGCTTCCGCTCCTGCTTTTTCCGCAAATATGATATTGAGTCGGACAGTATAAAAACCGTTGGGAAAAAGGTATTCAACCCTGAAGATGTGTATTAAAAGAATAAAATGAAAATAAACTGCAAATTTGTAGATAACCTTAAATCACTGTTCCCTTATGATAATATAGAAATATATAACAACTGGTCAAAAATAACCACTATAGGTATTGGAAAAGGTAAAGTAACTGTAATCGAACCCTGTTCAGAGAACAGCCTTGTAAAAATACTAAAATACACCCGCAAATATAATATTCCGATAACAGCAATAGGAGCAGGAAGTAATACAATAGGCACTGATTCAAATGACCTGACACTTTTGTTAAAATTAACAGCAGACGATTTTAAACGTGTCAAAATAAACAAAAACAAAGCTGAATGCGGCGCCGGCATTACTCTTCTGAACATGATAAAAGAGTGTGCTAAATCAGATTTATCAGGACTTTCACAGCTTGCCGGCATCCCCGGCACTCTTGGTGGTTCATTAAAAACCAACGCTTCCCGCCTTGGAGTAAGTATATTTAATTTTATTGAATATCTCGAAGGATACAACTTTTCCGGAGAAAAATGGTCAAAATACGCCAATGAAATAAAATGGGGTTACAGGTATTCTGATCTTCCCGAAGATATAATTGTAACCAAAGTCCATTTTCGCTTAAAACCGGAAAGAAGATCAAAAATACAGCAAAGCATAGAAAACTATATTAAAGAGCGTGCTGAAATTTATCCTAAGTTTAGAAATGCGGGATGTATATTCAAAAATCCTGAAAGTAATATCAGTTCAGGACAGCTTATAGACTTGTCTGGCTGTAAGAACATGTCCTGTAATAACCTGGAAGTAAGCGGGTTACATGCAAATTTTATAACAAACAGGAGTATCTCGAAAGAATCAGATTTCTTGGAGCTTGCTGGAAATGTCAGAAAAAAAGTTTTTGAAAATTTCGGTATCTATTTGACCCCTGAAGTTTATTTTATAAATAATAAAACGTTTAAAAAACTTATGAGTACACCTCCTCCTTTGACAGTCACCCTTCTTAAGGGAGGAAACTGCCGTGAACGATCTGTTTCTCTTGAATCAGCAAAAAATGTAAGCCATGCTTTAAAAAAAGCAGGTTATACAGTTAATGAATATGACATAAAAAAACCGGTTCTTCCCAAAAAAGCCCTGAACTGTGATGTGGCCTTTCCTGTTCTTCATGGAGGGTTCGGTGAAGACGGCAGAATACAGAAAGTTCTCGAAAATAATTATATCCCGTTTGTTGGAAGTGACAGCAATTCATCTGAACTGACTATTGATAAGATAAAAACTAAAAAAATATTTTGTAAGAATCAAATTAAAACACCGGATTATGCTGTTTTAAAAAAAGGGGAAATAAGGTTCCCGAAAAATTTAAAGCTTCCTGTTGTAGTGAAACACCCTTCAGAGGGTTCTACTTTTGGTATTTCAATTGTAAGGAAGATGAATGAATGGAAACCTGCTTTAAAAAAAGCCTCGGCTGTTAATACTGAAAATATTTTAGTTGAAGAATATATAGATGGAGAAGAATTAACTGTAAGTATTATTGATTCAAATTACCTTCCGATGATTCATATAAGCCCGCCTGGAGAAATGTACGACTATGATGCCAAATATACTCACAGGACCGGTGAAACACTTTATATCTGTCCTCCGGAAGAAAACCTTATTTCCAGTCTGCAACAGCTTGAAATTCAAAAAACTTCTCTTGAAATATATAAAATGGTCGGTGCTCGGGACATGTTGAGAGTAGATATGATTTTATCTGCAAAAACAAAAGAGGCCTATTTTATCGAAGTAAACAGCATACCCGGCTTTACTTCGAGCAGTCTGCTGCCAAAAGCAGCGGAAAAGGCCGGTATATCTTATATTCAGTTATGCTGTAAACTTATTCAGCTTGCATGTAATAGAAAATCATGAACAAAGCAAACCAAATATACAATTTATTATACAGAAGTTACGGCAATATCCCCTGCCCGCTTGAGTACAATACAAATTTCCAGCTGATGATAGCAGTTATACTCTCCGCGCAATGTACAGATAAGGCCGTAAATAAAATCACTCCGGCCCTATTTAATAATTTCCCGGATGCACCAAGCCTTGCCGAAGCAGGTCTTTCAGAGGTAGAAAACATCATATATCCGCTGGGGTTGTACAGGATGAAAGCAAAAAATATTATACTATGCGCGAAAGAACTGATAAAAAATTACAACTCAATAATTCCCGACTCAATCAGTAAGCTTATTAAATTACCCGGTATCGGCAGAAAAAGCGCAAATGTAGTTATCTCACACGCTTTCAACAAACCGGGTTTTGCTGTTGACACTCATGTTAAAAGAATTTTAAACAGAACAGGGGTTGTTGACACAAAAAATCCGGACAGAATTGAAGCTTTAATAAGAAAAACTATTTCTCCGGAAAAACTTAGTAATTTTTCTCTTTTACTGATTATGCACGGGAGGCAATGCTGTAAAAGCCAAAAACCGCATTGCCCGAAATGCATTATTAACAATAAATGTGACTTTAATAAACTTAATAATCTAAATTGATAAATAATTATCCAACAATAGTGAGTAACGGATAATTTCCGGCAACTTCCTGTCCTTTGTTAACATACACCTTGTCTATTTTTCCACTAATCGGTGACGGAAGCATATTCTCCATTTTCATAGCTTCTAAAATAGCAACTGGATCATTTTCTTTTACTTTGTCGCCCTCTTTTACAAGGATATCTACAATTACCCCGGGCAATGGAGCTGTTACATCGCTTTTACCTTCGCCTTTGTTTAGTTCCTCAGGCTTTTTAACTTTGGGAACAGGGTTTGTTTTTTTAGTATCAACCTCGTAATTATCTTTTTTCTCGGAAGTATTTACTTCTACAGTCTTCGTTTTTGAGCTTTTTTTTAACTCTTCTACTTCAACTTCATATTCTCTGCTGTTTACTTTGACTTTAAACTTTTTTATCATTTAATTCCCTCATTTCTTAAAAAGGTTCTGTTTTGAAATTATTTATTAATCTTTGGGTTTTCTAAAACTCATTCTTGAAAGCAGGCTACTGCTGTCTAACCGGTTCTTTTCCTGTTCATAACCGGAATCGGCAATTTCTTCTATACTGAGAATCTTAAAATTGCTATGTCCGAGAAAACCGCCCACAGCCCCTGCAATTACGGAAGCTTCTTCGCTGTTTATACTCATATTATACAATCACCTTTCCGAAATAATTAATTTACAGAGGGATATTGCCATGTCTCTTAGGTATTCTCTGCTCTGTCTTTTCTTCGGCCATATTAATACTCTTAATAATAACCTTTCTGGTATCTATTGGATCAATAACATCTTCTATATAGCCTCTCTCAGCAGCAACATAGGGATTGCTGAATTTATCGCTGTATTCATTAATTTTTTCCTGCCTTGTCTGTTCAGGGTTGTCTGATTTTTTTATTTCCCTTGCAAAAATTATGTTAGCTGCCCCCTCTGCTCCCATAACTGCAATTTCTGCGGAGGGCCAGGCAAAAACAAAATCAGCTCCCAGATGCTGTGATGCCATAGCAATATATGCTCCTCCGTAGGACTTTCTGAGAACTATGGAGATCAGAGGAACAGATGCTTCAGAATATGCATAAAGCATCTTGGCACCATGTCTGATAATTCCGCCGTGTTCCTGGCCCACTCCGGGAAGGAAACCCGGGGTATCTACGAATGTTACAATCGGTATATTAAACGCATCACAGAACCTGATAAATCTTGCAGCTTTATCAGAACCGTTTATATCCAATACTCCGGCAAGATACTTCGGTTGATTTGCTATAATACCTGTAGTTCTGCCCTGTATTCTTGCAAAACCGATAACCATGTTCTTAGAATAGTGTTCCTGGACTTCAAAGAATGAACCTTTATCAAAGGTAAGTTTTATAATATCTCTGACATCAAAGCTTTTTTTAGTGTTATCAGGAACGACTGTATATATATCTTTGTTCATTTTCCAGTGGGAATCATGCTTTACTTTTTTGGGTTTATACATATTGCTCTGTGGAATATAAGAAAGAATTTTTTTAGCTATCCGCAAAGCATCTTCATCATCTTCTGCTATAAAATGAGCACAGCCGCTTACAGAATTATGAATCTTTGCTCCACCCAGACTTTCTTTATCTATATTTTCATGAGTAACTGCTTTTACTACGGCCGGACCGGTTATAAACATCTGTGAAGTCTGCTTTACCATAATAGTAAAATCTGTTATAGCCGGTGAATATACAGCACCGCCTGCACAAGGGCCTGCTATAATGGAAATCTGAGGAATAACGCCGGATGCATGTGTATTTCTTAAAAATATACCGCCATACCCAAACAGGGCATCAACACCCTCCTGTATTCTGGCACCTCCCGAATCGTTAATGCCTATTACGGGAATTCCATATTTCATAGCCATATCCTGCAGCTTCATTATTTTTTTAGCATGCATTTCGCCGAGAGATCCGGCCTGTACAGTAAAATCCTGTGAAAAAACAGCCACTTTTTCTGCATCAATAGTACCAAAACCGGTAATAACACCGTCATAAGGTATTTCTTTTTTATCGAGTCCGAAATTCCCACCTCTATTTTTAACGAATTTGTCCATTTCTTCAAAGGAATCATTGTCAAGAAGAGAATATATTCTTTCTCTTGCAGTCAATTTTCCCCGGGCATGCTGTTTTTCGATAGCCGCTTCGCCGCCTCCGAGATCAAGCTTTTCTTTTTTATGATACAATGCATCAATAAAATTTATGCACTTATCTACAAATTTATTTTCCGACATATTATACTCCGCTAATTTCTTTTTAGAATTTATTAAAAACTGTTAATGTTCAACAAGCTCAGTTAAAACTCCGTTTACCGTTTTGGGATGCAGGAAAGCGACCGTAGTATTATGAGCTCCCGGTTTAGGTACATCAGAAAGAGGTTTAATCCCTAACTCTTTAGCTTTGGCAATTGAATCCTCAGCGCTATCGACTTTATAAGCAATATGATGCATACCTTCACCTTTTTTAGCAAGATAACCAGAAATTTCCGAATCTTCTCTGATCGGCTGAAGGAGTTCTATTTTTGTTCCGCCAAGCTTTAGAAAACAAACTTTTATTCCTCTGGCTTCTACTGTTTCTTCTCCAGACGGTTCAACGCCGAGAAGGCCAGTGTAAAGTTTTAATGCATCCTCAATCGATTTTACTACGATTCCTATATGATCTATTTCGCCCATTATGACTCTCTCTTTTTTTTGCGTTAATAATTTTTCTACTTTTTTAAAGGATATTATATTTTATTTAAAAAACAAGACTTTCAAGCCTCCTTTCTATATAAGATAAGACAAAATAAGCATCACTTTCTGTGCTTGAATGTAAATAACAGGATTATAAAGTTTTTTCTGAAAAATATTCCTTCACCGGTTTTACATAAAGTTCACTGTTTTTATCATTTTCTTTTTTATTACTTTATGCTACAGTTAAATTTTGTACAAAAAATGTATTTCCGTGGGTCTATTATTTTGAGGTCGTCTTCTGCCTTTTCCGAACATGCATATATGTTAGCACATGCTCTAAAAAGGCAAAAATATACTGCATTATGCGATCTCATTTGAGTAACCCCTTTACGTGCTGCATCAATAAATAAAAAATAGAGGTAGTGTCAAAAGTTTTATGAAAAGTATGAAAGAGTAAGAAATTATTTTTATAAAATATAAAAATGGTTGATTGACAATTTCTTTTTTCCTTTTTAGGTCTTCAATAAATACGGTTCTCGACGTCAGGAACTGAAT
>JAIPJT010000009.1 GCA_021733985.1 Victivallales bacterium | reverse complement strand
TTAGCTGTTTAAAAGTAAAGAATATTATCGTGTAACATGTTGATATATAACAGCTACACAAATACACAAATAAACAAATAACCGCACCTTGTGCGATGTTTTGAGATAATTTTATTTATAAAATTTAGATAAAACCTAAATTAAAAAGAGGAGAAATTAAATGAGAAGTTTTAACTTTCAAAGGTCCGCAGTAATTGCAATGCTTGTGATTTTAATCGCTGCTGGGGGGTGTAAGTCCGTATCGGATTTAATTTCTCATCAGACGCCTGTTGAAGATTCCTCTGCAGTAAAATACGAAGAAATTAAAGGGTTTTCTAAGAAAACTAATCAGAGGTTAAAAAAATTCTTTGTAGAAACAAAAGATTGTAAGGGTAGAAAAGTAGCTGTTTTTGACTGTGACGGTACACTAATTGGACAGACGCCAAATTATTTGGCAGATGAAAGCCTGTATTCTTACGCTCATAACAATCCTGAAAGAAAACCTGAAGTAATTAAAGAAATGACCACTAAATCAAATGTCGCTTCTAATTATGTCACAGACAGAATAGAATACTGGGCAGGAATGAAAGTCACGACGGTTGAGAATATAGGAGCAGAAAGTTTCGAGAAACACTACAAAGGCAAGTTCTATCCCGAAATGCTGGAACTGCTCAAAAATCTTACCAATAACGGTTTTGAATGCTGGGTTATTACCGCATCTCCTGAAGTTGTATACGAAAAGTTTGTTTCTGAAAAAACCGGTATCCCTAAAAATCGTATAATAGGTGTTAAGTCAGTCATAAAAAATGGTATTCTAACTGATGAAATAGTTCAACCAATACCACAGGATGAAGGCAAAGAATATACTATTGATACTTTTATAAAAGTCAAACCTCTTTTGGCTGCCGGTAACAGCCGCGGTGATTTAGAAATGATTGAAACCAGTACAAAGCTTAAAATGATAATCAATCCAGACGATACTAAAGAGAAAGATTTATTTGACGGAATGACATTAAAGGATTATGCCCGGGAAGACGGCTGGCTTATAGTAAACTGTAATGATATACCCGAACCGGATTTTCCGGGAATTACAACAAAAGTCTTTAAAATAAGACAGAATACGCCACATCCTAAACCGGCAGAAAATAATTAGATCCCCAAAAACGATTTGGTTTATTTATCCATCACACCATACGGTATGACCTGTATCGAATGATAAGGTCGAAAAATAAAGTGTATGCCCAGCTTCATTTACAAAGGACAAAAACCATAAAATCGCATACACTTGTGTATAAAAGAAAGAAGTAAAGCTTAAGGGCAAGTTATCTCTGAAATTATAATAACTTTATGAAGGCAATTGAATATGCGGGGAAAACCTGCCCTTCTAAATCTAAGAAAACCAGCCGGAAGGGCTGTAGCACCTTATCATGCAATGCCTTAACTATAGCTTTAGCAGGCAGCCCTGATTATCTTTATAAATAACTCCCGCCCCTTTTCGGATAAGAAGAAATGCAGCCTGAATATAATAATTCGGAATGTAAATAAGATTTGTTCCAAAAGCCTCTGCAAGCTGATCAGTAGAAATACTTCTATTATCACCCATAGAAAAACTTTCTATCAGTTCGGTTCTTTCAGGATATTTATAGTACGAGAACATCGGATCCATTGCCATCGAGTACTTTAATTCGGGACTAACATAGAACAGCCTTGGAAAGTCCCCCCAGTTGATCAGTCCAATATAAGTTCCTTTTCTGAGCTTTTTTTTCTGCCATTTCCCGAATTCATAATAAGGGCCGGGAGATTTCAGCATCTTTACCGTCTGCAGCTTATTTAAAGGCAGCATAATAATAATTAAAATAAAACAAAGTAAGAGCAGCGTTTTAGGTTTTGTAAAAAAACAGATAAAAAAATTACTGAATGATTGGTTTTTCATTTGGGAAACTGCATATATCAAAAAAATTACCTGGACAGGAACTAAGTACTCAATGGTTCTTTTGCATAGAAAAAAACCGGCCATCAATATAATCTGTAATACAAAAAGGAAAAATATCTTAGGTTTTTTAACTTTATAATTAACAAATAAAAGAAGGTTTAGTAAGAACAAAATAAATACTGGTAAATTTATTATAACATCATAAAGCCCCGGTTTATAAATTTCAGTTGCAGTTACAACCTTATTTCCGGTTAACCCAAGTATCTTCAAAATAACGGTTATTCCTTGAATATAACAAATATAATATGTATTAGGGAACTGTGGATGAAAAGTCAGTCCTGCTATTATTCCACTAAAACCCGCAACCGGAAAGCAGCAAGATTCAAAACAGCTTTGCCGTTTTACAATACCGAAAAATAGTGAAACTGCAAAAAAAACAAAAAGGGGTAAAAGAAGGATATGAGGAACTGAATAAAATAATGCATAAATCCAGCCTAATACAAAAAAACAGATAATTTTTTTCCTGGATAATATATTAGACAACAGAATAAATATAGAAAAAGAAAACAGTATTATTGAAACAATGAAAGGCCTTACGGTGATTAATTTCTGAAAGAAATCCGGTGAAATAAATATAAGAACCGGAGCAACAATAAAAGCCGTTTTTCTGGATTTCAAATAACCCCATATGGAAAACATCAGTATAACTGTTCCTGAGAAAAAAAGGCTTATATTATTGAATGGAGGCAATACAGATAGTCCAATACTTCTTTTAAAATTCTGGAATAAGTATAACAGAAAATGAAAGCCTAATTCTTTATCGTAGAAGTGCTTTTTCCAGACTGACATTTCCACCCATGGAAAAACCTTTGTAGTTGCAAAAAATGGGAACATCTCTCCCGCTTTTATATGGTAATAAACATCAACTCCATAATCTATTCCAGGAGGGACCGGCAACACTCTCAAAAAACTCAAAAGGAAATAACATAAAGTCGAGGAAGCTGCAAGAAGCAAAAGATACTTATTATTCTGGTTTAGCATTATGAATTCCAGCCGTATAATTTTTTAACCCAAATTATGCATAATCCGGGTTTAAACCGCAGTAAAAGAAATAAAAACAGGTTAAGTTCTTTATGACAACTGCAATATTCATGATAATCAAAACTATTTTACACAAGAAATAAGTATTCAAGCTTAACATTGTTTTAAGCAAATTTTATAATATCCCAATACTTATACTTTTTTGTGTATTGCTTCCCTGGATATCTTTTTCAGTTGAAACCTTCTCTATTGCCCTCTGCTCTTCTTTAAGGTAGTCAACTATACTGTCCGGGAATAAATATTTTTTATAATTTTTCGGTTTATTTTTTAATAATGCCTTATTAAACATAGGTATCAGCTTAAATAGATTATTTTCAACCTCAATGATGCCGTCTTTTCCATATACATCATAAATAGTCCCCATAATTTCAGTCCCGATATAATATAGGGCACCTACATCAACCGTGTCATCATATGAATTCTGTTTATTCATCCACTTTTTTCGAAAGTCAATGTACAGTTCATTATAATTTTTATAATCTCCATTCTTGATACTGCTTAAAAACATTTTAGCTTCTTTAAAAATATCCATTGAATTATTCTGCATACTCATCCACTTCTTTTTAACTTCTTGATTTATCCAGTAAGTTTCATTATTTTTATCCAGCTTTTCTGAAATAAGGCCGGGCAGATTGAAGCCAATTTGAACAGCCATTCCTGTTTTAGCTATATTATCAAGAAAATATAGTAACATCTTTGTTTTTGAACTGTCCGGGAGCTCTGAAAATTTTGCTTTCTTTTTAAACGTATCCCGGGTATTGTATAGAAGATTATACAATGCATAGCAAAGTGATTTGAAATAATATTCCTTATTCACTTCGCATGAATCATTTAAAAAAGATAAAACATTGACGTAAATATTATTGTTAAATGTCTGGATAAATGGCTTCATATTAAATAAAATCCAGATATTAATTACTTTTGGTTTTATATCAGAAGGCAGCCAAGCTTTCACTTTATCAAACGCCTTAAAATAAAATGAATCTTTGAAGGAATTATAATCTTCAATTGCAGAAAAATATGCGGAAGGTTTGCTCATAAAATTAACATAATTGACTGTAATACTCTGAAGGCTTGAATTCCCCATAAGTAAAATTTCATTATCACACAATCCTAATAAAAACTTTCTGAATTTTTCCAGTGATACTCTGGTGCTTTTTATTTTATACTTCGTAGTGTAATCTTTATTCACAAGCTTATAAGCTTCGCATTCAAACGCTTTATTTATTAATTTCTTTACCTTGTTCAGGGGCTTTTTTTTATATATTGCCACTAACGCCCTATACATAGCGATAGCCCCTTCGGTATTGACCCTGAAATAATTTTTACCTTTAGTTCTTTCTCTAATTTTTCTTAAATAAGACTCAGTAACAAGATATCCTTTGTTAAAAAGCAGTTTAGATGCTTTTGTCCTTTGCTTTTTCAAAGACTTTTTTAAGTCTCGAATTTCATTTTCAGTACATTTTCTGCCGGTAAGCTCGATGCTTTGTTCCAGAATTTTTTCTTTTGCAAGTTCTGATAAGTCTCCATAGGAAGTTTTAAAAAATTCTTCATAAGTTTTTGTACCCCGCATCCCTTCAAACATAAGCTGTAGAATCGAATGCCTTAAAAGCATATTATATGATTTTGCTTTATTCAGCCCCGGCACTCTGCTTTCATTAGAACTTATTTCTGAACCGAAATTTGAAATTACAATATTTCTACAGACCTCATAATACACATTCCATAAGCTGATACCCTTTTCTTCAGGTGAACTCGGCAGCAGGGTAGTGATACGATTAACTGGTTTGACTGCATCAAACAGATAGTTACTTTCAGGCACAATAGGAACGAGCTGAATATAAATATTTTCAAATGAGTTGTTAAAGTCTACAGCCTTTATTGCTTTGAGAAACTTATTTTCAAGTTCTTCTTCGTAGTCTTCAATCTCTTTGTTATCTGCAAATTCCTGAAAAAAATAAGGTTTATTTTTTAAATTTTTATATTCTTCCGTTATACCTTCGATTAGGAGACGTGCTGCTTCCTTATCAGAACCGGTTAGTCTCTGCAGTTGAGGTGAAACTAAAAAAATCGTATTATTAAGTATATTATAAATTCCCCTGTTCTGTTTATTTATTTTTTCAATACCCAAAATTAGATCATATGCTGTCTTTGTATTGCTGAAACTGTCAAACAATATAGGCACTTGCAATAACCGTTCAAGGTAAGGGCGCTCGTCCAGTATCTTTAAAAGTTTATTATGATTTTCAAGTTTTGTTCTCTTTTCACTATTAACTTCCTTTTTTAACTTAAGTAGACGATTAAATGTTCGTTGATTAATCATATTGTTATTGAGGTTATAGACCTCAAGCATGTAACCAAGCAGTAAACCTATATCGCACTGAAAAGAAGTAGAAATATTTATTTTTATGCGGGAGTTTTTATTTGAAGTTTTCTCTGTACATAGCAAGACGTTATTTATAAAAATAAAGAAACATAAAACAAGGTAGCGAATCACTTTTTTCTGCATAGACTTAACCGTGTAATATTGATATATGAGGTATCATTACCACAAATATCTATCTTATATATTAATAATTAAATGTCACACGAAAAAGGAGTATCTCAGCTGAGATAAAACCTCTACATGTAACATCTCCCCTGAAAAAAATTTATTATATCAGGGTAAATTTACTATTTAAATGTCAAAAAAACGGATTTTGATAAAACAATTCTGTACAACTTATAAACCTAATTTCTCGCTGATACCTCTCATAGCATTCAAAGAAATTTCGGCAAACTCCTTCAGTGGAATATCAATCTTCTCGCATTCCCTGATTGTATCTCTGTTAACAGACGCCGCAAAAGCTTTTTCTTTCATTCTTTTAGTTATTGATTTTGTTTTTACACTGGATAATTTTTTGTCAGGATAAACAAGTGCTGTTGCCGTAATCAGACCGGTGATTGTTTCACCCGCTGCAAGCGCATGCTGCATTAATGTTTCCCTTTTTTTTCCTGTAGCTTCTTCGTTATGCATCTCAATAGCATCAATAATTTCCTGATCTATGTCATGATCTTTTAAGAGAGCTGCGGTTTCAAGTCCATGTCTCCGAGGATCAGCATCTGTCATTTCTACATCAAGGTCATGCAGCAGACCTGCCGTGCCCCATCTCATCTTATCTTCCCCAAATTTTTCAGCCAAAGCCCTCATTACAGCTTCGCTTGCCAGTGAATGTTTTATCATGTTCTGATTTTTTACATGTCGCCTTAATAATTTTACAGCAATATCTCTATTCACAGGACTAATCCTCCAAATTTCTCCATATTCAACTCATGGTATTATATACCGCCGCCAGCCATCTTTTTCTGTAATTCCTCCTGAAATTCCTGAATATCTTTTTCATTAGGTTCACCGGAATTATTTTCGAGGCCCAGACGTCCATACTGGTCGATAACCCAATCGGCTCTAACGCCTGAAGCAAACTTCACAGAACCGCTTGCTACCGCACCGGGCCTCTTCAGTTTACTCAATTCAACAACTGTTTTTCCTGTATCATCTGCAGCTTCATTTTCAAGGTCAGTTTTAACAGCCTTCTCTTCTTCTTCTTTAGCCTTTTTTTTGGCTTCTGCTGCTTCTACATCTGCTTTCTGTTTTGACCAGTCAATATTTTCGAGTTCCGAGGCTAAAAGTCTTAGATCAAAAAAGGTAATCTTATAGTCCTTTTCTGTTTGGAGTCTTTTCTGTATATCTGATAATGAAACTCCCTCATTTAATAATTTCGATACAAACCTTTTTATTTTACTGTCCATAATCAACCATATCCTTTAAGTAAGTTTTTTAATTAAAAATTATTTTATATATAATCTAAGTAATTATAGAAAAAACTCAAGTTGAATTTCATAAAGTTATATGGAGTTCTCGCACAAAAATGCTGTTATAATATAAATTTGTGTTCTGGTATTTACTCGAATTTTTATAACACAAGAAATTCAACACTTGCTAAATACTTTATAGCATAACGATATAGTAAAACCGGATTTTAAATAACTATTTAAGTATTTATCAATGTCTATACTTGATTTTTACTAATACACTTTCATAATTAGAAATTGCAGGAAATATTCTATTCAACAGTTGAAAAACTCTTTTCGTCGAACTTTTAAATAAAGGGTTAATATATGTATAGGGTTTGTAAAACGTTCCGGCTTGAAACCGGACATTTTTTAACTTCGCAGCAGACACAGAGTGATTGCCGCATGCCTCACGGACACAGCAGAACAGTTGAAATTATTATATCTGCGGAAAATCTCGATGAAAGTAATATGGTGTTTGACTTCCAGGCATTTAAAGCAGCTTTTGGTGATTATTTAAATTCTCTTGATCATGCAATGTATATCAACTCCAGCTCAAAACATTTTAAGTATTTCAAAGACAACTTTGAAAAAGTCATCGCCTTTGAAGGCGATCCTACCTCTGAGGTAATAGCAGAAGTCATGTTTAAACATTTTGATAAAGTTCTTAAAAAAGGTACTGTAATTAAAACAAAAAATAATTTCTATTACAAAATAACAAATGACATACGCCTTGAACGTGTCAGATTATGGGAAACCTCTACAAGCTGGGCTGAATACAGCAGGAATTAAATGCAAATTTTATAACCAACGAAACATTCCTTCTTTTGAGAGTTAAGAATTGAGAACCTTACTAACTGAAAATTTCCAGATTACTGGAGTGCAAACGAAAAGAATTATATATACACGCCTAAACGCTTGATTTTACGAAAATCTCGCCTCGCTATAGAGCACAAGTCATATCGAATGATGTGATGGATAAATAAAAATTAATCGTAGTGTGTATAATTTTCGTTTTTTTTCAGTTTGTAAACTTGTTAAACTTAATAAAAACATATAGTTTAAGGTCAGGCGAGGTGATCCTCTGATAAGAATGCATCAAGGCTGCAAAGCCTTAAAGTTACACCGTTAAGAGTGGACATCAACCTCGCCTGCTGTTCTTTAGGCCTTATCAAAAAGTTAACTAAATGAGAAAGGGTTTTAAACATGACTACCGCTATAATTCTGTTCAATGTAAAACGCTCAAAATTAAAAGAAGCCTTTAATGAAGTGAAAAAAATTAAAGGCATTACAGATATCTATACTGTTGCAGGTGAATATGATTTTGTAGCAATTTTCAGAGCAGAAGACTCTAGTAATCTGTCTAAAATTTTAACAGAAGAAATTGTTAATATAGATGTTATAAGCAGAACGAAAACTCTTATTGCCTTAGACACTTTCTCAGTAATTGACCTTGAAAAAGCATATAAATTATAATTAGATGTCATACGAAAAGGTTTCATGCTCTGCGGCTCTATACGATCTGAACAGAAGCAAACCTTTTCGTTCAGCCTCTAAATACCGGGTTGTTTGCTCCTGATTATATTTCCATTGAGGAATCAATGATACAATCCAGAAGCACATTTGCTCCTGCTTCACAATCTTCCCACTTTGTATCTTCTACTTCCACATGGCTTCTTCCACCGATACTGGGAACAAATATCATTGAAGTAGGCGCTACCTGATTAATATAAGAGGCATCATGTCCTGCTCCGCTTACCATATATAGAGAGCTGTAATTCCTTTTTCCCGCTTTTTCCAGTATTTTCCGTGCAAGTTCCTGATTGAAAAGCGCATGTTCAACACGCCAGGATATCTCTGTTTTTAGTTGACACCCCCTTGCATCGGCAATATTAATAAAACTGCCCCTTAAATTTTCCCAGGCTTTTAAAGCAAATACGTCATCCCAGGAGCGGATATCTACAGTAAAATGTACTTTGTCAGGAATTATATTCCTTGAGTTCGGCATATTATGAATTTCTCCGACAGTAGCAACCATATTTCCACCCATCTTTGAAGGAAGTTCATTGACTTTTAAGATCATTTCTGAAGCTGCGCATAATGCGTCATGACGTCCCGCCATAGGCGTAGGGCCAACCTGGTTCGCCTCTCCTTCGATATATACGTCATACCAGTGAAGACACAATACCCCTTTGGGGACTCCTATGGTTTTATTTTCTTTTTCCAAAATCGGCCCCTGCTCAATATGCAACTCATAATGAGCATAAATCGGCCGGCTTACTGCAGGCATATCTCCTTTATATCCTATTCGCTCAAGTTCGTCACCTAATTTAGCGCCTGTTAGATCTGTTCTTCTGTATGCCCATTCGAGTTCAAGTTTTCCAGCCCAGACACCGGAAGAAACCATTGCGGGAGAAAATCTGAAACCTTCTTCGTTAGTCCAAACTGCTAGAATTACAGGCCTTTGAGTTTCAATATTGTTTTCATGCAGAATTCTCAAAACTTCAAGCCCCCCAATAACACCGAGAATTCCGTCGAATCTGCCGCCTTTAGGCTGAGTATCACAATGTGAACCTGTCATAACAGGAGATAAATCGTTATTACGCCCATTTCGTATACCAAAAATGTTGCCCATTTCATCGACTTTAACATCAAGTTCGACTTCTCTCATCCAGCTGATTATTTGTTCTCTGGCAGCTTTATCTTCATCAGTCAGAGAAAGACGCTGTACACCACCTCCAGGGGTAGCCCCGATTTCCGCCATGATTTCCAGAGATTGTCTAAGCCGTTTACCGTTAATATTTAACATTTCGTTCTCCGGCAATAGAGGTTTATTAATTTTTCAGGCTGTGGATAGGAGCAGGTATTCTGCCTGCAAAATCAACGAATCTTTCCGACTTGCCAAGGTTGTTCACCGGCATAATTACACTTTCTCCGAATAAACCTCCAAATGAAACAAATTCACCGGCCTTTTTATTCGGGACAGGTATAACTCTAACAGCAGTTGTTTTGCTGTTAATCATTCCAATAGCCATTTCATCCGCTATCAGGGAAGAAAGTGTTTTTGCATCAACCGAACCGGGTACTGCAACCATATCAAGCCCGACCGAGCATACAGATGTCATAGCCTCAAGCTTTTCTAAGCTAAGTTCCTGATTTGCTACAGCTTCAGCAAGTTCGGCATCTTCCATTACAGGTATAAAAGCACCGCTGAGCCCGCCTACCGCCTGGCTTGCGAATGCGCCACCTTTTTTTACCGCATCATTTATCATTGCAATTATGGCCGTTGACCCGGGTGCGCCAATTGAGTCAACACCCATTATTTTTATTATCTCACCTATGCTATCTCCTATCTCAGGGGTCGGTGCAAGCGACAGGTCAACAACGCCAAAGGGAAGCTTGAGATAATCGGCAACTTTTCTTCCGATTAGCTCTCCGCATCTTGTTACTCTGAAAGCAGTAAGTTTTATTTCCTCTGCAATATCATGCAGGCCGAGCCGGCAGCTCTCCTCAGAGTTAATTTTCCTTTTTAGCGCGCTTGCTATAACACCGGGACCGCTGACACCTACATTTATAACAGCTTCAGCTTCTCCCAAACCGTGTATAGCTCCCGCCATAAACGGATTGTCGCCTGGCTGATTGCAGAAAACAACAAATTTAGCAGCTCCAAAACCACCTCTGTCGGCAGTAAGTTCCGACACCTCTTTGATTTTTTCACCGACTGTCTTCACAGCATCCATATTAATTCCGTACCTGGTAGACCCTACATTTATAGAAGAACATACACGCAAAGTTGAAGAAAGCGCTTCCGGAATAGAATCAATAAATATTTTATCGGCATCAGTAAGGCCCTTTTCCACATTAGCGGAGAAACCGCCTATAATATCTATTCCCACATTTTCTGCAGCCCTGTCCAGCGCCCTGGCTAATTCGATAAAGTCATAAACTGAATAGTTAGAGCCGATGAATGAAACTGGAGTTACTGCAATCCTTTTATTGACAACAGGTATTGCATATTTTTCACTGAAAGAATCACATGTTTCCACAAAGTTCCCGGCATATTTTTTTATTTTTGAGATTATATTCCTACATGTATTTTTAACGTTTGTATCTCTGCAGTCCAGTATATTAATCCCCATGGTCACTGTTCTGACATCAAGTTTTTCTTTCTGGATCATTCCGACAGTATTCAGAATATGGTCCGGTCTAATCATTACTGTCACCGTAATTTATTTATAATATTTTATTTCGTTTGTGGCTTTGAAAATATCATTATGCTGCAATACTATACTTAGTTTCCTGTTAATTTCGAGTTCCCTGATCTTTTTTCTAAAAACATCCAAAAAAGTGACAGATGAAAGATCTATGAGGTACATCATAATATATTTATCATCCTCTGTAACTTTGGTAGAAAGATGCAGAATATTTATTTGGTTCTCTCTGCAGAAATTAGCAACCTCTGAAACAAGCCCTTTTCTGTTTCCTGAAGAAACGGTCATTACATAATAGTTCTCCTCACAGTCTAAATCATCAAAAGAATTCGATTCTGTTTTTCCTGCTAAAGGTTTTACTGTAAGTGAAATTTCATCGCCGTTTTCAACAAAAATGTTTTTTATTTCCGCTTTGAGTGTTTCAGCATCAATCGCAGAATAAAACTCCGCAATAAATATCATTGTAAAATATCCGTTCAGGACAGCCTGGTTTAAATCCCCAAGATCTCCACCCTGTCTAACTATCGCCTTTGTAACATCCGCGATTATACCTACACGGTCTTTTATGAAAATTGAAACAATATAACTGTAGTTCATAAGTCATCCCATTATCTTTAATAACGTCGAATTCATTTATAGCTATGGAGCATAGCGGAATAGCTGTTGAGCGCAATGATTTGTTACATATTTTATGTTTATTTTTCTACCACGAAGAACACAGAAAACATGAAGATTTTTATCTTTTGCTCAGCAAAAACTAAAAATGAGGTTTCGCAATTTATATGACAAAGCATTTTAATCCCCACCTCCTCTTATACTGCAGGTTGTTGAGCGGCTGAAAAGGTGTTAAGGGATTCAGTACAAAAAGGAAATCATTACCGCTTAAAAGAAATGATCCCCTTTCTGCAATTATAACTTATACACCTGCTGCTTTAAAGGTATCGTCAACTATAGCTTTTGCCTCTTTTTGTATTTGCTTAAGATGGTCTTCTCCTTTGAAGCTTTCAGCATAGATTTTATATACATCTTCTGTACCTGACGGGCGTGCCGCAAACCAGCCGTTTTCGGTGACAACTTTCAAACCCCCTATTTCAGCATCATTACCGGGTGCCTTTGTAAGTTTTGCTGTTATCTGCTCCCCGCCAAGATCGGTTGCTTTTACCTGTTCCGGAGAAAGTTTTTTCAGTATATTTTTCTGTTCAGTATTTGCGGCAGCATCTATCCTTTCATAAACAGGTGACCCGAATTTATCGGTCAAATCTTTATAATGTTCACCCGGATCCCTTCCTGTTTTAGCTGTAATTTCTGCAGCAAGCAGAGAAAGGATCATCCCATCTTTATCTGTTGTCCATACTGTTCCGTCTTTTCTTAAGAAAGATGCACCCGCACTTTCTTCGCCGCCGAAACCGAAAGAACCGTCAACAAGGCCGTTTACAAACCATTTAAATCCGACAGGGACCTCAGCAAGTTTGCGATTCAGATCAACTGCAACCCTGTCAATAATAGAACTGCTGACAAGGGTTTTACCAACTGCAGCATCTTTTCTCCAGCCTTCTCTATTCCTAAACAGATAATTAATTGCAACAGCGAGATAATGATTTGGATTCAGGAGACCGGCACTTTTTGTTACAATTCCGTGTCTGTCAAAGTCAGGGTCATTCCCCCATGCCAGATCATATTTTTCTTTCAGACTGATCAGGCCCGCCATAGCAAAAGGGGAAGAACAGTCCATTCTGATTTTACCGTCTCTGTCAACATTCATAAAACTGAAAGTCGGTTCAGGATGATCATTTCTGAAATCAATATTGAGTCCGTAAGTTTCAGCTATCGGTCCCCAGTAGCCAAGACCAGAACCGCCTAATGAGTCAGCACAGAGTTTGAGGCCAGCAGATTTGATCGCTTCCATATCAATTATATCTCTCAATGCATTTACATAAGGAGTCACATAATCATATTCAACAGTCGTAGAAGCTTTCAGCGCTTTTTCATAAGAGATTCTTTTTACCCCTTTATTTCCGTTTTTAAGAAATTCGTTCGCTTTGTCAGCAACCCACTGGGTAATGCCGGTATCGGCAGGCCCCCCGTTTGGAGGATTATACTTGAAACCACCGTTACTTGGCGGATTGTGAGACGGGGTTACAACTATACCGTCAGCAAGACCTGTTTTCCTGCCTTTATTATATCTGAGGATTGCGTGGGAAACTGAAGGAGTCGGAGTATAACCATCTTTCTGTATCATACTCTCAACCTGGTTTGCGGCTAATACTTCTAGTGCTGTAATAAAAGCCGGTTCCGACAAAGCGTGTGTATCGATACCGATAAAAAGCGGGCCGTCAATACTATTCTGTTTTCTATATTGGCATATAGCCTGAGTAATAGCCATTATATGATCTTCATTAAAGGTACCGTTTAAAGACATCCCTCTGTGCCCTGATGTACCGAAAGAAACAAGATTAGAGACTTTTTCAGGGTTGGGCTTTACAGCATAATATGCGCTTATAAGCCTTGGTATATTTGTCAGAATTGATTTAGGTGCAGGTTTGCCGGCTAAAGGATCAAGTGTCATAATTTCCTCCATTTTTTTAGTTTAACATTTTTATGATAATATTATTATATAAAAACTAAATTAAAATACCATATATTTAATGATTTTAAATTTATAAATGCAGTACACGAATTAATAAAATACTTTAAAATAACAGTAAATGTTAAAATTTTAAAATAAAATCAAAAAGGTTAATCATGGTTCATTTACGAAAAACTTTATTAATTATTTTTGGAGCATTGTTATTATCGAGCAACTGCCCGGCTTATAATGCAAGTATTAAAGCCCACTCCGGAGCTGTTTGGTATGATGCAAAAACTGTTTTAGTGCATCCTCCCGGTCTCGAAGATTTTTTCATAAGTATTTTTCCCGTAGTTTCCGGCTTTAAAGGTGTTTTCAATAGAGAAGAAGCTTTTAATGAAATAGTTTTGCTCGCGGATAAATTAAAATCTTTAGGGGTTAAAGTTTTAACAACAAAAGAAGTTCTATTTTCAAAAACCGTAGACAGCAGCGGCATGACTGTATCCGGAAACAGTTTATCGGAATTACAATATTTTGCTGAAGATTTTTTAAAAATACAATTTTCCAACTCTAATGCACCATTGTCTTTAAATTTACAAAACTACAAAAATCATATTATTTCCAATCTCTCCCCGCAGGACCTTGTAAACCTGATTTTTCTTAATCCGACAATATTAATAAAACGCGAGCAGAACCATATTACCGCAGACAACAAGCTTTCGCCGAAGTTTATCATAAATCCCATAAGTAGTTTCCTGTATATGAACGATCTTGCTATAAATACACGTAAAGGAATAATAGTTGGTAAACTGTCCAACCCACAAAGGAAAAAAGAAACTGAAGTTTTTAAGTTTCTTTTGAATTTTTTAGACATTGATCCTGTATATGAACTAAAAAGTAATGCTAAGCTTGAAGGCAGTGATTTTATTTCTGCAGATGAGGTATGTTTCGTCGGACAGGGTATAAGGACAAATAATGCAGCTGTTAAACAGCTGACGAAAGAAAGAGTGCTTGATACTGATAAAATAATTGTCGTAAAAGACAGACTCAAGCGTCCTTCTGAAATGCATTTAAAAAAATATTTCAATATGCTCAACAAAAATACAGTTGTGTTTGCACAGGAACGTATGAATGAAGAAAATCCAACAAAAGCGGATGTTTATGAAATGGATTTTAATAAAGGCCAATATATCCTTACTGAAAAGGATGCTATTTTCACTGATTATATACAGAAAGAACTTAATTATAAAATTATACCTGTTTCCAAAGAAGATATTGACAACCTTGCAACAGATTACTTCCTTGTAAGATCTAATCTTATAATCGCTGTCGATGGAGTCAGTAATAAATATAAAGAGGCACTTCGCAATGCCGGCGTAAAAGCAATATGGCTAGATATAAACAATATCAAATCAGGTGGCGGAGGAATTGACAGCGTCATTCAGGTGCTGGAGAGGAAAAACACTAAAGAAAAACCCAAACTGGGTATGCACCTTTAACCTAAAATTATAATAACATAAGTCTAAAAGCTATAAATAAATTTAAGAGTTGATAAATTTTGTATTTAAACTATTATGATACAATATTTACCTTATCATTTGATAATTTTTACTTAATTTTATAGAAATGTTTTATCGAAAATTAAAAAAATATTTTTTTAAGGCTTCTGTCTAAAGAAATAACTATCTAATTCCGGTAGGAAACGTGTTTTATTATTTTAAAAATAAAAAGTGCTGCCATTACGCACATCATAGGTAACGCCGGAAGATGATATCTCGGCATTGCTATCGGACCCGGAAGAAATAAAAAATATTCTATGAACGCGATTGCCGTAAAAACAAGAAACCACTGCTTCCGGAAAAGCCACTTTAAAAACTGAAGTAAACATCCGAGGTAAGTTAGTCCGACTATCAGCAAAAGCGGTAGGGATAAAAACAGCAGCATCGTTTTTCCCTTAAAATAATGGCTGACTGCAGCAAATATCCCTTTAGTGTTTAATATATCAAAAGTCCCCTTCCCCGAAACAGTTATTCCCAAAACCTGGTAAAATGTCGGTAAATCAGGCAAAAGTACCCATGGTCTTAATGATAGAGCAAAATAAGTAAAAGGATATTTTAAAATAAGTTTTAACAGTTTATTTTTTTCGTACGTTACCCTTGCAGCTTCTGTTCTATAAATATCAGGATTTTTCTTAAACTTCAAATCTATCGATTTATGCATCTCTTCTCTAATTTTCTCAGGAGAGCGTTTTTCTATTTTACCAAGCAAAACAGCCCCGTTATTATATAATAAATTTCCTGCATCAGTAGAGAGTGAAAAACCAGCTTTATTAACATAATTCCTGGCCATCCACGGCAGCAGAGGTATAAAAAAGAGTATAAAAAGTAAAGCAGCAACTGAGATTTTCTTTTTTAAATAAAACTCTTTGAAAATAAAGACAAGAAACAGACAAGGTAAAAACCATAAAATTTCTATAGGACGGATATAAGCGGAAATTGAAGCTAAAAATACAGAAATGAATAGAAATAAACTCCTTTTAGTAAAGTAAAATTTTATAAAATAAAAAAATTGTACGGCAATAATAAAGGTAAACAAAGTATCAGACAGCAGCAAGGGAGCATGTGAAGCGCTTGTAACATTAAATGCAAATAAAAGTCCGGCAATAAAACCTGTCCATTTACCTCCGAAATTATATCCGGAATAGAAAATAGGCACACAGGTCAGTGCGCTTATAATACACATAAAAATAACCGGCCACTGTAAATTATCAGTGAATTTGTAAAATAAAGCCAGATAGAACGGGTAGCCTGGAGCACGGTAAGCATAATAACTTTCAGTATCAGTTTTATATTTATAATCCCCTGTTTCAGCTAATGTTTCAGCGGGATTCAAATATGTAGAACTGTCCGGCCTGGAATAATTTTCTTTTGGATCATTTATACCCGGGATTAATATCAAAGCACGTAATAACAATGCAATAAAAAAAACAAAGAATAATATTTTTTTTAATTCAGGCCGTTTAAAATAAAAAAATTTATCTGCTAATGCATTAAGTTTGATACTTTCTTTTTTTATTGGTGCAAATCTCCATACTAAAATCACCCATAAAGCCTTAAAGCCGTCAAAGGCATTAATTTTTTTCCCTTCTTCTAAATTTCTTGGAGTATAGCTTATACCGGTTTCATATATGTCAAAACCCAATCTTATTAATTTACATGTGATTTCCGGTTCCCACTCGAAACCGTTTCCGTTAAAAAGCAGGCATCTAATAAGGTTGCCGTCAAAAGTTTTATAGCAGGTTGGTTCATCTGTCAGGCCTGTACCGAATAAGAAATTAATCCAGTTTGTTACTATCAAGCCTCCCATAAAAAATGAAATATAAGAATACCTGCGCTTTTTCCCTGATAATTCACGAGAGCCATACACCACTTTTGCTTTATTATCAATTATCGGCTGTATACAGTAATTTATTTCTTCCGGATTATACTCTAAATCTGCATCCTGTATTATCACTATGTCGCCAGTGGAATTTTCTATACCATGCCTTACTGCAGATCCTTTTCCTCCGTTTTCCTTAGTCAGATAAAAAATATTGTTGTTTGCTACTTTACCGGCCAGCCACTCTTTAATTATTTTTTCGGAATTATCAGTAGAACCGTCATTTACTATTATTATCTCCTTTTTCAGAGTTAAATTAACAGTAGATATTTTATGAAGAACATTTAAAATTGTTTTCTCTTCATTATATACAGGAATTATTATCGAAAGTTTTTTATAAATCATTTTTTTTCTGATAAAATTAAATTTTTTTTCTAATAAACTACTGAACAGCAAATTATAAAACAGTAGTAAATCTCATTTGATATTTTATATTAGTAATTTTAAATATCATCCTGTAAAACTAAGATTCTTTTCGTGTAGCTTCTAATAATTATGCTGTTCTGTGTATTCGGCTTTTCTTGTAGGGCAGTTCTCCCGGGGGCACATCCGGCAGTTACAAAAAGTCACCTCGCTTGAGAATCTGATTCCGGAAAGAGACTTTGTAGGCTGCATTAAATAGTTTTCATTAATGCTGACCGATATTGCCTCAGCTCCATTCCCGGCTATAGTAAATAATTTATCCTGCTCAAAGATCGGCCAGTCAGCCAGAGATCCCGGATTCATCGATGATGGATTTTCAAGCTTGAATTTTTCATCAATTTCCCGAATTACAGTATCTGCAGCTATCCTGCATGCATGTTCCTGTATTGCATCGGCTATGAAATTTTCGAGCAGATCGGTTTTTTTTGAACACCACTCGGAAAGCTCATATCCGCAAGTAGCAATATATAAAAATATTTTGTTTATTTTATCTACATTTTTTCTTAATATTCTACTCGTTAGCTTTACACCTTCGACAATAATGAAATCCTTACCCTTTTCATCTATATAACAACTTTTGTACATACCTTTGAGGTTCGCTTTTGCAGCACCTTCATCTGCCAACTCTTTAATCATATCGGAAAAGCGTGTATTATCTTTTACGTGAAGCCTTTGATACAATTCTTCAAAACGAATATTAAAAGGTATATTTTTAAAAATTTTTTCAGTCATTTGCTTGCTGCAGTCTAACGTTTTTTATTTTTTAAAAGTTCGTTTTTTCTTGTAATTTTTATCCTCTCGGTCATTTGATACCCCGGCCTGGCGAATGGAGGAGATTCGAAAAACAAATCTTTGTCCGGTTCTACCTGCCTTTTTAATAACCGGGTCATATCCCCCTTCAGGGTTTCTACTTAGATATTGCTTTGTATTATCTCTGAAATATCATTTTTTTCTATTTTAACGATCTTCATCTCTCTTTTTGCATTTTCATAGGAATCTGAAGCATGCGCTGTGTTTATCATTACATCAGTACCAAAATCACGCCGTATAGTTCCACCGGGAGCTTTAGTAGGATCAGTAGGCCCCAGTACACTTCTAATCTTCTGAACTGCATCTTTCCCCTGATAAATAAGGACAAGGCATTTTGCCCTGCCGGGAGCTGAGTACTCTTCCCGGGGACATTCTTCCGGCCTTATACCGGACATAAATTCAACTATCATAGAAAACTGGTCATCAGCAAATTCTTCCCCTACAGTTTCAGTTAGGCTTTCGCAAGTTTTATCGCTTATCTTAAATTCAAACTCTCGCTCAAGTATTTTTTTTGCCTGCTCACCAATTTCCGGGGCAAGTTTCTTTCTCAATACTTCCTGTACGGGACCATAAAATTCCAGTGCTTCTTCGATTGACATCCTGTAAAGTTTGCATCCAACTATTCGCAAACCGGTCTTGCTGAGCATATCAACGATGCTCCCCGGTCTGGAACTTGGATGATGCCAGTTATCCGGTTTAATAATAACAAGAGTTCGTTCTTTCCTGTTATTATCTCCTGTAAGCAAATCTTTATTAATGATATTCGGCTGTCTCTCGATATATTTTAAAATACACTTTAACTCTTTTTGAACATTGTCTTTAGATGAAGGAACAATTATGGCCGGTTCAAAATATCTAACCGAACCGTCAGGCGTTAAGATGCAGTCAGAATAAGTATCCCTTATAGTTTCACCGGTCCTGATGCCGGGTTTAATTTTACCGGCTATTTTATATATTTTTTCACAGGCATTTTCCCCTTTAAATAGCAGAAACATCACTCTGTGGTACTTGTTTTCATGAGGGACAAAACTTTCTTTTATATAATCAGCAATATTTTTCACTGAATCTTTTTCATCATCCAAAGCATCTTTCTCCAGTACTTCAGTATATTCAGAAATGAAATCTTTTGTCGGTGCCAACATTTTAGCTCCAACAAAATCAAGGTCAGTCCGTGATAAAAGCCTGGCCAAAACTCCACCTGTCCTGGATTTTTGAATCGTATAAGGTGTAATTATAACATATGAAAGTTCAGTGCCCATATTTTAACTCCTGTATTACCTGTATTAATTGTTTATTTAAATTATTATGAATTAATATAAAGCATTTGTAATTATATAAAACAAATCATAATAACTTTTTTCCTCAAAAAAATAACTTTTTTTGAGGCTGAATGAAAACTAAAAATTTATTTAAATTTGTTTAATTGGCTATTGAAACTATGTTTGGCTTCAGATAAAATTCGTATAAGCATTAATAATACTTTAAATTAAACTATTATTTTCCTGGAGGATATAAATGAGTGTAAGTAAAAAAATTCGTTTGGTATTGATGGCTGTCATGATGACTCTTTCAGTGAGCGTTTTTGCCTGGACACCAGTACAATTGTCTGTATGGGATGGTGTTAAAAATATTCCAAATTCAAAGGTAGTAAACGGAGTTAAGTTTGGAATACCCTTTTCCAGTGATTACTGGAGAACTAACCAGAAAGTTAACGGTCTGGAATTGAGTTTTCTGTCAGAATCATCGGGAATAAACGGGGTTTTAATGGCCGGAGTCAATTTAAATTCCAGAAACAGTAATGGGTTACAACTCTGCGGAGCAAATGTTTCGCAAAATTTCGGCGGTCTACAGATAGCAGCATACAATGAAGCAAGCAAGCATTCTGAAGGAGCTCAGCTTGGCGGTGTAAATATAGCCGAATTTAATTCAAATATATTCCAGATTGGCGGTATCAATAATTCAGACAGCAGGGTGGAAGGCACACAAGTTGGTATTATTAATGTTTCATCCCAGTTTAAAGGAAATCAAATAGGTTTAATCAATACTAATTATAAAATGAGTTCTTCATGTTTCCAGATAGGTCTGCTGAATTACAATGAGAATGGCTTCTTTACTGTTTTTCCTTTTTTCAACTATTCTGTAAGATAATATACGCAGCATAGGTTTTCAGAAAAATCAATTTGTTAGGATTACACAGTTTTGCTGTGCTAAAACTTATACAATAAAAGAAACAGCTAAATTCGATTTCCGTTTTTGCAAATGCATAAAACGGAATCATTTTAAGGTCCCGCCTCTAAAAGCACATAAAACGGAATTCCAATCCAAATAAAACATTTAAACTTTGTAAAACGCCTAATTTAGTAAAATTCCCATTATTTCGATATCAATTTTTTTGATTCCATTGAAATAAAAAAAAGCCGTGGTAAAAATAGTCATTATCTTCTGAAAAAATTATTATAATAAGGAGAAAGGAAATAACAGTGGACAGTATATTAAAAATTGCTTCAGATAATATCAGAATTCTTTCAGCAGAGGCAGTACAAAAAGCAAAATCAGGACATCCCGGTATGCCGATGGGTTGTGCAGATTTTGCTTTTACTCTTTGGTATAAATATATGCGTCATAATCCGGCTAATCCGGAATGGCTGGGCAGAGACAGATTTGTTCTATCTGCCGGTCACGGTTCAATGTTACTTTACTCACTCCTTTACCTGTTCGAATACGGCATGAAACTCGAGGATATTAAACAGTTCCGTCAATGGCAAAGCTTAACTCCCGGTCATCCCGAATACAAACATACGACCGGAGTTGAAGTTACGACCGGACCTCTTGGAAGCGGTTTTGCTACAGGTGTCGGTATGAGTATAGCATCAAAGCAGTTTGCTGCTGAAATAGGGCTCAATAATTCTGAATTATTTAATAAACAGAAAGTTTATACACTCTGCAGTGACGGCTGCATGATGGAGGGCACTACCCATGAAGCAGCGTCATTGGCCGGTCATTTGAAACTTGATAATCTGATTTGCCTGTATGACAGTAACAATATTACTATAGAAGGTGATACCTCACTTGCATTTACTGAAAATGTCGGAATGCGTTATGAAGCTTACGGTTGGAGAGTAATTACTATCGAAAATGCTAACAGTATCAGTCAAGTGGAAAAGGGACTCGAAAAAGCTTTGCAGTCTGACGGCAGACCTACTTTTGTTATTTGCAAAACTCAGATTGGCTTCGGTTCTCCGAATAAAGTAAATAAGAATTCAGCGCATGGTGAACCTCTTGGTGAAGAAGAACTCGCAGCAACTAAAAAAAGACTCGGGTTTCCCGAAACACCCTTTTATATTAATGAAGAAGTTAAAGAATTATGCAGCAAAAGGGTTAAAGAGCTTAAAGCAGAAGCTGCTGTGTGGGATAATGAGTTTAACAAATTTCTGGAGACTAAGCCTGAAAAAGCTGAAAATATATCCAAAAGGCTTCATAAAAGTATCCCTGGAAATTTACTGGAAGAATTACTAAAAACCGCTCCGACGGATGAACCCGCCGCTTCAAGAGCTTCGGCCGGGGCAATACTACAAAAAGCTTCAGAACTGGTCCCGGCTTTAATGGGAGGGGCTGCAGACCTTGCACCTTCTACAAAGACTTTGGTCAAAACTCAATCAGATTTTACACCTGAGAACTTATCAGGTAAAAACTTCCATTTTGGTGTAAGAGAGCTCGGCATGGGATTCCTCATAAACGGTATGTCCCTATATGGGGGTGTAATCCCTTACGCAGCAACTTTTACTGTTTTTTCGGATTACATGAAACCCGCATTGAGACTTGCTGCAATTCAAAAGCTTAATCTTGTTTACTGCTTTACTCATGATTCTATTTTTGTCGGTGAAGATGGTCCGACCCATCAGCCCATAGAGCAAATCGCAATGCTTCGCTCTATTCCCGGTATGACCGTAATCAGGCCTGCCGATGCAAATGAAGCAGCTCATGCGTGGAATTCTGCTCTAAGAATAGAAGGTCCCGTTGCAATGTTGTTAACCAGACAGAAGCTTGATCCAGTTCCTCCTGAGCTGAAGGATAAAATTGATGTAGCAAAAGGAGCGTATATACTTTCTGATGACAAAAATTTTGATATATTAATAATCGCTACAGGTTCAGAAGTCAACCTGGGTTTAAAGGCTGCAGAATTGTTAAGAAAAGAAGGAAAAAGAATAAGAGTTGTATCTATGCCTTCAAGAGAACTTTTTTTAGCTCAGGAAAAAGATTATCAGGTGTCTGTAATTCCCGAAAATTTTAAAAATATTGTATCTTTAGAACTCGGAACTACTTTTGGGTGGGAAAAGTTTATCGGCAAATCAGGGCTTGCTATCGGCCTTAATCATTTTGGGGACTCTGCACCATATAAAAAGCTATCAGATGAGTACGGATTCACGCCTGAAAAGATTGTTTCCAGAATAAACAATGTTTTTAATGATTTAAATAAATAAATTATCCTCAGTTGTACAAAAAATCACAAATAGACAGAATATAGGTGGAAATTTATACTTATAGAGATTAAATTTCACATAAAGAGAATAGCTGAAAGTTGAAATGAATATATTTGGAAAAGTTTTTTTGAGGATTTTTTATGTTATATCAAAAATTAGCCAAAGTTTTTGCTACAGATATAGGTATTGACCTGGGTACAGCAAACTGCCTTGTTTTTGTCAGAGACCACGGAATATTGCTTTCTGAGCCGTCAGTAGTTGCAGTAGCAGAAGGAAATGATAAACAGGAAGTAGTTGCAGTAGGTGAAGAAGCTAAACGGATGCTTGGCAGAACACCCGGTAATATAAGAGCTATCCGGCCTATGAAAGATGGAGTTATTGCCGATTTTGATATAACAGAAGAAATGCTCAGATATTTTATACAGAAAGCTATTAGAAAAGTTCATAAAAGAAGAAGATTTTTACATCCAAGAGTATTGGTGGCAGTGCCTTCAGGTATTACAGAAGTGGAAACAAGGGCAGTAAAGGACAGTGCTCAGAGAGCCGGCGCGGGAGAAATTTATTTAATAGAAGAACCAATGGCTGCAGCGATCGGAGTAGGTCTTCCTGTAATGGAACCCTCCGGCAGTATGATCGTGGATATTGGCGGGGGCACTACAGAAGTGGCGGTTGTATCACTTGCAGGTATTGTGGAATCAAGAAGTATCAGAGTTGCCGGAGATGAAATGGATGCGGGTATAGTTCAGCATATGAAAAGGGCACATAATCTGCTGATAGGAGAAAGGACTGCTGAACAGATAAAAATGAAGATTGGTTGTGCAACGGAAACAAAAGATGCTGAAACTATGGAAGTTAAAGGACGGGATCTAATTTCAGGTCTGCCTAAAACAATAGAAATAGCAGGTGAAGAAATACGAAATGCGCTTCAGGAACCAGTAACAAGTATAATTGAAGCGATCCGTTCCACACTGGAACACTGTCCCCCGGAACTTGCAGCAGACCTAATAGACAGAGGCGTTATGCTTGCAGGAGGAGGGGCTATGCTTAAAGATATAGATAAACTTACTACTGAAGAAACAGGATTACCAGTATTTGTTGCAGATAATCCTCTTCAGGCTGTGGCTACAGGTACCGGAATTGTACTTCAGGAAATAGACACAATGGCCAAAACACTGGCAAGGTCCTCTAAAAAAAAATAAACTAAACAAAGTTAAAAATAATACCTCCTCGCCAAGCAGCCGATTTTAACCCTTAATCTGCAGATTTATATTTTATCACCCGTAGATATGAATGATAGAGTAGCTGCATTCCTATAAGATTCACTTCCGCAACACAACGAAGTTTCGGGCACTGCATAGGCTGAAGACAAATTTGATTTTTTTGTCAGTCGTTAGCGTACAATCAGGAATTTGACCCAAATATGCATTTGAACTTTACAAAGATTTTAACTAATTTATTTTTAAAGATTTTCAACTGCATGTTTACTGCCGTTAAATGGCCGGTATGTATTTGAAAACAATATTTATATTAATTTGTAAACTTCAAAACGCTGCGGGATTAATGATTGATATTATTTTTTTTCCTTATCTTTGTATTCGGGAAGGATATTATTTATCTGTTTCCATATTCTTCCGTAGGTATTGATACTGATTGTTTGAGGGAGGTTTTTGTATCCCTGAATAATAAGCATATCGACGCCTGGATAATTTTCGTGTATCTTTTTTGCAAAGTGTTTTCCATTTAGAAAAACAGATGTTGAAATAGCATCAGCCCATAAGGCACTTTTACAGATTACCGTAACAGCAGCCATACCTTTTACAGGATAGCCTGTTAGAGGATTAATTATATGTGTAAATCTTTCTCCCTTTATTATTACAAACCGTTCATAGTCTCCGCTTGTTGCAATTGAACTGTTCAGGATCTTAACTGTCCCTCCCATAATTTTGTTTTTATCAAAGGGGTCTCTAATACCAATAGAGTAGTTTTTTCTTCCCGGTGGAGAAGAGGGGAAGGTTCTGATATTACCACCGAGATTGATAATTCCCCCTTTGAGATTCAGTTTCTTTACTGATTCAAACGCAAGATCAACAGCATAGCCTTTAGCAATACCGCCAAGGTCAATTTGTATCCCCTTTTCTGTGTAAAATACTGTATGATTTTTTTTGTTATATTTTACTTTATCTAATCCGACTTGCTTTAAAGTTTTTTTTATTAAAAATTCAGAAGGAATTTTATTCTGTTTCCTGTAAAATCCCCATAATTCCATTAAAGGAGTTACTGTGACATCAAATGTACCATCAGATAATTCATAAAAAAATTTTGAATCGATGAGGATCTTCCAAAGTAAATTACTGCACTTGAACGGTCTTTCTGCAGCAGAACTGTTTAATCTGGACAGTTCACTTTGTTTATTAAATCGGTTACATACCTTGTTTACATCATTAAATACCTTACGAATTTTTCTGAAAGCTAATTCCGTTACATTTTTACTACCGTACAGTGTTAACTCGGCCCAGGTACCCATTACCGGATAACATCTGTATGCCGGTGAATTATTATCCACCGATTGCTGCTTGTTTTTTGAAAACATGATAATTAACGCGACAGCAATTATTAGAGCCGGAACTGATGCGAAAATAATTTTTTTTCTGTTCATTTTTTATTAGTAAATTCTTTTTTTTGCCTGGGAACCAATTTGATTCTTATCGGCAATCCATAAAAATTGAAAGATTTACGTAAATAATTTCTCAGATATGCTTCATAATTCGCAGGACATAATTTTGGATTATTAACAAAAATCTTAAAAAGAGGCGGTCGGTTATGGACCATTGTTGCGTAATAAATTTTAAAAAAAGCACCCTTAACTGCCGGAGGGGCATTGGAAGCCATTGCATCAGTTAAAACTTTATTTACAGTCGAAGTGGGAATCTGAACATAATACTGTTCATTAACAAGAGCGATCTCCTTTTTTATAACTTCAAGGTTATAGCCGCTCAAAGCACAGGTAAAAATAATTGGGGAATAGTCAAGGAATGGAAGTTTTTTCCGTATAGTTTCCCTTACTTTTTTTTGTTTCAGGCCGGAGCATTGATCCCACTTATTTGCAACAATAATGCAACCCTTCCCGTAATCTGATATTAAGCGCCCTATTCGTGAATCCTGCGCTGTAGCACCATTTTCATTCGATTCTATTATAAAAAGGACAATATCTGATCTCTTGACTGCTTCTTCAGCACGAATGATACTGTATATTTCAACTGCAGAATCTGCTCTACGCTTTTTTCTCAGGCCTGCTGTATCAATAATAGAGGCTTTAATTGAATTATTGTTATCTAAAGTAACACTGAAAGGCATTTCTACAGCATCTCTTGTTGTGCCTGCAGAATCACTTACAATTACCCGCTCAGCTTTAACAAGCTTGTTGATAAAAGAAGATTTTCCTACATTCGGCCTACCAACAATAGAGATCGCAAGCCTGCCCGTTTCTTGTTCATAATCGGATTTCCAAAGGAAACCGGTAAATCTGTTTATTAATTTATCTATACCTCTTCTATGAAGGCAGGAAACAGGAAATATTTCATGGAAACCGAGAGACATAAAATCATAAATATGATTTTCCAATTTTTGATTATCTGTTTTATTCACTACAAGGACAGTTTTTTTCCCGCATTTCCGTAATGTTTCAGCAACCTCTTCATCAAGGGCAGTCACACCTGAAGTAATGTCAACAACAAAAAGCAGCAGATCCGCAGAGTTGACAGCTACCTCTACCTGTTGACATATTTTTGTATCAAAGTATGAAGTGTTTTTTCCGGGTTTGATATTTCCCAACCCTAAACCGCCTGTATCAATTAGCTGAAAAAAATGCCCACTCCACTTAAAAGGTGCAACAACATTGTCCCTTGTTACTCCGCTTTCCTGATGTACAATCGATATTCGTCTGCCTGTAACAGCATTAAAAAGTGCAGATTTTCCTACATTCGGCCTACCGACAATTGCTGCAGTAGGTATTTTACCAGCATTATTATTTGTATTATTTTCCATTTCCATAAGCATTATAAAGCAGCATTCAATTTTAAAGTGCAATCGAAAATTATTTGATAACTAAAATTAGTTGGAGTATAACCTTTCTTCAGTTAAATCTAATAAGAGAGGATTGCATATGAGCAAAAAATACAGCCAACTAACAAATAATGAAAGGTATCACATAGGGACATTATTACAAGATATTTTTTTTAATAGAAAAGATATTTCTAAAAGCATTAACCATCCTCTGTGTACAATTCCAATGGGAATTAACCGAAACAGTGTAAATTGCAAATACGAAACTGAATCAGCAATAAAATTTAAAAAAAAAATTCATTATCTCGAAAATTTTAGTGATTAAATTATATTAAATAATTGTTGTAAAAAAAGGGATTGCTCTTTTTTCAACTTCAAGTTTAAAAACAACATTAAACAATCCAAGGAAAACGATGCCCGAGGAAAAATTTATTAAATCAAGCTTAAATAAAAAAGATGAAGAATTCGAAAAATCCCTTAGACCTCAAATATTTAACGAATTCCCGGGCCAACAGAAAGTTAAGGACAGGCTGGAACTGTTTGTTACGGCTGCAAAAGGAAGAGGAGAACCTCTCGGCCATCTGCTGCTGTCCGGTCCGCCGGGTTTAGGAAAAACAACTCTTGCCTACATAATAGCAAATACAAAAGGGGCCCGAATAAAATCATCAAGCGGACCGGTCATAGAAAAACCTGGAGATCTGGCAGGCCTACTGACTTCACTTCAGGAAGGAGATATTTTATTTATTGACGAGATACACAGGCTTCAGACAGCAGTGGAAGAATATCTTTACAGTGCAATGGAAGACTTTTTTATTGACATTATGATTGACCAGGGGGCCGGGGCCCGTTCCATCAGGCTGAACCTTAAACAATTTACCCTCATTGGAGCTACTACAAGAAAAGGCCTGTTATCTGCTCCTTTAAGGTCCAGATTTACCCTGAACTGTCTTCTTGACTACTACCCTCCGGAAGAACTAAAAAAAATTATTAAAAGATCCGCTCGAATTTTAGATATAGAAATTGAAGATTCCGGTGCTCTTGAAATAGCTAAAAGAAGTAGAGGAACGCCCAGAATAGCTAATAACCTTTTAAAATGGGCAAGAGATTATGCTCAAGTGAAAGCTAATAACTGTATTACTTCAGAAACTGCAGCTAAATCACTGGATATGCTGGATATAGATGAAAACGGCCTTGACGAAATGGATAAAAGAATCCTTGACTCTCTTGTATTCCGTTTTAAAGCCGGGCCGGTAGGAATAAGAAATATAGCTGTTGCCGCCGGTGAAGAGGTCGGGACAATTGAAGAGGTATACGAGCCATTCCTTATTCAGGAGGGTTATATCATGAGAACACGGCAGGGCAGGATAGCAACAGAAAAAACGCTTAAGTTACTTAACGCGAATATTATATCTGATTCAAACGATAAAAAAAATTGTCAACCTAAACTATTGTAATTACTGACAAAAAACAATATTATTATATTATGTATTAAGAAAAAGGTGAAATAATGAAAAAATGGGTTAAAGATCTACTGGAATTGCAAACTTCAGATATGCGACTCAAAAAAATGAAGTTTAGATTACAGGAAATTCCTAAAGAAAAAAAACAAATAGAAAATGAACTTGAAGCTGAAAAAAGCAAAAAAGAAGTTGCCAGAGAAAATGTAAAAAAGACAGAGCTTGAGATTAAAAAAACTGATTCGAAAATAGATGGTTTTAAAGATAAAATAAAAAGCTATAAAGATAAATCAGCATTAGTTAAAAAGAACGATGAATACAGAGCTTTAATGACTGAAATAGAAACCTGTAAATACCATATAGAAGAACTCGAAACCGAACAGATTAGACTTATGGATCAGCTTCAGGCCAACAAACAAAGCCTGGAGAATTTAGAAAAGGTTTATAAAAACAAAGCTAAAGAAGTGGAAGAAAGTAAAGAAGAGCTTGACGAACTTGCTGAAAGCCTTGAAGAAGAGATTAAGGAAGTTATGAAAAGCAGAATTGCAAAAGTTGCCAAAATTGATTCCTCAATATTCTCTTTGTATTCAAGATTAATCAAAAAACCCGGAGAGCCTTTAACTGCAATAAGAAATGGAACATGCGGAAACTGCCACCTGAAATTAACACCCCAAACTTTAAATGATTCTAAAAAAGGGATGGTAGCAACCTGCGATTTTTGCGGACACCTGGTTTATTATCCGGAAGATTAATTATAATAATTAGCGTTGATCTTTGTATGACGAAGTTTAATCTTATTTGAAACAAACTGGTAGGGCGCGAACACCGACTTGTAAGCCATAGTTTCTCGACTGCGGGGGCGACGGCTTAGCGCGCCGTGAATACAGCACTATTTATAAATGTGTTATATTTTTTAAAATTAAATATTAAATTTACCCTGATATAATAATTGATGTTTCAGGGGAGAAGTTAAACCCAAATTATACATGATCCGGGTTAAAAGAAAAAAGGCAAAGTATGCTGACTTAACCTGATTAATCATAAAAAAAATAAAAAAAAATATTTCAAATAATTTCACCGAAGGAGCCTTTAATAATGGGACGTTTTTTGAATTGGATTAATAAAGACACTGTTATTCAAGGTGCAAGATACAAGGATAAAGAAGAAGTTTTAAAAGCCATTGCCTCTTGTGCAAAAAAATCACCTGCACTAAAAAACATACCAGAAAATTCCCTTTTTTCTGCTCTAAAGGACAGAGAACTTTTAGGCACAACAGGTTTTGGAAACGGTATTGCCATTCCTCACTGCCGTCTATATGGAATAAAAGAATTTATTGTGGGAATTATTACTTCCGCTGATGGTATCGATTTTGAGTCTCTTGATGGAAAGCCTGTCCATCTGTTCGTTTTTATTATTGCTCCTGAGCATGAAACAAATCAGCACATAAGGCTGCTTTCTGCAATTTCACGAGTATGCCAGAACCAAAACGCAGTAAACGAAATAGTCAATCAAAAAAGTTCAGATGAAATAATAAACACTTTTTCCGGATATCTCAATGAAAAGATAGATATAAAAGAAAAGCAAAAAAGATTTCTTTTTAATATATGCACTGGAAATATTGAATTTTTTCAGGAAATACTCCAGATTTTTACAGGAATGAACAATTCTTCTGTTTATATATATGATGCAAGACAGCCCAGAGAATACTTATCGGAAATGCCACTTTTTATGGGTTTTTGGGGGGATACTGTAGAAAATCCCTGGCAATGTATATCAGCTACAATAGAAGAACCTATTGTGAATGATACTATTCGAAAAATAGAAAATATAACAGGAAATTTAGAAGTTCGGGAAGATATTTCTGTCACAGTCACAGAACTTTACTATTCTTCCGGTATAATAAAAACATAAATAAACAAAAGGGTATTATGACACAGAAAAATAAAGAAATCGGTTTTTGGATTCTATTGGCATTAGTACTTGGCAACATAATAGGTTCAGGTATATTTCTGCTTCCTTCGTCTTTGGCAAAGATTGGAAGTATAAGCTTGGTTTCATGGGGCTTTACATGTTTCGGAACTATCTGCCTTGCCTTGACTTTAGGAAAACTCAGCAGTATTCTTCCGAAAACTGGCGGCATGTATGCTTATAACAAAGAAGGTTTTGGTGATTTTATAGCCTTTCAGTGCTCCCTCTGCTACTGGATATATGTTTGGGCAGGCAATGCGGCAATCTCCATTGCCGGGGTAGGATACCTCCAGTATTTTTTCCCGGGATTAACAGATCCGGTTTTTTCTGCAGGTATGGCTATATTGATTATATGGATATTCACGTTCATAAATGTAGGCGGGGTTAAAGAAGCAGGAGTGGTCCAGGTAGTAACTACAGTTCTTAAACTGATACCTATCGCTATTGTGGTAATTTTCGGCTGGTGGTATTTTGACGGTTCTAATATTGTGAACAATGTGAACCTTTCCCAAAATCCACACAGATCGGACCTCAGTGCCATTTCTTATGCTGCAATGCTAACACTCTGGGCTTTTGTAGGCATGGAGTCTGCAACTATTCCGGCCGGTGAAGTAAAAAAAGAAAAGAAACATATGATAGCAAGGGCAACTATTATAGGAACTCTCTTAGTATCAGTTATTTACATAGCTACTTCAACTGTTATAATGGGCATGATCCCGATGGAGCAACTTCAGTCAAGTACTGCACCTTTTGCTAAAGCGGCAGCTATTATCTTAGGCCCAATTGGGGCATCTGTTGTAGCGATAGGTGCTGTTATCTCATGTTTAGGTGCTGTTAATGGCTGGATACTGCTGCAGGGACAGATTATTTTTGCCGCAGCAGAAGATGGCCTGTTTGTGGGTTCTAATTATTTTAAGGTCAGAAATAAAAGCGGCAGTCCTGCAAGAGCCATAATATTTACTTCATGCCTGATAACAGGTTTTCTTTTCCTTACAATGTCAAAAAACCTTGTTAATCAGTTTAATCTTATTATAACGATAGCTACTTCTTTTGCACTAATAGTTTATTTTTTCAGTTGCTGCTCTTATTTCGTAATATCTATTAAAAGAAGTTTAAAAATTAGTATTTTTGAGTATATATTTACTCTCTTGGCTCTTGCATATACTTTTTGGGCGGTATTCAGTGTTGGATTTAAGTTTATATTTTATGAAATGATGATTATTTTTATTACTTTTATATTGTATATTTTTGTTAATAAAATACGAGCAAAATAAAGTTTATCCCTTCTGTATAAGACTGCATAACAAAAAAGCCTGCTTTTCAGCAGGCTTTTTGTTATAACTGACTTTTGGAATTACAAAGCTTTTGTAAAATAATCATGTACAGCTTTGATTATTGAGTCTTCAGGATCAGGGCTGTCGCCTGAGAATTCCCAAAAAAATATACCTGATAGGTCCTGTGCTCTTATATATCTGCATTTTGCCTGTACTGCCTGAATATTATCGAAAGTGATAAATTCCTGTGTTGTTGTATTAAGATAATAGCTGGCTTCTGCATTTTCATCATAAAAAACATATTCACTTGACATATTGATTATATCATGATAGTCGTAAACACCTTTTCCCCAGGAACCGTCACCTATAGTGCCGCCTGTCTGGAAAAGTTCTGTAATATTTTTCCCGCTTCTACCGTACAATGGCGCACCAATAAGAATTTTACTTCTGGGCACCCCCTGTTCTATTAGGTATTGTGTAATTCCGTTGACATTCCAGTTTTCAAAATCGCTGTTTGTCTGGTTGTCGGGATTCTTTGGATTATTATAAACCGCGCTCTGATGACCAGCAGCATTGCCCCATGCCGGAGCGCTGTAGTCATAAGTCATTATATCAAGAACATCACAGTAGTCTGACATACCTTTTACATCAACATATTTCAACATTCCCGGAGCCCCGGATACAGCCATTGTTATTTCGTATTTTTTGCCTGTTTTATTTTCGAGTGCTTCAAACTTTTCTCTGAGTTTTTTAAGAAGAAGAATAAACTGGTCACTTTCTTCCGGTTTCGGTATTGAGTAGCTTTTCTGCGGTCCTACAGCAATATATTCATAATCAAGAGAGACTCCGTCAAAATTGTATTGTTCTACAATATCAACAAGTGACTGCGCAAAAACTTCCCTGCTGGTTCCATCTTTAATTACTTCTGGAAAGTTTTCAGACCATGTCCAGCCGCCTACTGAAAGCAGTATAACAATATCTTTTCCATAGTAATCCTGGACCATTTCATCAAGTAAATTCAGTCTTCTAAAATTGCCGCAGTATTCATAGGACTTATTCCAGCTGTCCGCAGGAAAAGTTCCGTATTCAGTTGTAACCTCTTTAAAATGTTTATCAACAGCAGCATAAGGATCTCCTATAACCGCTTTACCGTTTTTAATATTCAGAAACGCATAAGTAATATGCGTGATGTGCTTGACAGGTATATCAGTAACCTGATAATCTCTTCCGTATATACCCCATTCAGCAAAATAAGCACCGACTTTTTTGTTAATATTAATCGGATCAGGAACAGGATCGGGCGCAGGGACAGGGTCAGGATTTGGATCGGGGTCCGGAGTCGGGTCAGGTTCAGGTGGGGGGTCTATATTTTCATCTACAAGTCTCCATACGCCCCATTTGCCGGAGAGTTCAGGATTATCGCCTTTAGTCCACCACTGTGCTTCATACTTTTTCCCATTATACACAATCCGTGCGCCATCGTTGTATACTGTATCGACATTCCAGGTATCCCCGGATGGTTCGGGTGTCGGTTCAGGGTCAGGCTGAGGTGTTACAGTCTCATCTAAAACTTTCCAGGCTCCCCACTGTCCTGTCTGTTCAGGATTATCGCCTTTAGTCCACCACTGTGCTTCATACTTTTTTCCATTGTAAACAACTAAGTCGCCATCGTTGTATACTGTATCATCCTTCCAGGTATTTCCGGAAGGAGATGGGGTGGGATTTGGAGCAGGATCAGGCATAGGGTCAACGTTTTCTTCTATAAGTTCCCATACGCCCCACTGCCCTGACTTAGCCGGATTTTCTCCTTCTGTCCACCATTTGTTTTTATAAATACTGCCCTGATACTCTACCTGAATTCCTGATTTGGAATACACTTTTCCAGAATCCCAGGCTTCGGTACCAAAGACTGCAGTTGTACACAATAGATAAAATATTATGCTAGTTATAATGAATAACTTTTTCATCATTCCTCCTCTTTAGTAGTTAAAATTGGAAAACTGCTATTGTCCAAATTTATAAAAGAGCAGTCAACATGCCAAAATGAGGAAATGATAATTTAATATTGTATAATTTATGGATATACTTGTATATATATGGGAAAATCTTAGACTCAGTTACCTATTTATAAGTAAAAGCGCAACGTATTCAGAATAAAAAATGAAGCTTCTTTTGATATTTCATCTGTTCGTCACCGAACCATACTGTTCCGAAACGAACTTTAAATATGCTGAAATAACTTTATATCATCAAATTGTGGAACTACCGGATCCGGTATATTTCAACGAATTCTGACGAAAAGAATTCAAATAGCAAAGTAAAGCATTCCTTTATTCAGGATAATTTTTTTTGAATATATAACCTCCAAAGTCAAAAACCGACTCGAAATTATCAGCGAGTATTTCTTTTCTTAATAAAAATATAAGAAAATAAAATACCAATTATAAAACCGATAAATGCTGTAAGAAATAATAATAGTGCTTTGGACATTGTTACTGAGTAAAGGAGAAACTGGAATTCAACAGATGAAATATTCTGGAGAATCACAATTATTACAAAAACAATAATAATTGCAAGAACTGTTAATTTAAATTTTCGCATACGTAAGGACCTTAATTTTAGAATTAATTTTAAACTCCGCACTTTTTTGAGTTATAGAAACTTCTTATTTTTATCTTATCACAATTAACAAATTTAGCTTTATCAAAAATATTTTTTATGAGCAGAAAACTATTTTTTTTGAGGGCGAATATTATTATTTTTTGAATTTTATACAATATATTGTTGCATAGTAGCTTTATGTACACTATATATTGTTATTAAAGAGATTTAACAAAAAAGCTGCAAAAGGATAAAAGGAGGTTTAATTATGTACAGTCCGCCGTTTAAAAAGCTAAGGAAAAGGGATGGGAGAATTGTAGATTTTGAACCGGAAAGAATCAAAATTGCTATAGAAAAAGCATTAAAAGCTGTCGGAACGGCAAATTCTAAAATAGCAGACACTGTTTGTAGAGATGTTTTAAAGTCATTAGGGGATTTAAAGGATGAAATAGAAGTTCCCGACCTTGAGCTGATCCAGGACACCGTGGAAAATTCGTTTATTAAAAGAGGTTTAACCAAAGCGGCAAAAGCATTTATTTTATACAGGGCTCAGCACAGTAATATTAGAAAAAGCCGCGAATTACTGATGGACATACAGGATCTCGTTGGAGCTTATCTTGAACGTAATGACTGGAGAGTAAATGAAAATTCAAATGCAGGATACTCTTTTGCAAGTTTGCTTAACCATATAAGCGGTTCAGTAGTTGCAAATTATACACTGGAAAATGTGTATCCTAAAGAAATAGCTGAAGCTCATTCAGGCGGAGATATGCATTTACACGATCTTTCCTGCGGTATAGTAGGGTACTGTGCAGGATGGAGCCTGAGAGTGCTACTGAGTGAAGGTTTTAGAGGCAGGGAAGGACGTGCGAGCGCAGCACCTGCAAAACATTTCGACACCGCTCTGGGACAGATAGTAAATTTCATGTGCACTCTGCAGACTGAATGGGCCGGAGCTCAGGCATTCAGTTCTTTTGATACACTTTTAGCACCGTTTATAAGAGAAGACAAACTCAGTTATATTAAAACTAAACAGGCTATGCAGCAGTTTGTATTCGGTTTAAATATCGCCAGCCGATGGGGTCAAACACCCTTTACAAATCTGACTTTTGACTGGGTTGTCCCGGAAGATCTGAAAAAGACCCCTGTCATAATCGGCGGTAAAGCTCAGGAAGGCAAATATTATGGTGATTACCAGAACGAAATGGATATGTTAAATAAAGCATTTCTTGAAATAATGTCCGAAGGTGACAGAGACGGCCGGGTCTTTACTTTTCCAATTCCTACCTACAATATAACTGAAGACTTTAACTGGGAGTCTGAAAATGCTGAGCTTCTTTTTGAAGTCACAGCCAAATACGGTCTTCCATATTTTCAAAATTTTATCAAGAGCGATTTGAATCCCGGTGATGTCAGAAGCATGTGCTGCAGGCTTCAAATGGATGTTAGGGAGCTTAGAAATAAAACCGGAGGACTGTTTGGCTCAGGAGAACAGACAGGTTCAATTGGTGTTGTAACGATAAACCTACCGAGAATAGGGTATGTTTCCGGTTCAGAAAATGAATTTTTTGCTAAACTTAAGTATGTTATGGATTTAGCAAAAGAATCCCTTGAAATAAAGAGAAAAGCGGTGCAAAAGTATCTTGATCAGGACCTTCTTCCATATACAAAGATTTATCTTCATTCCCTGAATAATCACTTCAATACAATCGGACTTGTCGGAATGAATGAATCCTGCTTAAATTTTGTCGGAAGCAGCATAGTTGATAAAGAAGGAAAAGAATTTGCTGTAAAAGTACTTGATTTTATGAGAGACAGAATTGCTGACTACCAGGAGGATACAGGACATATTTATAACCTCGAAGCAACTCCGGCCGAAGGCACAAGTTTCAGACTGGCTACAATTGATAAGAAAAAATATCCTGAAATAATATGTGCGGGTGATACCAACTGTTACTACACAAATTCATCCCAGCTGCCTGTAGGATATACAAATGACATTTTCGAAGCTCTTGATATCCAGGAAGAACTACAGAAAAAGTATACCGGTGGCACTGTTTTTCACGGATTTATCGGTGAGAAAATCGAAGATAATAATCAGGCTGCCGCACTGATTAAACGTATAGCGGAATCTTACAGAATCCCGTATTTTACAATAAGTCCCACTTTCAGCATATGCCCGGAACACGGATATATCGCGGGTGAACATCAAGAGTGTCCCTATGAAGCAAAAGAAAATAAAACAGAAAATTTTAAAATGATTGGTTAAGAAAGGAGTTGCAAAATGGCTAAGTGTAAAAAGAAATGTGAAATTTATTCCAGAGTAACGGGATATATGAGGCCTGTAAACAGCTGGAATAAGGGCAAAAAAGAAGAATTCAAAGAAAGAAAAGCTTACTCCACGCAGCTGGCTGCTGAAAAAGTTAAAGTTGCATAAACTAATCTTTTCCAATTTACAGTATTACCTGTAATAAATTATATTTCAGTGCGGGCTGACAATTATAATAAGTACAAAAAAATATTTTTTATCTAATATTGGTATAAATATGGATATAAGAGGTATAACAAAATTTACGCTTGTTGATTATCCGGGTAAACTTGCGTGCATAATATTTACTGGCGGCTGCAACTTCTGCTGTCCGTACTGCCATAACCCTTTCCTTGTTGTAGATCCTGAAAGTCAGCCCCTTGTAGCAGAAGAAGAATTTTACCAATTTCTCGAATCAAGGAAAGGCAAACTTGATGCAGTAGTTATAAGCGGTGGCGAGCCTGCACTGCAGCAGGATCTGTTTGATTTTGCGCAAAAAATTAAAGACAAAGGTTTTTTGGTTAAACTTGACACTAACGGCACAAAGCCTGAAACTGTTAAAGAACTACATAAAAACAAATGTATTGATTATATTGGCCTGGATTACAAAGCACCGACAAAAAAATATCACATTGCTGCAGGAGTTATGGATAGTAAAATCTCACAGAAAGTAAAAGAAACAATAATGTACGCAGTTTCAAACAAGTTATCTTATGATATTAGAACTACAGTGCACAAGGCGTTAATTAAAGAAACGGACATGGCACTCATGCGCAAAGAGTTGGACTGTTTAGGCGTTAAGGAATGGACTTTACAGCAGTTTCATCCCGCAGAAATAATGGAAGATGAGCTTTTAGAAATCCCTACATACACTGACACAGAATTAAAAGAAATCGCCGCACAGTTTAAAAATACAAAAGTTAGAGGTTTGGCTGTATAATTTTAAAGACTTTCTGACTGCCGAATGATTTCACCTTCCAAACCCTATCAATTTTAAAACGTCTCATTACATTTCTTAGGTCGCTATCATTTCTTACAACCAGATATTTTAAATTTGGTAAATTCTGCAGTTGTTCATTAGCCCCGTCTACCACAAAAATATTCCCGATTTTAAACATTTTTCCATAGAATAAAATACTGTATTTATCTGCTTTGAAACTTACGAAAACTGAATTATCCGGAAGAAGGTGTGCTTTTTTAAGAAAATAATCGACAATTCTATCCGAATTGATGTTTAAGTAATCCGGTTCAAAATAATCATCAGAACTTTTGCTTACCGTAAAAGTTGAAGATAAAAATTTATTAACAGGAGCTTTAAAATAACCCCAAACCAAAATAGCGAGAATCATGACACAAAAAATCTTATATCTCTTTTGCTTACTGAAAAAACTGAAAAAATGATTCACCCCTCCAGCTGTGATTAAAATCCATACAGGCCAGAGAGGGAAAAAAACCCTCGGAAAAGGAGCAGGATAAAAAAAGCTGCAACAGAATAAAGGAATCAGCAATGTAATAAATTTAATAGAAGATGCTGCAGGTTTTTTCCTATTATAATAATAATTCCCAATTATTGAAAAAGGTATAACCGGCAGGAATGCTGTCAAAAAAGGAAGATATATGTTTACTAATGCTCCAATACTGCTTTTCCAGCCTTCTTTAAGAAGGTATGAACTATAGAGCCCTTGAAAAATCGGCAGATAAAAAAGTAAAAATGCCGCCAAAGGCAGCAAAATAAAAATAACAATCCGATATGTGAGAGGTTTATTTCGACCAACAATATCAGGGAGAAAAAAAATTATTACAGAATAAACAAATATTATATTTACCGGTATCGAACCAACTGCAAGCAGTGAAAATATAAAAAACAGAACCCCATTTTTTATATTTTTTTTAATAGCCCACCGCCGGCAAATTTCAATTAAAATTACAATAAACAAAAAACTTAAACTATATCCGCGGATTGAAACAGCATATATTTCAAATGGTCTAGATAAAACAAAAGCAAGAAGAACTGCAAAAGCAGAAAGAATCATATATTTCTTTCTGTAAAAACCAAACAAAAATAATATTGAAACTACAGAAGTAAAAGCTGGAAACAGTCTGAAAGAAAAATCATATAAGGGAAAAAACAATAATTGCAATTTCAACCATAATTTAAGAAGCACTGTAAATACAATATGATTATTCGGGATAACATAGTTATAGTAAATATTTAAAAAATTTCCTTTTAAACTGACAAAGTCAAGAATTGTGAGTGCTTCATCAAACCAAACAATACGAAATAAGCAGGAATACACTACACAGATTACTGCAGCAACTATTATAACTGTTAAAAGTGAATTTCTAATTTCTTTGTTATTTTTCATATTTTTATGCGTTCATCCTTTTAAGTGTACCAGTATAAAAAAATAAATATACCCATTATAACAAGCAAATTTATTATTAATCTTATTGATTCTGTAATCAATACGATCCACAGGCCGTCTTTTTTAGGAAAGATCGCTAAAGTTGCAGGTAAATTTCTCCTTATTGTATTGAAAGGAATTGAGAGCATATTTCCTATCAGCAAAGCCAGTAATACCTGTAGCGGGGTAATCGATAAATTATTTAAAAGTGTATTGGCTATAGTCGCAGAAGCAGTTAAGCCACCGAGCTTTCCTACAGCCACAGAAACAGTTTCAGGAGTCAGAAATTTATTCAGAAAATCCGGTGTATAACAGTGAACTGTTTTAAAAAAACCGACATATGACAAATATGAGACTAATATATATAGAGGTATAAAAATTATCATAACTTTTTTTAAAATTATAATAATTCTTTTTTGTGTTTGTTTTAGAATTTGTTTCCATGAATATTCTATAACTTCAGTTACTGGAGGATTCTGAGGGCGAATATAATCATTGACAGCTATCCTATTATAAATAAGTACAGCCAAAGTTCTTAAAAAATCTCCAGCGAATATTATTAAATAATAGACAACTGCTATAGGGCCTATTAGAGGAAAGATAATAAACAGCGCATTAGTTAAATGAGAAATATGAGTTGGGAAAGTTGCAGATACTCCAGTTATAATCATTTCACGCCTGTTAATGCTTCCTTCTTTATTTGCTCCGGCAAGCATTGCAGAGGAAGCAGAATTTGAAAAAAATGCGGTTATGAGTGAAGTCCCGCATATCGATGGAAGTCTGCTGAATTTTAAAAACGGTTTAACTAGATACGAAATATACTTTGTCCAGTTCTTGTATTCAAATACTGAACCTGCAGCTGTTCCGATTACCACAAAAGCAATAAGCTTTGAAATGCCGTATAATATATGTAACCAAAACTCAAACATAAAACTTAAGTTTAATTAAAATCGTGGGTTGAAATAAACTGTTACAATTATACAGCAAAAAAAACATTGTGCAATAACTCAATACACATTCCGGCCTGAACTTTACGATAACTTCAATTATGAATCTGATTTAATTTTTACGCTTGAAGTTTACATCTATATCTTGTACCATAAGCTCTTTTGAATACAATATAAACTAAAGCTTTATTTCATTATTCAAATAAATTACACTGGAAGGAGATATAAGATGATGACAGAGAAACTTCCTGAGTATAATATCAGTAAGGATATATGGCAGAGAAAATATAAATTTAAAGGTAATAATACTCTTGAAGAAGATTTTACAGTTGAAGATACCTGGAGAAGAGTAGCAAAAGCAATAGCGGAAAAAGAAAAAGAGCCTAAAACAAGAGAGAAAGAATTTTACAGTATACTTGAAGATTTTAAGTTTCTTCCTGCCGGCAGAATTACAGCAAACGCAGGAACGGGACTGGACTGTGTTACCATGTTTAACTGTTATGTGCTGAATGATATAGATGACTCAATAGAAGGGATTTTCGAAACAGTAAAAAATGCGGCTTTAACGCAAAAACAGGGCGGAGGTGTTGGTTTTGATTTTTCTTCCATAAGGCCAAAATCTTCTTCAATTCAAGGGTGTGGCGCAAAAGCATCCGGACCGATCAGCTTTATGCAGGTTTTGGATGCTACATGCAGAACAATAATGAGTGCCGGTCAAAGAAGAGGGGCACAAATGGGCGTTATGCGCTGCGATCATCCGGATATTCAGGAATTCATAAAAGTTAAACAGGATGGTGAAAGCTTAAAAATGTTTAATCTTTCCGTAGGAATTACCGATGAATTTATAGAAGCTGTCAAAAATAATGACAACTGGGAACTCAAATTCAACGGGGAAGTATATAAAACTATACATGCGTCCGAACTTTGGGATTCGATAATGAAATCCACCTACAACTATGCAGAACCTGGATTCATTCTCATAGACAGGATTAATAAACTGAACAATCTTCATTACTGCGAAAAAATAAAGGCTACAAATCCATGCGGTGAACAGCCGCTTCCTCCTTTCGGTGCCTGTCTGCTTGGATCATTGAACCTTACAAGATTTGTAAAATACCCCTTTACAGCAAGGGCAGCTATTGATTTCGAAAAATTAGAAAAAACAGTCGGTATCGCAGTAAGGTTCTTAGATAATGTGATTGAGCTCAGCAATTATCCGCTTGAAGCACAGGCTGAAGAAGCGGTAGCTAAAAGAAGAATCGGATTAGGAATTACCGGATTGGCTGATCTTTTTATTTTCATGAAAACAAAATACGGTTCTCGTGAATCAATAGAATTAGCCGAGGATATAATGGAAAAAATTACCAACACAGCTTACCGTACAAGTGTAGAGCTTGCTAAGGAAAAAGGTCCCTTCCCATTATTCGAACCGGAAAAATTTCTTCAGGGCGAATTTATAAGAAAACTGCCGGAAGATATTAGAGACAGTATCAGAAAACACGGAATAAGAAATTCTCACCTGACGTCTATAGCACCCACCGGAACAATCAGTATTCTGGCAGGAAATGTATCAAGCGGATTGGAGCCGGTTTTTGCAATGCATTATAAAAGAAAAGTAAGAAACACAACTGAAGATGATATTTCTGAATTTGAAGTAACCGATTATGCTTATCACGAATATTTAAAATTTCGCAGGCTGGAAGTTCTGGATGATTCAAAACTTCCGGATTATTTTGTTACAGCAGACAGTGTCACACCTGAAGAACATTTGGCAATACAGGGAGCTTTACAGAAATTTGTTGACAGTTCTATATCTAAAACAATTAATATTCCTGAAGATTACCCTTTTGAAAAATTCAAAAACATTTACATGATGGCTTATGAAAAAGGGCTTAAAGGCTGTACCACCTTCCGTCCTTCAGAATATATAACCGGCGTACTGGTTAAAAATAAGACAAAAAAGAAAGAGGAAAAAGTTGAAGTTCTCGCACGGCCGAATCAGCTCCATGGAACAACTTACAAAATCAAAACTCCTATTGCTCCTGATGCACTTTATATTACCATCAATGACGTAATTGAAGATGATGGAACCAAGCGTCCTTATGAACTCTTTATTAATACAAAGAATTTACAGCACTTCAGCTGGGTGGTTGCTATGACCCGTTTAATCTCAGCAGTATTCAGGACACAAAAAAATCCATCATTTCTGGTGGATGAACTGAAAAGTATCTATGACCCGAACGGAGGCTATTTCAGCAAAGGAAAATACATTCCTTCACTTGCTGCAGATATTGGCAGAACAATAGAAGAACACCTTAGTTCAATCGGGCTTATCTCAAACTCCAGGAATGTTATTGTAAAAGAAGCGCATAACAGCGAATCTATAAATAAAAAAAACAGGATGTTCTGCCCGGTATGTAACGAAAGAAGCCTAATAAATCAGGAAAACTGTTTAAAATGTTTATCCTGCGGCTACAGCAAATGCGGATGACTTGATATTAATTTTATTTAAGTGTATATTTATTATATTTTTAAGATTGTTTTTTCCGTTAAAATAAATTTCACCAAATAGTTTTCGTTAAATTATGGGAAAGAAAAGCAAAACTATTATAAATATTGAATATTTTTTTGCTGTGCTTTTTGCGTGCTTTGTCAGAATATTACCATTATCATGGGCATACGCTCTTAACAGACTACTCAGCTTTCTGTTATATCTTGCTGATTCCCATCACCGCAAGAGGTCTATTCAGCATTTAATCCACTCCGGAGTTGCCCAGACACTGCCTGAAGCAAGGAAAATAACGCTTAAAAGTTTTATCAATATGGGCAAGGTTTGCGTAGAAACTATTAAGTTCGATCAATATATTACTCCCGACAACATTGATAAACATTTTTCATGGACAGAGGGCAGCAGAGAAATGCTTGAAACTAAAATGAAAAAATCGAGTGTCATCTTTGTGGGCGCCCATTTCGGAAACTGGGAAATGGCCGGCCTTTCATGTTCTATACTACTTAAACCGATCGTAAGTGTTTTCAGAAATTTTGATAACCACAAAATTGGTAAATATGTATTAAAAAAGAGGAGATCATTCAAGCAGACAATTTACCCGAAAGAACGTGCATTCAGACCGTTAATAAAAGCTATCAGACAGGAAAAGGCTGTTGGTATACTGGCAGACCAGCATGCCGGAGGTTCGTTGGGAGTAAAAACAACCTTCTTCGGCCATCCTGCTAAAACCCATATATCTCCGGCTCTTCTACATATTAAAACCAATACACCTATAGTAGTAGGCGTAAGCAGAAGACTCGACAACAAATTACACTTTGAAAATATTATTAAGGGCCCGTTTACTACAAGCAGTGAACTTTCAGAAAATGAACAGATCAAGGATATCTGTCAGCAATTTACCACAGCAATAGAGGAAATTATTAGACATTACCCCGAGCAATGGGTCTGGTGTCACAGAAGATGGATTGATATTAATAGATAATTAGGACCAGTAGAAAAAAGACGCCTCAGAACTTTTCCTACTTATCTTTATTTTCTAATTCATCCAGTATCATTTCAACCGGCGTTAAATATTTCTTTTTATTATTACAGTCTTTGCAGCAGGGTACAATATTTCCTTTAACGCTTTTACCCCCCCTTGAAATTGGAACAATATGATCCATAGTCAGCTCTTCAGCCTTAAATTTATTTTTACAATAGTGGCACAAACCTTTGTTAAGCCTTTCCTGCCACCAGTTAGTTTTCTTCAACTGCCTCGCCTTTTCCTTCTCTTTTTTTATCTTTTCAGGAGATGGTTTTTCAATATTTATCCAGTCTGTCATAGAAATTCTACAGTAAGGTGTTATCTATTATACGTATAAAATAAAATGGACGGCTGAGAGCAACCGTCCATACAATAAAAATACCATTTATTTTTTTGAAAACATTTTCAATATCTGTTCTTTATTCTGGTAGTAGGCCTGGAGCATTCTTTTTACAGCATCAGTCACAGTCCTGCTCGTGATTGTTGCACCTGTTATATATTTAAATTCCCCTCCATCTTTCTTAACTTTCCATCTTTCTTCAGGTAATATATCAGGATTTGATTTATCTTTTGCAGTATATTCATTATCCGGAACATACATTTTCCCATTGAAGAAATCCATTATAGGATTGGGATTAAGTTTGGTATCTGTGTCCTTATACTCTCCTTTTATTATTCCCCAAATAGTTTTTGTAATTTCCCTTGAATAAACGTTTGTTCCTAGACCGGCTGTTTCCTGGCTTTGAGTAACTTCTACATTAATTATTGCTCCATCTTTGGTTATTGCAGCAACAGCAGTTAAGTTTCCTCCATACCCTTCCGGACTTGTCCCCTGAGCAAATATAGAAACAAGTTTTCCGTCTTTTTCAGCAGGATAAAATTTAACAATATCCGGAGCTGCCAACGGTTCCTTTTTTAAGTTTTTCTGGATTTTCCATTTTCCGGATACTAATTTGAAAACAGCTTTATCGGTAAGCGGATCGTTGTCGAAATTCGGCTGTAATTTTGCAAATGTTCTCACAGTTGTTTCAATCTTTGCTTTTTTTATTGGTCCTGCAGTTATTGAAGCAACCAGAGACAGCACTACAGCGGCAACAACTGCAACTGTACATAAAGATATAATCAGTATAAATATACTTTCATTTTTCTTTTTAGGTTGATTCGACATTTTTAAGCCTCCGTTTTTGATGTTTGTTTCTTTCCAAACGGACGATTAGCAGTAACTCTGTCAATCAGCGGAGTAAGTGCATTCATGAGTACAATGGAAAACATTACACCTTCAGGGTATCCGCCCCAGTTTCTAATTACACATGTTATTATTCCGCATCCTACACCGAAGATTATTCCGCCTTTACAGGTCATAGGAGTTGTAACCATATCTGTTGCCATAAAAAATGCTCCTATTAACAATCCTCCTGTAAGAACCTGATAAACCATTCCCGGAAGAGCCGGCGGCGACATTGAAAAATGGACTATTGTACTGAAAACCGCTACAGTACCGATATAAGATACCGGTATATACCATTTTATTACTTTCATCGCTATCAGAAAAATTCCGCCAATGATAAGTGCAATTGCAGAGGTTTCTCCAATACAGCCACCGATATTTCCTATTGCATATTGCCATACATGCTGCCAGTCAGTAACTGTTCCGACAAGCTGCTCGGTAGCTGTTCCAAGTTTAAAAGGAGTCTGTACTACTCCAAGAGGGGTGGCACATGTTACACCGTCAATTACACTATGAAAAAAAGGTAAATGTGACATCCCTTTTATCTGTTCAATTTTCTCCGGCGATAAAAGGCTTTTATCAAAAACAAAAAAACTTTTATCCATAAACCTGGTAGGCACCCAGGTTGTCATCATTTTGGGAAAGGCAATTATTAAGGCAATTCTACCTACACAAGCCGGATTAAAAGGATTGAAGCCGATCCCGCCATAAACCTGCTTGCCGAAAACAATTGCAATAAAACATCCTATTACACAAACCCACCAAGGCATACCCGCTGAAAGCAGCATTCCCATTAGAAGTCCGGTAATTATGGCACTTCCATCTTTCCAGTCATTATTTCTTCCCATCATTCTCGCAAAAATGTATTCAAATATGAGTGATGAAATCACACATACTGCAAGCACTCTGAATGCCGCAAATCCGAAATAATAAACTCCCATTATGCAGCTTGGCATCAAAGCAAGAATAACAAGCCACATTATTTTTCTTACACTTGATCCATTATGCAAATGAGGAGAAGAGCTTACTATCAGTTTACTCGGATCGGGCAACTTGATATCTGTTTTTTTTCCTTCTGCCATTACTTTTTAACCTTTTAATTATGTTTTACTTTATTTTTTATTTTCTGTTAGCTATCACTTCGGCTTTTCCACGTTTCATATGCTGGACCAAAGGCCTCAATGCCGGACAAACGTAAGCACATGACCCGCATTCTATGCAGTCCATTACATTTGTATACTCGGCAAGGTCAAATTTCTCGCTTTCTATCATCTGGCTCAATGTGCCGGGCATAAGAGACATCGGACAGGCTTCAACACAGCGCCCACAGCGTATACATGGTTGAGAACCGAACTGAGCAATTTCATCTTCATCTAAAAGTAAAACTCCGGAAGCGTTTTTCATTATGGTTACTTCCAGTGAATACTGAGCCATTCCCATCATCGGCCCGCCTAAAAGCATTTTTGCCGGCTGCTTTTTAATTCCCCCTGCCAGCTCCAAAACCTTACTGAGCGGAGTACCTATTCTAAACTTCCAGTTCCCTGGATTACAAACCGGCTTACCGGTAACAGTCGTTACCCTTTCTATCAGTGGCTTTCGTTCTCTTACAGCGTCTGCAACAGCCGCAGCAGTACCTACGTTCTGCACTACACATCCGGCATCCATTGGCAGACCTCCTGAGGGTACTTCCCTGCCGGTAATGGCAAAGATCAGCTGTTTTTCAGCTCCCTGTGGATACATAACTCTCAGCGGGATGACTTCCACGGAATACTTTGAAGCAGTTTCTCTAAGTTTGTCTATAGCGTCCTGTTTATTGTTTTCAATACCAATAGAAATCTTATCCACGCCAAGAATTCTTCCTAAAATAGAAGCACCGGTCAATATTTTCTCGCCCTCCTCGAGCATTAAACGGTGATCTGCAGTCAGGAAAGGCTCACATTCTGCTCCATTGAGTATTAAGTTGTCTATTTTTTTATCAGCCGGAGGTGACAGTTTAACTGAAGTCGGGAAAGCAGCACCCCCCATACCTACAATACCTGCCTGCTCAACCCTTTTCCTGCATTCATTAGAGTCAAGTTGTTCCCAGTCTGGATCACTTTTCACATAATCGTCCCATTCATCTTTTCCATCCGAAGTTATCTCCACTGCCGGCGTATGGCTCCCGGCCGGTCCATGACAGTTAACAAGCTTAACTGTACCGCTTGTTGGGGAATGAACAGATGCTGAAACAAAACCTGCTTTTTCAGCAATCACCTGTCCTTTCCTGACTTTATCTTTATTTTTAACTAACAGTTTTGGAGGTGCTCCGATATGCTGATGTAATATTACTGTATATTTATCCAGCAAAGGAGCAGTTCGGATAGGTTCACTGCAGGAAAGCTCTTTACCTTCTTTTGGATGAACACCACCTCTAAATAATCTTACAGTAACGGGCATTTATTATATATCTCCTTAATTTTTATATGTAAATTATTATTAATCACCATCAGTCCTTCTTAAACAGCCTGTAGGACATCCCGCAGCTTCAACAATTTCCGGCGGAGGTGGAAAATCGTAATTAACCCGGGCTAAGAAGCCTTTCATTATAATTTGATTTTCTTCTGCGTTTTTCCAGCATTTTCTGCATCCGATACAAGCCACACTACAAACTTTTTTCTTTGCCGGTCCTTTTTCAGGTGAATTGCAAAAAACATGTATTCTTACAGTTTCAGGAACAAATTTAATTAAATTTCGAGGACAGGTTTCAATACATTTTCCGCATCCAACACACAACTCCGGATGAACTACAGCCAATCCATTTTTTATTTCAATAGCGTTAAAGGGACAGGCCCTTGCACAGGTACCTAAACCAAGACAACCGTATTTACACCCTTTTACGCCGGAACCTATTAAAACAGCTGACTTACAGTCATTTATACCATTATATCCAGCTTCAAACTTCGCATTATTTTTATCCCCGCCGCAAAGTACAACCGCCACCTTCTTTACTTTATTGGGTTCAGTTTCCAGTCCCAGGATCTTTGAAATTTTTTCAACTGACTCTTCTGCACAGACCGGGCACTGATCCGGAGTGGCAGTGCCGCCGACAATAGCTTTTGCAAAATCAGAACATCCTGCAAAACCGCAACCGCCACAGTTTGCTCCCGGGAGTTCCTCCTCAACAAGTTCAATTCTTTCATCCTGTTTAACTTCAAATACTTTAGCTACTATACCAATAGTCAATCCCAGGACAATACCCATGCAGACAACTAAAACTGCAGATAAAATCACCAAATCTAACATAACCGTATAAACTTCCTATATTAATATTAAATTCTTATTATTTAACAAGAGCAGAAAATCCTGTGAATCCCATTGCAAGGATTCCGGCCGTAACTAGAGCTATTGCCATTCCTTCAAATGGTTTAGGCACTTTTGCCAGATCAAGCTTTTCCCGAAGACTGGCAAATAAAATCAGGGCAATAGCAAAACCAATACCAGTGCAAAAGCCGAATACAGTAGAATATAATATACCTCTACCGGTTTTAGCATTTTCGAGAGCACACCCCATAACAGCACAGTTTGTTGTTATTAAAGGAAGGTAAATTCCCAGTGAAGCATATAACGGCGGACTTAATTTTTGGAGAGACAGTTCAACCACCTGAACCAGAGATGCTATTACCGCAATAAAAACAAGCGTTTTCATAAATATTAAATTTCCGGCAATATGGTAACTTCCAATTGTAAATGAAATATCAGCTGTAAGAATAAAGTTATTAATTATTGATGCAAAAAATGATGCAATAGTCATAACAAATATTACAGCTCCGGACATACCCAAAGCAGGCCCGAGCTTTCTGGAGACTCCCAAAAAAGGACAAATTCCAAGAAACTTCGATAAAACAAAGTTATTCACCAAAATTGTTCCGATGGTAATTGCCAGCCATTCCTGTGACATTATAAATCACTCCTTTGTTTTCTTATCTTTATTTTTTTTATTATCATCCTGATTATACTCAAATATTTTATAAAAAACATGTTAAAAAACAAGTCCCCTTAAAAAACAATTTATCATATTTAAAAATTATAAACTTCAATTATCTTTTTTTCTTCAGAGTTCAACTTTGTTTCAACAATAACTTCAACATAATCTTTAATGCTTGAATTTTGAAGTTTTTTCTTTAAAAGTTCATCAACCTGGTAAATTCCTGCTGAATTCAAAAGTGAGATTAAAATTTTAACCGGTCTTTTCCCTCCCTTTTCAATATGTACACTTTCTACAGCCTGTGCAGAAACGGAATGAATATTTACTTTCCCAACTTCAAAAGGGATTCTTGAACGACCCTGAGACATATCGACAGCATCTGCGACTTTTAAAACTCCGGCTTCCACTGTTAAGCACTTTTCAGCTGCATTATGGGCTATTATAGCATGCATCACTTCGGAAGTTATTATAACGGTTTCCTCTTCAGAATATATATCTTCCAGTATTTTTTTTATCTTAGGATATGCAATGATCAAACTATGTTTTTCATGTTCATTTCTATGAATTGAAATACCGATGTCATGAAGAAGGGCAGCTAATACTACAACAACTTCTGCATCTGTATCTTGCATTTTATAATTGCTGACTATATTCGGTTCGATTCCGCTTTTACATAAAAGTCTTAACATTTTTAATGCGGCATTTGATGTAATTTTAATATGTACTTCTCCATGATCACTGATACCGCACCTGTCAACAGCATTTATATTTGCACATTTCCATAGCTGCTGCAATTCTAAATCTCTGTTGATTTTCGTTAAAACTTTTTTTAGTTTTTTATTCCCATGAAATGGCAACTGTATACTCATCATTATTCCTATATTATTTAATTTATGAATTAGAAAGGCGCGTAATAGACTGCGGCAGAAGGCTTTCCCTCGGCTGAATAACATTATTCGGTGAAGATGAAAAACCTAAGCTCACACTCCATCTTGTTTCAGTATGCTTACCTTCTCCGCTTGTTTCTGGCTGGTCCCTTAAAGTCATATCAATAAGGAGCTCTAAACCGCATGGAAGCTGCCTTACAAAAGACAGCGTAAATCCCGGCATTAAATTCTGTTCAAAATCATAATCCCAGGAAAAAGTCCCCAGCGTCCTCTCATTAATTTTATAATTAAAACCTCCGTATACAGAATTAGAGGCAGTAAAAATTCTTTCAAAAACAGAGCCTGCCTGAAGCCTTTTAAAAGAACTGCCCATAGAATAGGGCCCCTGGGAGTATCCTTCTTTTCCAGTATACCACCCGGCATTAACACTCCATCCTTGAGCTAACTGATACTCTCCGGAAGCTGAAAGCTTGTTTATACTCCTTAAAACATCACCTGTTGATAGCCTTTGTCCATCCAGCAGAAACTGCACATTAAAGTTTAGTGCGTCTGAAGCTTTAAAAGTCATATTATGTCCAATATCACCCAGCTGTTTTAACCCCCCGTATTCACTTGGGCTTTGTGAGCTATTTTCATCATCCCCACCCTGTGAATAATATTCGTCACTTTTAGAAGCAACCAGATCCAAATAAGTTTCCATTGATGCCCAGGTAAACAGGCTGGAATCGCCCCAGCTGCCTCTTCTGGTCTGAAACCTGTTATCAAATCCGAAACGTGCAAAATTCTGTTTGCCTATTCTATCGATATCATCAAAATAATATAGATGATCTCTGGAGACCGAAGGTTTAGGTATATACGTGTAGTTGATATAAGGTTTTGCAACATGTCTTATACCGTCTAACTCCCAGTAGGAATTCTTTACATCATTCCACTGTTTAGTCAATTTAGTATTAAGCTCTGCGCCGATTTCACCTATAAATCTGCCTTTTGCGCCGCCGTCAGAGTCGTAGTTTTCTACATCCACATTGTACCGCCCTTCCGGTTCCTGAGCTTTAAACATGTTGAACAGGTCTTGCTGGCTTATACCGGTATCACTGGTTTTTGAATAAGCAGTAAATCTACCGCCTAATCTCGGAATAAAATTAAACCCTTTGTATTGCAGCGGATAATAAGCAAAATGCAGAGTATCAAACCGCCCCGCTTCATAATCTGACGGGTCAACTCCATTACCTAATCCAGCTTCGGCTCTGGAAACTTGGAAATTCCTCCAATTCATCTTCTTATATCCTACACTAGTCTGCCCCTGATAATGGATACCTTTCCATATTTCCTGCCTGGGAATATGCAGATCCAGTTCCGGAAGTGTTTCGATAACACTGAAAAATTTATTTACCTTGGGTCTAAGGGTAAGTCCAAGATTAATATATTGATTATTATATTCAAGATTACCGAAAGTTGCAGGCTGAGGATTGATTAAAGCAATATTATCGAAATAATCATACAAAAAATAAATATCACTCAGCTTTGCAAACTGTCCTCTGAAATCAAAATTATTTCCTAAATGTGACATATTTTTCAAGGTAATATCATACCTTACAGTCCTATCCGGCATTTGCCCGAAACGGCTCCAGTCGGGCCTGTTGATATTTGGGTTTCCATCAGATATACCGTACACAAAAAGCTGGGACATCGTATCCTCAGTATTGAGCATAGTCTGGTTTCCTAATCCCAAACCGCGCAGTGTATAATAATCAACCATATTATTTACTGAAAGCTGAACATCATTTTCATCAACTATTTTCCAATGGTTTGTAGTATTCACAAAGTATCCCCAGGCAGTGTCTGAACCGTATGTAAAAGTCCAGTTTCCTACATTTTCCATAGACGGCTTATAAATTATAGGAAGCCAGAATACGGGAATATCTCCAATATATAAAATATTGTTATATCCCCAGAAATTATACCCTTTAGTTCCTGCTGATTTTCCGCTGGTTGGTTTTTTAGTAAAATGAGCATGAGGAGAATATTCATTTTGAACAATTCTTGTTCGACTGTCTTCAATGTTAGATGGATAAGAGACAAGTTTTGATGATTTTATACTGAAGATGCTATGTCCGACAGTAAACCCCTGGCATGGCGATGTTTCTGCGTCTTTAATTACAAGTTTTCCATCAGGGTACCTTTTTGCCCCTTCCGCTATAGCAGTATATCCGTCAAAATCAGCCGAGAAATCACTAAACTCAAAAATACCGGAATCTAAATTGCCTATTGTCTTTTCCCCATGCCAGGCCATTGTTTTACGCATAATGTCTACAACTATTTTCTGTCTGCCTGAAGTTGTCATGACTGTTCCGACAATTTTGAGTTTAACATCCGGGTCGCGTTCAAGGGTTCTCAGTTCCCAGTATTCAACTTCCAGTCTTGCATGGTTTATGTTATAAAATTCAACATTCCCTGAAAGTTCGACATTTTTAGTCGTTCCGTTTATAACAACCATGTCAGAATAAAGAAGAGCATCGCCTTTTCTAACTCTTATATTGCCTTTTGCTATAATATTATCACCGATAATTTCAAAAGAGTCTGCTTTTATGTCGGCTCCGGTAGTCGCTTCAATGGAATCAAAAGGATTCAGGCTTTCAGGAGTAGGTAATGAAGGGGTAACATTATGATATCCTGTTTCAGGCATTATACCTCCTTCGTGAGCAGGCCTCATCATATCACTGAATTCCTGCATGGCAGATAATGTAATAGAAAACTGCAGAGATATAAATAAGAATAAAGCAAATATCTTTTTTATAATTTTAATTTTGTTTTTCAAGGCTATCCTGTTAAAGTATTTTTTTGCTGCAAAAATGGAATTATTGTATCGGAACTGAAAACGAAATTTTTAAAATTTCTTTAAAAATCTGTAGGAACTTAAAATTAGTTAAATAACAGTTTTCTTAATTGTAATAAATAATATACAAATTTTCCACTGTATACTAAAGCCAATTTAGCAAAAATTTAGTTATAATGTTTATAGCTTATTTAAATAGCAGTTAAAAAACTGTTTAAAATGGAAACAACAGTTTTATATAATATTTTATATCATAAAAAAATTTGATTTTCCCAAAACATTTAGATAAATTTAACCTCAGCAGTTGTATTTTACAAAAATTTAATTACATAATTATTTTAATAAAGTTTTAAACAAAAAAATCAGACTATCATGTTTGTTCTATAGCAACAAACTCTTTTCTACAACTTCTAAAAAATAATATAAACCCTATTACTTAAAGGATTATTAACTGATGAAAAAGAGCCATATTACTTTATTTGTTTTGTTTTTATTTATTTCAGTAGTCTGCACAGCGAGAAATTATAAACAGAAAGCAATCAAGCCTGCTCCTCTTTTTCTTAAAAATTTAAGAGCATCGAGACCCCTCAATACATGGGCCGACATGAAAGGAGATATTATACAGAAAAGAAGGATTAAGGATAGAGAATATAAAATACTGAAATCTAAAATTAAAGTCGGAATACTTTTTACAAAAATTCAGGCTGTAGCAATGATTAAACTTACCTACACCGGACCAGACGGCACAGAAAGCGAAAAATATAAAGTAGGACAACCGTATGACGGCAGTCCTTCTACTGTATTAACTGAAGATTTTCAGGAGAACTCTGTAATAGGAGACTACGGCATAAGTCCTGATGACTTTACTATGACTTTTCTGTACTGGAAACTTTTGGATTTGAAACAAAACAGAACAGTTTCGGTTAAAGGGCTGAAATGCAGAGTTCTTACATTAGCGAATTCAGAAAAAACTGAATATGTGAAAATATTTGCCAGTATTGAATACAGATATCCCCTGAAGGTAGAATGGTTCAAAGCAGAAGATGAAAAACCTTACCGTACAATGGTAATAGAGTCTTTCACAAGAGACGGCGAACTTGGTGGTCCTGATAAAATTATAGTAACCGGTCCAGGATGGAAAACCAAAATTGATTTTGAAAATGTAAAATTCGGTTACAGAAAAAAAGGGATTCCTAAAGACCTTTTTAAATAGCGGGTTAAATTGAATAATAAACGTTAACTTGGAGTTTCCTCCGCAGCTGCATTGTAACTTTCGCTGAAATGAGCATGCCGGTTTCGGCTGTATGTATTAGTTAGATTACTATATTAATAAAACTACTTGATCCCGGCACAAACAGCTGGAGAAATTATAATAATTTTTGCGATAATAATCCTGGCAAGGTTTCAGACTGGTCTGAGCTGAAAAATACCAGTGAAGTTAGCTAAAAGAATATGAATTTTTCAATAAGTATACCACATGGGTTAAAAGATTGGCAGGCATATCTTGATATTTTATACCCCGAATATTTCCATGGAATTGAAATTCCGGGGGAATATCTGGCGACTACCGTTCTGCAAAGATATTTAAAAAAGACTTCACAGAAAATAGTAAATGTTATTGATTTAACTGAACCTTCAATTCTTAGAAATGCCGCTTTCCAGGAGGAAAAAGTACGGAACAGTCTGTTTGAGCTTATTAATAAAATTATAACATTTGATAAAGTTAATTCTCCAGAAAATTTTTTGATAGATTTTGGTTTTTGCCCACAGAGTAATAATAAAAAAGAGGAAACGCAACGGCAAATTTTTTTAAAAAAATTTGCTTATTCTTTATATAAAAAGAACTGCACAATAAGTATACCAGTTAATATTAATGCAGATTTCAGTCTTGAAAAGTACGCAGGATATTATTTCAGAATAATACAGGATTCAATGTTTCACTTATTTAAGCTGTCACTGAACATATCTCCGCACGACCTGAAAAAAACAGTAAAACCTACAAATATATATGAAAAATTTATTTTTGATATTAAAAATATCAGAATATTATATGAACCTGATACTGGGAACTATTTAACGGAAAAACTTCTTTTATTCTGGCTTGAACCGCTTTTAAAAGCATCATTCAGAGGAGATATCATAATCACTCCCAAAACACTAAACAACAACGTTTATGAAGCTGAGGTGAAAAAAATAACAACGATTATCACAAGTATAACACCAAAACTTAAGTAAAAAAATTATTAATAATAAAAATATTAGCGTTGAATTAATAAAAAAAAATTGATATTTTTATTAATATGATAATTAAATGCAGTATTGCTGTATAAGGGTATTGAACAAAAGTGGTTTTTTTATATATATTTATATATTTAATATGTTTGGCTCAGTAATGAAAGAAGAATTAAAATTTTCTATTAAGAATAATGTCGAAGACCTTGAAGAAATGAACTTTACCGTCAAAGGTTTTCTTGAGGCATATGATGTGATTGACAACACCATATTTAAAGTTAATCTAATTTTAGAAGAACTGGTAACTAATATAATCAAATACGGTTTTAAGGGCAAAGCAGAAGTTCACGATATTTTAATTTATCTTTCGCTAAAAAAATGTGAAGGGCAAATTTATATCAGAATCGAAGATACAGGCGACGAGTTTAACCCCCTATATGCCCCTGCTCCGGAAACTGAACTGCCTCTCGAAAATATAAAAGTAGGCGGTCTTGGCTTGCATTTAGTTAAAAATATCATTTCAAATATAGTTTATCAGAGATTTGATAACAGAAATATACAACAGCTCTGGCTGAAACGCGATTGAGGTTACATGCTTCTCCCTATGCCCCCCGGCTGCTACCCCCTTTTTTAAATTTAAGGATAACAGGCAGGTAATATCTGCTTTAAAATTTTAGAAAAACATATCTTTTGCAAGTTCTTCAGCTTTGTTTTTTTTTCCTAAATATTCAGCAATACATTTTGCAAATTCAAAAGAAGCGCCCGGTGCTTTAGCTGTTATAATGTTCCCGTCTATTTCTACTTTCTTACCGCTGTATAAACTTTCGGAAAGCTCATCCTTGACAGAGGGATAAGCAGTAACAGTTTTGTTTTTTAATATTCCGGCCGAATTCAAGGCGACGGCAGCTGCGCATATTGAGGCAACCAGATTCCCTGAATTATAGGTTTTAAGTATAATTTTTTTAAGGCTAAAGCTCTTTTTTAAATTTAAAGACCCCGGCATACCGCCCGGAAGTATTAGAGCTGTAGGTGTTTCCTCTATATCAGACAGTAAAATGTCGGTAGAAATAGGGATATTATGCGAACCGATAACTGTCTTTGAATTCAGCCCCGCTGTTAAAACATTAAAACCTGCACGTCTCAGAAAATCGACAGGTGTAACTGCCTCAATTTCTTCGAAACCTTCGGCAAAAACAATAATAATACTGCCCATGTTATCAACCTCCTTATTTTTTCAGTTTCTGCACAAAACCTATACACTCTGATCCACTACTGAACCATAGGAAATAAATCATCTTCTACCGAAGCATTTAATCATTTTTTACACATATAAACGATTGCCGGTGGTACATTATTCCATACAATCCTAGAGGTTTTAATTTCAGCGAAATAATTATCAAGTAGTTTTCTGAATTTTTTCCCTGCAGGAAGCACCAATCCCTGCAGATAAGCAAAAGTATTAAAAGTTCCTTTTGGCTTCAAACATTCAATTATTGCATCGAGGAGTGATACCTGCAGTTCTTCAGGAAATGAAGCCCATGGCAAGCCGGATATAACCGCATCCAGTTCGGCTATATTTTCATCTTCTTTTAAAATTTTAGGCAGGTTAGTTGCACAGTCATTGTAAATTTTCAATCTGGGGAACTGCTCCTTTAAGTGATCATAAAACTCATTGTTAATTTCAACTGCAAGAAAATTGTTTTCTTTATGTATATTCTTACTATAAATATATTTTGTTACTGCCCCTGTACCCGGACCGATTTCCGCAATTTTAAGATTTGAAGAATTATATAAATTCCCTATAATTTCATTAGCTAACGAATGCCCAGTAGGCCATACTGCACCAACTTTTCCGGGATTCTTAATGAAGTTTTTAAAAAATTTTATTCCAGACATTATTCAAAATCATCTCCGTTATATTTACTGAAAATTTTAATATTGTTTTAGAAAGGTCTAAACACTTAAAAAGATATAAATTAATTGTTAATCGGGAAATTACAAAGTTACAGCACCTCTTTTAATAAAAATTATGCTGTTCAATATTATTAAAGAAGAAAACAAATATGGTCTTTAAATTATTGATTTTTAAAATATAATGAAAATATTCAGTAGGCTCCAGCAGAGCAAGTATGCTCTGCTGCTCTCATGCACACTACTTTTTTACCTGAATTCTAAATTGTTCCTAATAAACTATAAATAAGTAATTGGAGAATTAAAATTATGTTGAACCAAACTCAGGAATGCGCTTTATTAATAATTGATATGCAGAATGATTTTGTACTGCCTGGGTCCTCTGCAAAAATCGCCGGGGCTAAAGCAACCATTCCTGTTATACAGAAAGTACTTAACAGCTTCCGAAAAGCAAATTTGCCGGTTTTTCATGCTGTCAGAGAGTATAGAGCGGACGGAAGTGATATAGAGCTCACACGATTAGAAAACTTTCTTGAAAAAAGCAAGATGTTGGTTCCGGGAACTTACGGATGTGAAATTGTAGGAGAACTCCAGCCCGTTCCCGGCGAATACCGAATTGTAAAAAACCGTTACAGCGCTTTTTTTATGACGGAACTTGATTTAATTCTACGGCGGCTGGGGATTGAGCATATTGTAATATGCGGCACTCAGTACCCTTCATGTGTCAGGGCCACAATATTCGATGCCCTCTCATATAATTATTTTGTTACAATGATTATAGACGGCTGTTCAGCACAAACCTCCGAAATTGGAGAATCGAATATTCGCGATATTAAGGATTTAGGAGTAGAATGTTTGACCGGTTCAGAATTCATAAAACGGCTTAATGCAAAATAAGTTATTTTTTTTCCGGGCTTGCTGCAATTAATGACTTATCAAATATCAGCCTGAATACAGCCTTGTTGTCCTCAGTAATTTCAGCGTTTAAGGCTCCGTTCAAAAATTCTGCATTTGAAATAGCACTTACAATACCGAATAATCTTGCATTGCTCAAGTGGAGTGTCATATTTGCGATACGCTCATTTGAGTTTTGGAATATTTGGCTTATTATTTCAATATGGGCACCGGGTATATTGTTTTCAATTATGAAAAATATATTATTATCATTACTATCGCTTGAAATAGTTATTTCTGATAAAGCAGGGGAGTAATGGATAGTATATGTTAAAATATTACTAAGAATGTGGAAAAGGATTTCTTTGTCTGTGTAAAGATATTTAGGAAAGTCCTTTGAGTAGACAGTTTTCACAAGAAGCTTCCTTTCATTAGCAGAGTGATAGTGAAGATTAACCAGCTCTTCAATAAAAACTGAAGTATCAAATTCTGTTTTATTTAATTCAATTTTCCCAGCTTCAAGACGTGATACTTCATCCAGATTTGAAGTTATATTCATTATATTATCAGCGCTTTCTCTTATAATTCTAATTTTTTTCTCAAGATTAAAATTATAGTCCCCGTTATTAATTCTGGATATAATTACATTGGAATAGTTGACTATCGGCATTAACGGACATCTTAGCTCTTTGGAAACTTTTTCCAGAAATTCTGTTTTAAGTTGATTCGCATTCTCTGCCTCTTCTCGAGCCTGTTTCTCTCTTGCATGGCTGTTTTTTAATTTTACCATTGAATACTGCAGTCTGTCTTTCATATGATTTACCGATCTTGTTAAATCGCCGAATTCATCATTTGATGAATATTTCAGTTTAGCTGTAAGATCACCCGAGGCAATTTTTTTTGTCATTTTAAGTATTTTATTTAGAGGAGCCAGCCTATTTTTTAATATAAAAAAGATCCCTATCAAAAAAATTGCCATTGAAGTAAAATATGTAAATCCGATTAAGATAGTCAGATCGCTTGTTATATGTGAAATTTCTGTATTTGATATAATCCCACTATAAGCTTCCGATAGTAACAGGTACAGCTTCGCAGAAACAAAAATTAAAGACAGTATGACAATAATGAAAGCAAAAGCAGTAAACCTGAATAGTAAATTTTTAAAAATTTGCATAATTTATAACCTTTTAAAGAATTATTAGCAGTTGCCCGAAAAGGGTGCTATCTGCTGTGTTCGAATAAGGCCGCAAAGTATGTAACCTGTTCGCTCCTTGACCAATTATGATATTAACACCGGCCCTGACGGTTCATGCTGACTTAATATTGATAAATTAATATCTTTACGCATAATTTCAGAAAGCCTCTTTCTTGCTTTATCTGTAAGAATAGAATGATTATTACATTCTGAACTGATATGGCCCAGGAAAAGGTTTTTAGAATTCTCAGTCAAAATCTCATGAAATGAATTTAGTGCATCATCATTGCTTAGATGCCCGAATCTTCCAGCTATTCTTCTTTTCAGCTTTAACGGGCGTTTCGATTTATTAAGAAGTTCAGTATCATAGTTACTCTCTAATATTATCGAGTGGCAACCTTTGAGCCTGCATTTCGCGAGAGTGTTCATATGGCCGATGTCTAGTGCCACACCAATATTAAAATTACTGGAAGATATTATAAAACCTACAGGATCTATAGCGTCATGAGCGACTCTGAACGGATGTACCGTAAAATCAAGAAGTTTAAATGGTGTTCCTGAATCGAAAATATATTTTTTTTTACAGAGTTTATTTCTTGATTCAAGAAATTTTGCGGTTTCATAATTCAAGTATGCTGGTATATCTAAGGTATCAGCGGTAACTCTTAACCCTTTAACATGGTCTGAATGTTCATGTGTTACCAATATTGCTTTGATGGTTTCAGGAGGGATTGAAAGCTTATTTAATCTTGTCAATATTTCTTTGCGGCTGAAACCTGCATCTATCAAAATACCGTTATCCCCTAAAGATAGCAATATGGCATTACCGGAACTGCCGCTGCCAAGAACAGTAATATTAAAATCCATACAGTTCATTTATTCCATTTAAATTGTTGGTTAGCCTAAGTCTAAACGACAGAAAAGCAGTATTATATTAAAAGAAGAACAAACAGACTACAGGATTATTTTGTATTTACAGAAAGTCTGTTATTCTTTTTGCTTTTTAAAAATATTTTATCGTAGTTTCTACTGAACTTTTCAAAATTAACTTTACGCGGCCTACTGCCTTTTCCAGCTCCGGACATAGTTAACCTCTTTATCCACTAAATTTACATATATTCAAACCATTTGAATATAATACAAAACTTATTTTTATCAACTTTTCAAAGATAAAAATATGTTTCATTGTTAAATAGCGTTTATTTAATGTAAAGCTTCCATACCCGGCTGCTATAAACAGTCCAAATTGGTACAATCAGACAGCTTCTATGAAAAGTTTTTTATTTACCACAGCTGATGATTAATTTTATGCAATTTCTCTTCACATTGTAATATTATGTGACCATATGAGGTTTCTGGACAAATCACACTGTTCCCAGCTTTTTATAGTTTCAATACTATAGGAATCCTCTATTTTAGATGTTCCGCATTCTATTCTTCTCAATTTTTTTAAAACGGCACCACATCCGAGTTTCTTACCTATCTCTGAGCTTAGAACTCTAATGTAAGTACCTTTTGAACAGTTTACTGTAAAACTTGCAGTTGGCAGTTCAATGTTTTCTATAGTGAGTGAATTAATTACAATAGGTACCGGATCCCGTTTCACTGTTTTTCCCTTTCGGGCCAGTTCATAAAGTTTTTTCCCATTTATTTTTTTTGCTGAAACCATAGGTGGAATCTGCAACTGATTCCCTTTGAAATTTAAGATTGCAAGTCTTACTTCGGATGGATTCAATCTTTTCCAGTCTTCACTTTCTGATATGACATCCCCGTCCAGGTCCATCGAATCTGTCTCTTTACCTAAAAGGATAGTAGCTCGATAAGTTTTATCCTGGCCGCTTAATCTCTGACTCAGTTTTGTCGCCTTTCCGATTACAATAACTAATAGTCCCGTAGCAGCCGGATCCAATGTCCCGCAGTGTCCTACTTTTTTTGCTTTAAACCTTTTACGAATCAGGTTTACAACGTCATGACTAGTCCAGCCTGAAGGTTTATCTACTAATAGAATACCTGAATCATAAAAAAAATCTTTTCCGGTTCTGCTGTTAACCATAATTTTATTTTTTACAGTCTTCTCAGATAATTGATCCAGTCAGACATTCCTTCCCCTGAGGCTGCACTCAGTTCAAAGACAAACACGCCAGGATTAATCTGCCTTATTGAGTTTCTGCATTTTTTTACATCCCAGTTCAAATGCGGTATAAGGTCGGTTTTTGTCATAATGACAACTTTGGCATCAGAGAATATAACAGGGTATTTTACAGGTTTATCTTCTCCCTCAGTTGTTGAGAGCAGAGCAATTTTGAAATTTTCTCCTAAATCAAAAGCAGCAGGACATATAAGATTGCCAACATTCTCGATGAAAAGCACTTCTGTTTTTTCGTCTACTACTTCCGGCAGTACTTTAGAAACTTGTTCCGCAGTCAGATGACAGGAGCTTTTAGTTTCAATCTGATAAACATTTTCGCAATGCTCCTTAAGCTTTTTAGCATCATTGTCAGTGCTCTGATCGCCTACGATTACAGAACAGTTTAATTTCCCCTTCAGCTCTTTTAGAGTCTTTTGCAAAAGAGTGGTTTTTCCTGATCCGGGAGAGGAGATAAGATTTATTGTTAATACATTTTTTTCTGTCAGCCACTCACGATTATGAGAAGCAATATGGTTATTTTTAGCAAGAATATTATGCTCAATATTCAATACCCTGGTTTGAGCGTCATTTTTGCTTTCGTTCTCTGCACTTTCATGATCATGAGTATGCGGATGATGATGTACATGGCTGTGTGCATGTCCAAAATATTTTTTTTCATTGCCCTCATGGCAGCCGCAATCTTCGCACATTATTCAATCTCCAAAGATTTGATTAAAAATTCTTTTCCACTTATATAATCAACATTTCTTGAGCCGCAGTTTCCACACTTGGCGAAAGGGGTTTCAAGAACTGTTTCGGTCATACAGTCTTTACACTTAACGATAACAGGCGATTCTTCTATAATAAGTTTGCTTTTTTCCAGTTTTGTTCCTTCTGCAACAATTGGGAAAGCAAATTCAAAAGGCTCTTTTTCAACTCCGGACAGTCTACCCATTTTAACTGTGACGGAAAATACCTTTTCTGCGCCTTCTTTTTCCATTATCGCTTCAATTTCCTGTACCATAGAGTCTGCTAAAGATAATTCATGCATAGTTAAATTTTTCTTAATTAATGAACTTTATAACTGCTGATAGGATATCAAGTTATCAGATTTATTATGTTTGTCAAGTTACTAAATTGCGGAATTAACAAATCCTCGGAAGGAGTTCCCCCAGCGGAACATCAACCAAACGTGTACCACCGGTAACAGCTTCTAATAGAACCATGCCTCGGTCTTCTGTTGCCGTCCCAATAACTTTTGCTTTTTTGCCTTCAGGGAATTTTTTCCATTTCTGTAAAATTTTCTCTGAAACTTCAGGTGAACATACCAGAAGCATTCTACCTTCGCATGCAAGAGCCAATGGATCTATACCAAGTATTTCAGAAATCGAATGAGTTCCGGGAGAAACAGGCAGTTCTGTTTCTTTCAACTTAATCCCGAAATTATTATTTTCTACAATTTCATTTAGGACAGTAGCTACACCCCCGCGTGTAGGATCCCGCATAAACTTTACATGTCCCCCGAATTCTCTTGCAGACTCAACCAGCCTGTGCACGGATGCAGTATCACTTTCAGGACCGTTAATTATATTTATACCCTCACGCGCTGTAAGGACAGCCATTCCGTGATCACCCACAGTCCCATTAACAATTATTTTATCGCCTGGTTTTATATTTGTTTTATTAAGTGTAAATTCTGAAAAAGCTTCACCTATACCTGAAGTATTTATAAAAATTTTATCACATTGCCCCTTAGCTACAACTTTTGTGTCACCCGTAACAACTTTTACGCCGCATTCCTCTGCTGATGATTTTATTGTATCAAGCACTTTCCGGAAGGTGCTCATTTCAAAACCTTCCTCAATTATCAGTGAAAGCGATATCCAAAGGGGTTTTCCGCCTGCAACGGAAATATCGTTTACTGTACCATGTATAGCAAGATTGCCTATATTTCCGCCGGGAAATTCAATAGGCTGTACTACATAACTGTCTGTAGAATATATAATTCTACCGTTAATTCCAGGTAATGAAGCTGCATCCGGCAACCCTTTCAAAGGGCCGTCGCCGAACCTCGAAACAATCTGGTCATCTATCAGTTGAGATGAAAGGCGACCACCACCGCCATGGGCTATTTGAATTTTATCCGTCATAATTAAACCGTAAACAATTTCTACTTTACATATTTACTTTACATATTTAAAGAAAGCAGCACAGCTTCCTTCAGAACTAACCATACATGGCCCTACAGGATGAAACGGATTGCAAGTTCTTCTAAACAGCGGACATTCTGAGGGTTTTATTTTACCTTTTAATACATCGCCGCACCTGCAAGCCGGATTCGGTTTTCCCGGCTTAACTTCAATATTAAATCTTTTTTCTGTATTGTATTCGTCAAATTCATTTTTTAATTTTAAACCGCTTCGCGGTATAATGCCAATCCCCCGCCATGAGGCATCGTACGGCACAAGATACTTATCCATAAAATGTTGTGCAGTAGTATTCCCTTCTTGTTTAACTACCCTTTTATACCTGTTGTCTACAAAAGCTTTATTACTTACAACCTGTTCTAATATACCTTCTATACCATAAAGAATGTCCAGGGGCTCAAAACTTGCAATAACGCATGGAATTTTATGTTTTTTTACAAACAACTGATAAGGTCGTTCGCCGATAATTGCACTAACATGTGCCGGACACAGAAAAGAATCCACCTTTAATTCCGGGTCAGAAGTTAATGCTTCCAAGGCAGGCGGGACAAGCTTGAAAGCTGTCATAATTGAAAGATTTTTAATATTTTTTGACTTAGCAGTTTCGAGCAGTGCCATTAATGGCGCTATTGTAGTTTCAAAGCCGATTGCAAGAAAAACAACTTCTCTATCCGGATTTTTCTCTGCAAGTTCAAGGGCGGATAATGGAGAATAGCAGATATGAATATCTGCACCTTCCGATCTGCACTTGCCCAGGGAAGTGTCGCTACCTGGAACATTTATCATATCGCCGAAAGTGGCTATGGTAATTCCATTGCGGGAAAGTTCAACAGCTGTGTCAATATAACCCGCATCTGTTACACATACCGGACATCCGGGCCCGCTTATCAGGGAAATATTTTCCGGAAGCAACTCCCTTATTCCGTACCTTGCAATGGCCATTGTATGACTGCCGCATACCTCCATTATACTGAAATTTCTTTTTGCTGCAGGGAGCTTCTCCGCCAGAGTATTAATATTCTCAGTTATTTTCCTTGCAGCCCCGGGATTCTTATAGTCATCTATATACTTCATCATTCATTCTCTTTATAATCCAATTCATAAACCCGATCCTGGTCTTATTATTTGACTTTTAGTTGATTTGTTCATGTTAATCTAAATCCCGTGCCTATAACTGCAATTTAATTTGGTATTTATCAGAATTCTGCTGAACGTTAACAGAACTTAGTTCCAGTGAGCACTGAGATAGGGGGAGCCCCATCCCTCTTATCAGTAAAAGAACATTATAAAAATGCAAACATTGAGGCCCTTTTCATCATCTTGCTGTTTTACTGTTTTACCATCTCACTGTTAACTTCAGCCAGCTCTCTGAACAGGTCTATTCTTGTATTTGCCTCTTCTTCGTCAAGCTTCTCAATAGCATATCCTGCGTGTACAATTACAAACTCTTCAACCACAGGGTCCTTAATGAGAGAAAGACTTACCTTATATGAGGCATCATCTGCCGCAACTATTCCTGTATTGTCATCATTTATCTGAATAATTTTCATTGGAACCGCTAAACACATATATCAAATCCTTATTTTAATTAAATAATTTAAACTATTACAGTATTATAATTTAATACTTTATTATCTTTTTTCAAAAAAATAATAAAAGTGGAATGAACTTTACTTACGAAAAACTTATTACAAAACAGTAAGGCCGGAACAATTAGGAATATTCAATATATATAGTAATTTAAAAAATATACAGACTGCAGTTGTTTTATCTTGCTATTTACAGGCTGTATATATCGCTGTACTTTGCTTTCAGATATCTAATGTACGGCGCTGGATTAATTGTCGTTCCCGTAACTTTTTCCACAAGTTCCTGGGGTTCGTATTTTGAACCGTGCATATAAATTTTATTTCTAAGCCAATGTAAAAGAGTGTCGAAATTTCCTTTTTCTATTTGGCTGTTTAAATCTCTAATATCGCGGTTTATACATTCCCAAAGCTGGGCCGATATCAGATTTCCGAGAGCATAAGTAGTAAAATATCCTATTGCCCCCATTGACCAGTGGATATCCTGAAGCACACCCTGCGCATCATTCACCGGTGTAATACCAAAGTATTCCTTCATTTTTAGGTTCCAGATTTCGGGTAAGTCTTTAACATTGACTGTCTCTTCGACAAGAGCCGTTTCCAGTTCGAACCTAACCATTATATGCATATTATAAGTAGCTTCATCGGCTTCGACCCTTATCATAGTCGGTGCTACTTTATTGATACCCTTATAGAATTTTTCAAGAGAAACGCCGTCAAGATTTTCTGGAAAAATGTTTTGAAGTTTAGGATAAAAGTATTTCCAGAAAGCGAGAGAGCGTCCTACCAGGTTCTCCCATAACCTTGACTGAGATTCATGTATAGCCAGTGAGGCACCCTCGGCAAGAGGAGTCCTGGCGAGTTCCTTTGCTATCCCCTGCTCATATATTGCATGGCCGGCTTCATGAATTGACCCAAATAACCCTGTCGGCAGATAATTCTTGTCTATCTTTGTTGTTATTCTAACATCATCTATCCCGAAATTTGTAGTAAACGGATGCTCTGTCGTATCCTGTCGGCCCCTGCTCCAGTCATATCCGAGCTTTGTTATAACATCAGCCCCGAAACTCCGTTGTTTTTTTTTATTATAAACTCCGAAAAGGAAAGAATTGTCTATTTTCTGTTTTTCAGCAATCTTATTTAAAAGTTCAGCTTGACTTGGTTTAAGTTTTTTAAATATCTCCTTGACATCCGCAGTCTTCAAACCCGGTTCAAAGTCATCCAGCAGAGGGTCATAGATATGATCGTACGGAGTAAAAATTTTTGCGTACTGTTTACGAAGTTCAATAAGTTTCTTCAAGTAAGGCACAAAAGCTGAAAAATCGGAATTCCGTTTCGCTATAGCCCAGTTCTGCTGACCGAGAGAAGCTGCTTTTGACATCTCTGTAACAAGTTCAGATGGCACCTTTACGCTTTTTTTATAGTTCCTGTCAAGAACCTTAATGAGCCTGGCTTCGTCTGACTCTGGATTTACTTTTTTTATTTTCTCTTTAATTTTTTCTATAAGGTCTCCCATTTTATCAGTTGTAAACTTTTCATGTGCAATCTTGCTTAAAGTTGATATCTGGTTTACACGGTCACTGATACCTTTTTCGGGCATAAAAGCTTCCTGATCCCAGTTTAATACGGCGGCTGCATGTTCGATGTCATTAATTTCGTAAATGAGTTTTTTTAAAATTTCAAAATCTTTATTCATAAGCCTGTTTTCCTATAATCAACTTTTTCCTCATTTTTTTTTGCAATGAATGTTTAGTTTTATGATCAAGCCTTTTTCTGTTTGAACTCAACGGCGGTTTTGTAGGCTTCCTTTTTCTTTTAGGTTCAAAACTACTTTTAATAATTCTTATCAAACGGTTAATTGCTTCCTCTTTATTTTTTTCAAAACTTCTGAAACACTGGCTCTTTATTACAATTATACCGCTTTTTGTTAATCTGTTGTCGTTCAATTTTAATAACTTCTGTTTACAATTTTCAGGGAGTGCTGAAGCAGTTATGTCAAACCTGAGGTGGACTGCTGTAGCCACTTTATTTACATTCTGGCCTCCGGGCCCCTGTGCCGGAATTTGCTCAACTTCTATTTCATTATCAGAAATTTTAAGATTTTGGGATATAATAATCATAGGCTGCAAATAAATATTTAAATTTTAAAAAGATATTATTCAAGTTTTATTTGTTTTTTCACTAAATTGATATTTGTTAATTTCCTTGTCCATACAGATAAATCCAGTTCTGTGTGTTACTTTTTTTTAACAAAAAAAATGATATATTTATAGTATATATAATTTATCTTTCAGTTTCAGTTCAACCAAAATATAATATAAAAGATATGGTCGCAAAAACAAAGAACAAGGCTCGGGCAACTACTCAAAAGAAAACAGGAGCCGGAAAAAAGCAGGAGACCGGGAACAGTCCTGTTAAAATACTATTTTGGAAAATATTTTTCTGTTTCTTTTTTCTGTTGGCTTTCCTCTCTCTTATATCTGTAAATCCCTACGATTTTGCACTGATGAACGGCGGAGTACAGGGGCAAATACAAAACTGGATAGGTTTAACGGGGGCCTTCCTTTCAAAATACCTGCTGCTTCTATTCGGGATAACATCTTATCCGATAATTGGATTTTTTCTTCTTATTTCTATCCAATCATTTCGCAGTAATCCGTACTATAAACGAAAAGGATTTATATTCTGTTCAATTTCTTTTATAATTGGATTTAGTATGCTTTTTGCAATGTGGCCCGAAAATTTTGTTGATCTCACGGATAAACTTGGAATTGGCAGAGAAGCTTCACCTGCTTCTGCACTCTCAGGAGGTACTGTAGGACAGTTTTTATCCAGTCCTCCCACTGACAGTCTGCCGGCCGGAATCTTAAGACGCTATGTCGGTACCGTCGGCTGTGCAATTCTGGCTATAGCTTTTACCGTTACCGGAACTATTTTTATGTGGCAGGCCGAAACTTTAGAAGGTATAAATAAATTCTTCCGGATATTTAGTAAAATTTTCAGTAAGCTTTCAAAATTAAAACGAGAAAAAAAACCGAAGCAGGAAGAGAAGGCTTTTGACACTGATTCGTTCAATTCCGCAGTTCTCCAGGTAAAAGATATTGAGGAAAGTAGAAAAAAGATAGAAAAAAGAAGAGCAGCCCGAGTAAAAAAAGAACCGGAACCGGAACCGGAAACTAATGATGAAACCGTTCAGTCTGAAGAAGCACCTCCTGTTCAGTTAAAACACTATAACAGAAACGGAAATTTCAATATTGAAGATAAAAAGGGATTAAAGAGGGGTCCAAGTGCAAAAAAACCTCATCGTGTAAATTCAAAAAAGGGGTATACTCTTCCTTCTGTGAAACTGCTTAGCGACATTAAAGAGGTTAACGGCGACCCTGCAGACATTATTGCCATAGCAAAAGAAACCCTCCAGGATACGCTTAACAGTTTTGGAGTAAATGCTAAAGTCACCGATGCAGTCACCGGGCCGAGAGTAACAAGGCTCGAGGTTGTTCCGGCTCCAGGCATAAGGGTTCAGAAGATCAGCTCTCTTGAATCCAACATAAAACTGGATTTGAAAGCTGAAAGTATAAGAATACTTGCTCCGATTCCCGGCAAAGATGCAGTAGGTATTGAGATACCAAATACCTCATCTTCTTTAGTTTCTTTCAAAGGTATAATTAATTCAAGACAGTGGACAAGGTCATCATCTGAGCTTCCTATAATTCTTGGAAAGAATGTAGCCGGAGAACCTGTTATCACTGATCTGGCAAGGGCTCCACATCTATTGATAGCCGGCGCGACCGGAAGTGGAAAAAGTGTCTGTGTAAATACTTTGCTTATGAGCCTGCTTTACAAGTATACACCGGAAGAATTAAGGCTTATTATGGTTGACCCGAAAGTTGTTGAGTTTGAAATGTACAAAAAGCTTCCCCATCTAATCACCCCTATAGTTAATGAGCCCAAAAAAGTTCCGCTTGCCCTCAGGTGGGCTATAAATGAAATGGAAAAAAGATATAGAATTTTAGCAAGAGCGAGGGTTAAAAATATTCAAGGGTATAACAAGCGCGACAAATCAAAACAGATTCTTGATGAGGACAATAACCCCCTACCTGATAAAATACCGTATATTGTTATAATAATTGACGAACTCGCGGATATTATTATGGCCGCTAAAGCAGAAGTAGAAACTTCGATTGCAAGAATAGCGCAAAAAGCAAGAGCCGTAGGGATACACCTTGTGCTTGCTACACAAAGGCCGAGCGTCCAGATTATCACAGGGGTAATTAAAGCAAACCTTCCTACACGGATTGCGTTCAGGGTGACTTCAGTTACTGACAGCCGGGTAATTCTTGACCACAAAGGGGCTGAATCTCTTCTTGGAAGAGGTGATATGCTTTTTATCCCACCCGGCAGCGCAAAACTTGAAAGGATTCAAGGGGCAATGCTTGATGATGCAGAGCTTGAAAGAACCGTTGAATACTGTGCAGAGCAGATGGAACAGGATTTTGACTACTCCGTTACTTCAGGCGGAGATAACAACAGCACAGCTGAAAACGAAACTCCCGAGCTGAATTATGATACAGCGACTGAAAGTGGTTCATCCATTGATGAAAACCTCATTAAACAGGCTGTTGATATTATTAAAAAAGAGCGTAAAGCCAGTACAAGCTACCTCCAGAGAAGACTTAAAATAGGTTATAACCGAGCTGCAGAAATTATGGACATACTTGAAGACAGAGGAGTTATAGGCCCTCAGATCGGAAGTGCTAGAAGAGAAATCCTTATAGAACCTGGTGAATAAAGGAAATTAGCAGGAATATTTTTTTTACCGCAAATATATAAAAATGATAAAACTTCCAACAGCCTGAGCCTTTACATTCGTAATTTCAATAGCTACTAAAAAAGCATAAAAAAATGAATCAGAGTTTTTAATCACTAATAAAGAGCAAATTCAAAGAATAAACGAGACGAAAAAACTTTTGAAATAATGCAGAAGAGATAAAATGTTGAAAAATTCTTTCTCATCTGCTGTAATATAAAATTTTTTATATATAATTTTATTACAGAATTTTAATGGAGAAATAAAGATGAAAAAAAAAATTATATTATTATTAATTTTAGCGGCCCCGTTTATTTATACTGGATGCAGTGTGTTTGAGGGCCGCCCTGAAGAAAATAAAATTGGACAGGCTGAGGGCAGTGATGTCTGGTGGAACACAAGAGAAAATAGAGAGTTCAATGCCAGCCAGCTTAATGACCAATTTGGAGATCAACCCGGTGATGCAAATCAGGAACGACCGGGAGCAATAGATACAGATGCCCCGGACTTTAATTTTAATGACTGAGGTTTTTTATGATTTTGAAAGGGAAAAAAACAGTTAAACTTTTAATATTATTATTTATCCTTACAGCTTTGTGCGGATGCAAAACTACTGATTACTTAAAAAATAAAATTGATAAAAGAGAATCTGATAGAATACAGAATGAAAAATATTCCGAGAAAGCAAAAGGAAGCCCTGTCTGGTGGAATACAAGATATGGCCGCCGGGAAACAACAAGGCACCTGAATACAGACCAGTTCGGCGGCGGCAGCAGTTTCTCAAGATAAACTTCCAGTACAACTATAAAAAAAACTTTAAATAGATGTTGTGCTAAATATTTTTTATACAGTTTTTTCCTTCCACTGCAGTGCACCGACCGGGCATTCCTCTATACATTTACCGCAGTCTGAGCATGACTCAGGAAGTACCCTGCCGAAAGCTGTATCTACAATCGTTTTATATCCCCTCTGCTTCTGGCTTAACAGGCTTTCATTTACAACTTCTCTGCATATTTTAACGCAAATTCCGCATTTTATACATTTCTCGTGTTCATGGACGATTTTAGGATGTCTGTTGTCATATCCGGACATTACTTTTTCGCCTTTTATGGCCTCAGGATCAGCCTCATAATTTTCTGAATGTTCTTTTAGTTTACAATCCTCTTTAGCTGCACAGCTACATTCTATGCACCTTTTCCCTTCTTCCACAACCTCTTCCTGCGTAAATGTAGGAAATACCTCTTTAAATGTAGTTTGTCTTTCATGAATATTAATAAAATGCGGTTTTATCCTGGAAGACTTATCCAGGTCTTTCAGATATACTAAATCATCTTTGCTTAGATGGCTCCAGTGGCCTCTGGAAACATTCATAACATTAGGTACAGTATGGGGCTGACTGTTCAGATAATCATTAATTGCCAAAGCAGTTTTCCTGGCACCGGCTACAGCTTCTACAACTGTAGCTGCTCCTGTTACACAGTCACCGGCACTGAAAACATTATCTTCCATACAGTTAGTCTCTTCCGCTACATCAACATCTCCCCATTTATTCGTTTTCAGTCCCTGGGGTGCATTTGTTTTCTGTCCGATAGCAGAAATAACAGTATCCGCTTCAACTTCAAATTCTGAATTAGGGATAGGTACTGGGCGTCTCCTGCCTGATGCATCCGGTTCTCCTAATTTCATTTTCTGACATGTAAGAATAAGTTTCTCTTTCTTTTTTCTCAGTTTAACAGGAGCTGTAAGAAAGTTAAAGTTTATACCCTCCTCCATTGCCTCCTCTATTTCGTTCCTTTCTGCAGGCATTTCTTTTTCGGTTCTGCGATAAAAACATGATACATCCCTGCTGCCTAACCTGAGAGGAACACGGCAGCAGTCCATAGCAGTGCTTCCTCCGCCAACAACTATGGTTTTTCCGGGATCTTTGTATTTGTAATTATTCATAGCAACTTTCTTAAGATAGCCGATACCGTTCTCGGCAAGTCCTTCGCCGTCAACTCTCATGGATGATGCTTTCCAGCATCCAATAGTAACAACTAAAGCATCATACTGACGCTTTAATTTTTCAATAAAAATATCCTTTCCAAGTTCTTTGTTGCATTCAATTTTAATTCCCATTTTATAAAAATGTTTTATTTCCTTTTCAAGGATATTCTTAGGCAGCCTGAATTCAGGAATTTCGTATCTGAGCATTCCCCCCGGTTCTGGAAGCTTTTCGAATATAACAGATTCAATTCCCATTTTTCTTAAAAAATATGCTGTGGACAAACCGGCCGGCCCGGCGCCTATTACTGCAACTTTCTTACCTGTTAACTCAGGGAGATCTTCCCTATAATCTTCATAATGTAAATCCGCAGCAAGTCTTTTGAATTCGTTAATTGCAACAGGTTTATCGTGAATATTTCTTCTGCAGTCCTTTTCGCAAAAACGGGGACAAATTCTCCCTATAGAGTTTGGAAGCGGGATTCTTTCCTTTATAATCTCGAGAGCTTTTAGAAAGTTTCCTTCCCTGCCTGCTCTTACATATTCCTCTACCCGCGCATGTGCCGGACACGCTATTGTGCAGGGAGCCTCGCAGTCTCCTGTATGTTCTGAAAGTAAAAGATTCAAAGCTGTTCTGCGCATCTCCCTTACTTCATCAGATGTAGATTCAATTATATCACCGTCTGCGGGAACAGCTGAACATGAAGGTAAAAAATTTCCTGTTTTAACGTTTTTAACTACACAAACAAAACAGGAAGTGGTTCTTGAAATTTTTTCATTATGGCAGAGAGTCGGAATTTCTATACCGTTATCAGAAGCAATTTGAAGTATGGTCCTGCCTTTTTCTGCCTGCAGTACTTTATTATCTATAGTAATTTCTATCTTTTCCATATTAAAATCCCTTAAACAGATATTGGTTTTATCTAAATTTTATAAATAAAATTATCTCAAAACATCGCACAAGGTGCGGTTATTTGTTTATTTGTGTATTTGTGTAGCTGTTATATATCAACATGTTACACGATAATATTCTTTACTTTTAAACAGCTAAT
>JAIPJT010000041.1 GCA_021733985.1 Victivallales bacterium | reverse complement strand
AGCTTGTTCGTGCTTAATTGCAGACCTGCACGATAAATCGTGTACTCCAACAATTAATTAAACAATCTTCGTTAGATAAAATCCATATATCTCTTTGATATTACGAAATATAAGGAGTTTTCGTTCAGGCACTAAATAACAAAATAAAGGATTTATCATGAAAGTGATTTTGGTAAGCTTAGTATTTATTTGCGCTGTTTTTTCTTTTGGTCATCTTTGTGCTGCTAATACGCAGGAAGATGAATATGGGCCGTTACCTGAAAGTATAAGAAAAAAAATAACAGGTAAGTCCTGGAAAGAAGGGTGCCCTGTATCCATGGATCAGTTATCATACCTTAAAGTTAAGTATTGGGGATTTGACAACAAGCCCCATATTGGAGAGTTAATAGTTAATAAAGCTATTGCTGAAGATACCGTAAAAGTATTTAAGGAACTTTTTGAAGTAAAATATCCGATTCAAAGTATGAAGCTTCCAAGCTACTATGTAGACCATCCTGATGATCCGACCAGAAAAAACAATACATCCGCTTTTTATTTTAGAAAAGACACTCAGTCTCCAAATAAAAACTCAATACACAGCTACGGTATAGCTATAGATTTAAATCCTTTTTATAATCCTGCAATTGTTGCACATGGAAAAGTTGAACCTGAAGGTGCCGAAAAGTATTTGAATAGGAAACTCAAACATAAGGGTATGATTCATGAAGGAGATGATGTATTCATGATTATGACAAAGCACGGATGGGCTTGGGGTCAATATTTTAAACAGGGAGTTGACCCAATGCATTTCGAAAAAATAGTGAATAGGCAGTATATTATAAAATCCCTGGAATACTATCCCAATAAATGGGCTATCGATGAAGCCTTATAAGATCATTATGTTTAATTCAAAACTATCTGAAAACACATTTCGAATGGCTGTTAACAAGATGGAAGGATTTGAAATTGAAGATAAAACCATAAATTTATCTACTGTAACTAATAATACTAATAAATGAACTCAAATATACTAATTCAATGACATTGAGGTCAAGCTTTAAATCGTAATTTTGGGAAAATGGCAGAAAAAGTTTCTATACAAAATGCTGTTGTTCTTCGTGGGACAGTAGGTGTACATTTTTCTGATGAGGTTTTATCTTGGCTTCATGTCAAAGGACAACCTGGCGAAGAAATTTTACCAGCAATTTTAATTACTACTCGCAATCCACATGAATTCCATGAGAGATGCTTTCGTAATATACAAAATTCTAAAGTTGAAGACATGATAATAACTTTGTATTGTTTTACTGCCTGGGTGAATTTATTAAATTTGGCACTTTCGAATATAATATGATGGAATACTCCAGTAAAAATATTTTAAAGGATAAATATTCTAAAAAGTTGATTTTGGAAAATACTTAGATAAATTTAAAAGCTGTATTTTATTTAGTATTTAACCCAAATACAAATCCGGGTTTAATAGAATCGGCATTGAAGTAAAAGTTATAATAAAAAGGGAATAAATATGTACAGAAAGACATACCTGACAGTATTTTGTATTTTGTTTTCCGCTTATTTAGTGGCGGACAGCAGTGGATTGAATGACTTTAATTACGGGAATGGAAATAACAGAGGAAGTTCTGATAACCTGTATCAGGCAAATAAATACAAAAATGAAGCTGAAAAGCTTAAATTGGACAGAAGGATAGACAGTTCTGCTCCAAAGAATGTCAGGGAAGTATTAAAGACTATAAAAATTCTCGAACATGCTTTAAAGAAAACTTATACGAAGCTTGCAACAGCATATGAGGAAAACAATCCGGCTCAGATTAATAAATTGAAGCTTCTTGTCTGGAAGATAAAGGAAAGAATAAAGATAGGCAAGCAAAAACTGTTTTTTGAAAATCAGATCAGTGAGTTTAAAAAAGCATTGAAAGAATATCCGGATTCAAAAGAAATGAAAAAACTGATAGCAGATGCTTCCGCAGACAGTGGAAGATATATTAAATTATCCAAACAGATTCTTAAATTAAAAGAAAGGCAGAAACTGATTAAAAGAGATATAGAAAAGAAAAACGATGAAGCCAGAATTATAAGACAGAAAGAAGTATTGAAAAACATGCAGAAAGTACATAGCAATAAATACAGTAACTAAATTTTTTGTACAAGCTTTATTAACTATATAAATAGAGGGGCCCGAGATGAGTGAAACTCAGTTTTTGATTAATCATATTGAACAGATTGCAGCGTATGCCCATATATGGGGATTTTTTATAGTTTTCATTCTGATGGCTGTAGAAAGCTCTTTCTTTCCGTTTCCGAGCGAAGTTATAATGATTCCCGCAGGTTTTCTGGCCTGTCGCGGCGAACTTACTTTCGGAGTGCCGTTGTTTGACCTCAGCGCTGTGATAATACTTGGATTATTAGGATCTCTGGCAGGGGCTTTCTTTAATTATTATTTTGCTCTTTTATTCGGCCGGCCGTTTCTACATAAATACGGGAAATATTTTTTTATTAAAAGAGAAACTCTTGAAAGGGCTGAAGAACTTTTCAGGAAATATGGCGAGATTACTACTTTTATTTGCAGGTTGATACCGGCAGTTAGACAATTAATATCATTGCCTGCAGGAATATCAAAAATGTCTATTCCAAAATTTGCGTTTTTCACCGGGCTTGGGGCCGGGCTTTGGAGTGCAGTTCTGGCCCTGATCGGTTATTCTTTCGGAGAACTTTCAAAAGAGATGACTTATCCTGAACTTATCTATAAAGGCAAAGAACTCATAGTGCATAATTATATCTGGCTGTTTGCCGGTATTGCGGTTCTTATAGCTGTTTATATTTTTGTACATAAAAAAATAATAGGCGCTCCCAAGGCAAAATAAATTTTATGGCAGAACTGCGTAATAAAATAATGGTTCCTGAAAGCTGTGAGCTTAAACGTTTGGACGCCTTTCTGTCTTCAGAATTCAAAGAATATTCAAGAACTTATATCCAGAAATTGATAAAAAACGGATTCGTTGCTGTTAACAGTAAATTTATCAGAATTCCTAAAACTTCAGTTTCAGGAGGTGACTGCATTACAGTGTCCTGGCCGAATGAAGTTAATAAAATAGAACTTACAGCTGAGGAGTTTAAGTTTGACATTTTATTTGAAGACAATAATCTGCTTGTTATCGACAAACCTCCCGGAGTAGTTGTTCATCCTGCTGCAGGAAACAGGGAGGGTACTGTAGTAAATGCATTGTTAGGTAGAGATGAAGCTTTTGCAGAGAAGCTTGCCGTAGACAGCTCGGATGTTACTGCGGCTCTGCGTCCCGGAATTGTTCATCGTCTCGACAAGGATACTTCAGGCTGTCTGGTAATTGCAAAAAATATTATTTGTAAAAATAGAATGTCCGCATTATTTTCCGAACGGAAAGTAAAAAAAACATATTATGCTTTGACGTACGGAGTTCCTGAAAAAGATAAGGGAATGATAGAAAATTTAATAGGGCGGCATCCTGTTAACAGGAAAAAGATGGCTGTAGTCGAAAGGAAAAACGGGAAAAAAGCTGTGACTGTTTATGAAGTGATAAAAAAAGGGTGTATAGACAATATTCCTACAGCTTTACTGAAAGTAAATATATTAACAGGGAGGACTCACCAGATAAGGGTACATTTAGCGTCTTTGAAGTCACCGGTACTGGGAGACAGCACTTATGGCGGAAATCAGAAGATAAGTGTCAGCAGGCAGATGCTCCACGCCGGTGAGTTAACTTTTTCACATCCATTTACTGGAAAAACGCTTAATATTGTCAGCAGTTTTCCGGAAGATTTTCAGAAAATTCTGACTCGATTGTAATTTTTCTGGATTGCCGGTGGATGCTGTCGATTTTTATCTGGACTGTATCTTCCGGTAATATTTCATCTATTCTTTCAGCCCATTCTATGAGGGCAACTGCATTTTCATCATTAATATATTCATCAATTCCAAAAGCAAGTGCCGACTCGACATCTGTTATTCTGTAAAGGTCGAGATGATATATCCAGTGGTCTTTATCTGCAGAATATTCCTTAATCAGGGTGAAGGTGGGGCTCGAAACTATATCGCCAATCCTGAAACCCTTAATAAAGCCGCGTGCAAATACCGTTTTCCCTGTACCCAGGTCCCCATGCAGCGCGACAGCTTTCCCGAATGGTATATGCTTTGAAAGCAGGGCAGCAACTTTTTCTGTTTCTTCCTCTGAATTTGTATAATAAATTTTTGTATTCAAAACCTGCTCCCGGTCATTATTGGTAATTTAACGCAAATTATGCATTTGAACTTTACAAAGGCTTTAAGTAACTTATTTTTATAGATTTTCAACTGGTTAGCATTTAAAAATAATATAGTTGAAAAATTACAGAATTCACCGATATAAAATTTTTTTTATTATCTGTTTAATGTTAAACATAAACTACCGGATCAGGTTAAACTAAATGCCTAATACAGTTTCAAAAATTTTCAGGGTTTGCAGGGTATTCTTTACATTATGAAGTCGCACTATATCTGTATTCTGAAGAGCTAACGCAGCAGCAGCACCGGCAGTTCCCCAGTCACGATTTAGCGGGTCGGGTTCATTTAGAAGCGAACCGATAAAGGCTTTTCGGGAGGGTCCGACAAGCACTGGATAACCCAGCTCCTTAAAAAATGTGATGTTGGAAAGAATTTCAAGATTATGAGCCAGCGTTTTCCCGAAGCCTATACCGGGGTCAACTATAATTTGACTGTCTTCAACGCCTGCATCCTTAGCTATTTTTACAGAGGAAACGAGATAATCCCTGATATCATTTAACAGACTGCTGTATGATATTTCTTTCTGCATGGTTTTCGGGGTACCTCTCATATGCATCAGCACAAGGCCGGTTTTGTGTTTTGCGGCGATATCAGCTGTTCTGACAGAATATTTCAGCCCGCTTACATCATTAATAATATCAGCTCCATTACGAACTGCTTCTTCAGCGACTTCGGGTTTCCGGGTGTCAATGCTTACTATGCTTTCAGGTTTGTTTGATTTCACCTTTTTAATTACAGGAATGACTCTTGACAATTCTTCTGCTGATGCAACGGAATCGGAATTAGGCCTTGTTGATTCTCCGCCGATATCGATGATATCTGCACCTTCATCAAGCATTTGCAAACAGCGGGAAACTGCATCGTCAATATTACAATAATGTCCGCCGTCAGAGAAAGAATCGGGAGTACAGTTCAATACTCCCATTATCATAGTTTTACCGGTTAAATTTAATTCTCTATTTCTGATCCGAATTTTCTTCATTTGATTCACTCGCTTTTGATGAATTATTAACGGATACTGAATCTTCCCGGTTATCATCCAAATCTACATTTATTAATTTTGCTATGCTGGAAATCTTTGAACCGGGATCTGTAAATCTCATTATTCTAACTCCGCGGGATGCCCGGCCTACAGTCCTGATTTCATCTGTTGATGTACGAACGGTGTTCCCCTGCCTTGTAGAAAGTATTATTTCAGCACCCTTTTCCACGAGTACTGTGCCGACAACATATTCATCATCCTGCATTTTAATACTTACAACACCCTTGGCGCCTCTTTTGGTAAGACGGTATTTGTTCACATAGCTCCGTTTACCCATCCCTTTATCTGTGATTACGAGCATTTGAGGCTGCTGATGAGTATCGATAACTTCTGTTTCAGCCGGTTCGGTTTCATCTTCTTCGACTATTTCATCCGGGGTAGACGGTTCAACAGCAAGCATTCCTATAACATAGTCATTTTTCAGTTTAAACCTAATTCCGGTTACACCTCTTGCAGTTCTGCCCATAGGTCTGACTTCTTCTTCCTTAAAATGGCACGCCATACCCATTGCTGTACTTAAAAGTATTTCTTTTCTGCCGTCAGTAATTGCAGTTCCGACAAGCGTATCACCATCTTCTATTGTAATAGCTCTTATTCCGGCATTTCTTAAGTTTTTGAAAGCAGGAAGCTGTGTTTTTTTGATATAACCGTTTTTTGTTGCCATTGTTATATATAGATTTTCATTCTCCAAAGCTTCTTTTGACAGAGTCAGCATTCCCCGGATGCGCTCATTGTTTTCAACTTTGATCAAATTAATGACAGCTTTTCCTTTGCCGGTTCTTGTACCTTCGGGTATATCGTACACATTCAGCCAGTACATTGTACCCTTCTCTGTAAAGAAAAATACCAGATCATGGCTGTCAGCAACAAAAAGATGTTCAATATAATCTTCTTCTCTTGTTTCCATGCCTCTGACACCTTTTCCGCCTCTATGCTGAGTCTTAAATGTTTCAGTAGGCACTCTTTGAATATAACCGGTTTTTGAAACTGTTATTACACAGGCATGACGTTCTATCAGGTCTGCAATACTGAAATCTTCGTCAGTTATTTCGATATCTGTTTTTCTTGCATCGGCATATTTATTTTTTATTTCCAGCAATTCTTTTTTTATGATATCTATTCTGAGTTCTCTGCTTCCTAATATTGATTTTAAGTATTCAATATGTTTCAAAAGTTCGTAATATTCTTTTTCAAGGTCTTCGATAGCAAGGCCTGTTAACTGATGCAGGCGCATATCAAGGATAGCGTTGGACTGAACTTTTGTAAGGCTGAATCTGTCTATTAATGCTTGCGCGGCCAGTTTTCTGTCTCTGGACTCTCTAATTATTTTTACTACTTCATCGATGTTTTTAACTGCTTCAAGAAGGCCTTCGAGTATATGCGCTCTTGCTTCAGCTTTGTTTAATTCAAACCTTGTTCTGCGGGTTACGACATTTTCTCTATGGTCAATGTATGCCTGCAGTACCTGCTTAAGGTTCATTATCCTCGGTTTATTTTTATCTATTACCAGAAGGCAGCAGGCGATACCTGTTTCAAGGGATGTATGAGCGAAAAGCTGGTTCAGTACTACATTGCCCATTGCATTCTTTTTTATATCGACAACTATTCTTATGCCGACTCTCCGGCTTGTTTCATCTCTTAGGGCTGAAATTCCGGTTATCTTTTTTTCCTTGACAAGATCAGCTATTTTTTTGACAAGATTTTCTTTATTAACAGCATATGGGATTTCAGTTATTATTATCTGTTCTTTTCCGTCTACCTCATGTATTTCGGCTTTTGAGCGCAGTTTGATTACCCCTCTTCCGGTATGATAAAGGCGGTGTATTTCACCAATTCCGCGAATTGTAGCAGCAGTTGGAAAATCCGGTCCTTTGATATATCCCATCAGTTCAAGTATGGACAGTGAAGGTTCATCAAGAAGTGCAATAACCGCATCTATTACTTCACCCAGATTGTGAGGCGGAATATTTGTAGCCATTCCGACACCGATACCTGTAGTGCCATTAACGAGAAGATTCGGAAAACGGGCCGGCAGTACTTCCGGTTCTGTAGTGGTTTCATCAAAGGTCGGCATCATGTCAACGGTATCTTTCTCGATATCTGCGAGCAGTTCTTCGGAAAGGCGTTCCATTCTGCATTCAGTATAGCGGTATGCTGCAGGCGGATCGCCGTCGATACTCCCAAAATTACCCTGACCGTCTATCAGGGGGGAGCGCATTGCGAAATCCTGTGCCATCCTGACCAGAGTATCATAGACTGACTGATCTCCATGAGGATGATAATTACCTATTACTTCCCCTACAACTTTAGCACACTTAGTATAAGCATGAGATTTTGTAACACCAATTTGTTTCATAGCATATAAAATTCGCCTGTTACCCGTTTTTAGGCCATCTCTGACATCCGGAATAGCGCGGCCGACATTTACGCTCAGAGAGTACTGGAGGTATGCTGTATGCATTATGTCTTCGATATTCACAGGCTGATCGTTTTTGTAGGTATTTACTGTAATTTCATCTGTCATTATTTGTAAGGCACTCCTATTTTATTAATAAAAAAATATACACAGTGTATGCGATTTTATTGGTTTTTGTCCTTCGTAAATGAACTTGGACATACACTTTATTTTTGCGACCATATATCATTCGATACGGATAAATAAACCAAATCTTTTTAGGTATAATAAGCAAAAAGTTTTTTAAATTTCTGCAGAAAATACTAAAACAGTTAATAAAGAAATTTGAAACTTAAGATGTAATTTATTAAAGATTTTATAAAAATGGAATTATAATTTATGGTATATATAATATACATAATATATACTTTTTTATCACTATATACAAACAAAAGTAATTTCTAAATTCATGCTTATTTTTTTTTAACTAATGGAATGATACAAAATGAAAAATGTTTTAGGAAAAGTGTCAAAACTGAAAAGGTTGGTTGGAAATTTTATTGATTCAAATAAAGATTCAATCGCCCTCTTGCTCCGGGACAATTTCACACGTGATTTTCTAATAAGGCTTAGGAAGGGGGAGTTTCTTATATCCGAAGATTTTATAAGATATCATATTGAAGGAGCTGCGCAAAAAGAAGCAGATGTTGAATTAGATGACGTTTATTGTTCGCCGGATGGTATAAGAATTGCCTTGATTGTTAAACGTTATAAAGCAAAAGTAAAAGTAAATTTCTGTATAAGCATTAAAAAAGTACAAATTAATTCAAAAAGACAGATTTTCATATTTAATCTTAAAAATGAAAAAATAGTAGGAAGCAATATATCCGGTTTATTTATTGCCGCATTTACAGAAACAATGCTTGCGGGTATCATTACAAAAAGTGTTTTTCCTGAAGAAATACTGAAATCTATCCATTATAAGAAAAATTATACTGCGGCTATTGTAGATTTAAGTGAAATAGACCTGATGAAAAAACTTAACAGGCCGCTTCTGAATTCTTCAAAAAGTTTACTGGATTTTGTCTCAATAAACAAAGCAGTTCACAGTTACAGAGGTATTAATATAAAGACCCGTGTTATGGGGTTTTTATTTAAGTGAAATTTATCCGGGTTTATAATAAAATTATTTTTTACCATTTATATACCTTGGTTCGACATGCTCCTTTGTCGGGAATTTCAGTTTTACCAGAAAATAAAAAAGTCTTCTGAAATCATTTAAAACCGCTATAGAGCATGGGACAAGGACAAGGGTTACTACTGTTGAAAACAATACTCCGAATGCAATTGCAACAGCCATAGGTATAAGATACTGGGCCTGAAGGCTTTTGCCGAGAATCAAAGGCATTAAACCGCAGAAAGTTGTTAAAGTGGTTAACATTATAGCCCTGAATCTTCGTTTACCTGCGTCAGCAAGTGCGGTATAAAGTGTATATCCTTTTTCCAGCCGTGAGTTAAAAGCCTCAATCAGGACAATGGCATCATTAACAACAATTCCGGCTAATGCTACCATTCCGAAGATACTCATCATTGTTATTGGAAGTTGAAAGATTAAGTGTCCGATAACAGCGCCTATTAAACCAAAGGGGATAGTTATCATTATAATTATTGGCTGGATATATGATTTAAAAAGGGACGCGATTAAGAAATATATAGCAAACATAGCAATTGGGAAACCAATAGCCAGGTCGATCATTGTATTATTTTTTTCTCTTCTCTGCCCTTCCATCACATATTTAACATTATACTTATTCTCTATTTTTCTCAGAAAATTCTTTTTTAAATCATTAATAACTTCTTCAGCATTTGCTTTGTTGTTATTGACATCAGCAGTAACATCAATGATTCTTTTTCGATTTTTTCTGCGAATATTGGATTCACCTTCCTTTATTTTGATATCGGTAATCATTAATAGAGGGACTTTTTTTCCTGTTGGAGTAGTTATCTTCATATTTTTAAAATATTCAATTGAATTTCTACTTTCTTCCGGATATTGAACTATTACATCAACTTCATCTCTTCCTCTCTGTATCTGAAGAGCTTCTACTCCGTAAAAGCCTGCATATATTTGCTGTGCAATATTATCGAGCATTAATCCCATGTGGTAAGCGCTTTTTTTGATGGAAAGCTCAAATTCCTTATTGCCCGGTTTATAATCCATTTGTGCATCAAATACCCCGTCAATAGTTTTTAGCTTTGCAACAATTTCAGAGGCTGCTTTGTTCAAATTGTTTTGATTGTTGCCGAGGAGTCTGATTTCAATGGGCTCACCTCCGGGGCCATGCTCTCTTCCTTTAAATTTAGTTGACACAGCACCGGGTATCGGCCCACAGGCATCCTGCCATGCAGTAAGCAAAGTTTTATAGTGTATATTCCTTTTCTCAGAGGGGAGCAGCTCTATTCTGACTTCCAGAATATTGCTTTTCGGGGAACTTTTCCAGCCTGTAGTTCCTCCTATCATTGAAAGATTGGCCACCGTCAGTTTTTGCCCGATTTGAGGTTCATATTTTTTTTCTACGACTTGCCAGGATTTAAGCAAATGGTCTGCAACTTTTTTTGTATAAGCTAAAGGTGTACCGGGAGCCAACTCTACTGTAGTTGTCAGGAAATCATCATCTGATACAGGGAAAAATATAAATTTGATTATTCCTCCATTATACAGCCCGAAAATTATAAGCATTACAAAAATAGAAATTGAAATAATTATATAACGCAGAGATAAAGCCTTCTTGATAAACGGCCCATAAATCCTGTTTATGGTTTTGTTCAGGGTATTCGTAATTAATTTTCTTACTCTAATTCTAAAACTGCTGCCGGTTTGTTTTTCAATCGGAACTACTTCCGGAAGATGCCTCAAATGTACCGGCAGTATAAAAAGTCCTTCTACTAAAGATACCCCCAGTGCTGCAATAATAGGTATAGGAAGCTGACCTATAAATTTACCCATAACTCCACGGATACAAAACAGCGGGATAAAAGCAAAAATAGTAGTCAAAACAGCAGCTATTACAGGCATAGTGACTTCGGCTGTACCGTTTATGACGGCTTTAAGTTCAGGTTCTCCGTTCAGTCTTCTATCATATATGGATTCCCCGACAACTATTGCATCATCAACAATCAGCCCAAGTACCATGATAAGGCCGAACATAGTGATCATATTCATTGAGGTCCCGTAAATTCCCATAATAGCCAGGCCTCCCGCAATAGAAATCGGAATCCCCATACCAACCCAGAAACTTAGACGCATATCCAGAAAAAGCCATAGAATCACAATTACCAGGCAGAGGCCGATAAGTCCGTTTTTTTTTAAAACATAAAGCCGGTCAACAATAAATCTTGAATTGTCAAATAATTTAGCCAGGTGCAGTGTTGGCGGAAGTCTTTTTGTTTTTAAATATGAATCAATTTTATTTGAAATGCTTACAGCGTCTTCATCTTCAGTTTTATATACGGAAATAAGTACACAGGGATGTCCATTGTAGAGAATCAGGGACTTTTCATCCGAATCAAAAGTATCTTTAATTCTCGCTATTTTTCCTAAAGTAATCAAAGTTCCGTTATCTTTAACTTTTATAGGAATGTTCAGATAATCTTTAGCCTGATACCTTCTTCCTGATATTTTCAGAGCAATATCTTCAGATTTATTCTCAATGGTTCCTACGGAAAGGTTAATCCCGCTTCTATTAATTTTAGACTTTATTTCTTTGAAAGTGAGATTGTATTTTCTTAAGCTTTCTTCCGGGACCTCTACTGCGAGTTCTTCATCTTTAAGGCCATGAATCGTTATCTGACTTATTCCGTCAATGCTCAAGAGTTCATCTTCGATAGTTCTTGCATAACCCTTTAACTGCCTTTCCGGAACTTTTCCCCACAATGCTATGGAAAGAACATCCCTTCTAAAAGTAACTTCTGTCACAATCGGCTTTTCTGCTTCTGCAGGAAAAGTAGTAATTGCATTAACCTCAGTCTCAACCTCATCTTTAATTTTACTTATATCGGTACCTTCTTTACACTCTATCTTTGCTGAGCCGACCCCTTTTTTAGCAAGTGTAGTTACTTCTTTAATTCCTGTTATTCCGTCAAGAGCCTCTTCTAACTTTAAACATATTCCTTCTTCTATTTCTGTAGGATCCGCCCCTGGATACAGCACTGTGACATTTATAACATCAAGCGAAAAACGAGGAAAGATTTCTCTTATCATTGTCTGGGCGGAAAAAAAACCGATAATAAGAATAAAAAGCATTAAGATATTAGCAAGGACAGGGTTATTTATCATAGCTTTTATTATACTTTTAATCATAATAGAATCGTAATCCCTTTTACGGTTGTTTTTGTTCTTTCAGTGTAAGAATCTTAACTTTTGTTCCGTTTACAACATCTTCGGGTATCCTCTGAGCTACAATATGTTTATCTGCTTCCAGCCCTTTTGATGATATAATAACTGTATTTTGGTTAGAGTTTATAATTTTAGGGGTTTTCTCTTTAACTATTCCGTCTTTATCGACAACATATATCTTTTTATTAAGCTGTAATGCCGCCCATGGAATCTGCACAGTGTTTTTTATAGGTTTTCCGGTAAAAATTATTTTACAAAACATACCTTCTACTAACGGTATGGTCTTTTTATTTTTTCCAATATATTTTACAGGTGAAATATTGAGTATGAGCGTTCTTGTTTCCGCATCAAAATTTTTAATTCGGACAATTTTGCCTGTCCATTTACATAAATTTAAGTCTCCTGTCCAAAATATTTTTACAGAAATATTGTTTATGAGGTTAAACCAGCTTTTTTTATAGCTGCTTTCCAAATGTGCCCCCGTATTTGAATAGTCCATTAAATACAGTGCATCTTTTATCTCAACAGGAACATCAATTTCTACTTTATCGTTGCTGTTGATTTCAAAAAGCGGTGTGCCGTTGGATACATACTCATCAGTGGTGACATTGATATTTTCAAGTCTACCGTTAATCGGTGCCTTTATGACAGTTCTCTGAAGATTTTTTGCAGCCTGTTTTTTACTTACTTTTGCCCTTTCAAGGTCCGTCTGCAGTGATTTCAGCTTCAGCTTATTGTTTGTGATTAGGTTTTTTTCCTTAATGTAGCTGTGTTTTGCTTCAGTCAAATATTTCTCGGCTTCTTCAAATTTCTTTGTGGAAACAGCATTTTGCCTGCTCAACTGTCCCATTCTTCTGCAGTCGTTTCTGCAAAGTTCCAGCATTCTGAGTTTTGCAGCAAGTAGCTCTTTTCCGTCTTCTATATTCTGCTTTGTCATATTTATTTTAATTTTAAAAGAATCAATTTTTGCCTTTGCTTCTTTTAAAGCAAGCTCATAATCTATTTTTTCTATTTTTAATAGAACGGTTCCTTTTTTAACAAAGTTTCCTTCCTCCAAAAGTTCATTTTCGTAAATAATATTCCCTTTAACTTCAGAAGATACCTTTATTTCGTTCAGGGGCTTTACTGTGCCGTAACCGGTAAAAGAATATCTGTAATCCTTTATATTGACCGGTACAGTGATTAGTGTTTTGAGGAGCTTCTCAGGAGGCTTTATTTTAGGCTTCTGTGGAAAAGATGAAAAAAGTTTAAAAAGTCCGACACCTGATAATATAATAATTATACATAAAGTTGTTCTGGCAAAAAGTTTTATTCTTATATCTTTTTCTTCTGTGGCGACAAAAACTTTTTTAATAATTTGTTTTATTAAAGTTAACATATATGTAAATCCTTTTATAAGGTTCAAAAAAGCTCACATTACAAGTGTTAAATCAACGGAGTACAGGTAATAAAAATAAACAGAATTATCTAAAATACAAATAATAAAGTTAAAAACGGGAAGCCGGTTAGGAGGAAACTTTATCGGTTATAAACACAAGAATACATTTCAGAAATAGCACTATGAATCTGTAATCATCGGCCGTCATACATTTCTTTGTAATAATTCCTGTAAGCACCCGACGTTACATCTTCAAGCCATTTTTTATTACATAAATACCATTCAACAGTTTTCTTTATGCCCTGTTCAAAAGTAACCGATGGTCTCCAGTCTAAAGTATTCATGATTTTATAAGCATCAATAGCATATCTTCTGTCATGGCCGGGCCGGTCTTTAACAAAAGTTATTAATGATTCAGGTTTATCAAGTATTTTTAATAAAGTTTTGACCAGTTCCAGATTTGTTTTCTCATTACATCCACCGATATTGTATATACCTCCTGAAACACCGTTTTTAAATACTTTCCATATAGCTGAACAGTGATCTTTTACATAAAGCCAGTCCCTAATCTGAAGGCCGTCACCGTAGACAGGGAGCGATTTGTCATTAAGGATGTTGTTTATACACAGAGGAATCATTTTTTCAGGGAACTGGTAGGGACCATAGTTATTTGAGCAGCGTGTAATAACAGTATCTAAACCGAATGTATGCTGATATGCTCGAACAAAATGGTCGGCAGAGGCCTTACTTGCGCTGTAGGGAGAGTTTGGTTTTATTGTTGTTATCTCAGTAAACAGCTCTTCGCTGTCTTCCAGAGAACCGTATACTTCATCAGTAGAAACCTGCAAAAAACGTTTCACATTATATTTGACTGCATTTCTAAGGAGATTAAGGGTGCCGAGAACATTTGTTTTAACAAATATATCCGGGTCGCTGATTGAGCGGTCAACATGTGACTCGGCTGCAAAATTTATAATACTGTCAACAGAATATTCCTGAATTATTTTCTCTATCAGCTCAGTATCTCCAATGTTTCCCTGTATAAAAAAATGGTTCGGATTATCCAGCTCCTGTTTGAGGGATTCAAGATTTCCGGCATAGGTCAGAAGGTCCAGGTTAATGATTCTTATTCCCGGTTCTTTCTCAAGAATCATTTTTATAAAATTAACGCCTATAAAACCGGCCCCTCCAGTAACAAGTATGTTCTTCATTTTTTACTGTTTACCTTTCTGTTTATTATGCAAGGGTGCAGAGCTTTTATCAAAATTCTTGCTTTTTGCAGATTTAGTTGCAGTTTTGTCTTTTCCCTCTATAAGCTTTTTTATCTCCATATCAACATTATTTGCTTTGTTTAAAAGTTCTTTCATCTTTTCATTGCTGTTTAATGCTATTGCAAGTTTTTTGTGAAGTTTCATTATCTGGTTATGGAGCATTAACAGATCCGTATCTTCACTTATAAGTTTTATCCTAAGCTGATAAATTTTCATTGAAAGCATTCTTCTCTGATTTTCCAAATTGTCCATTTTTGAATCGAACTTTTCAGCGGGCTTATTTTCAGGTAGTTTGCTTTTACCTTTATTGTTTTCTGAACCTGCAGCCAATACAGTTGCATTGCAAACCACAAAAATAATTAATATAGCAACGGGCTTAACCATCAATCCTCCAATATTTCGATTTTTAATATAATAAAATTTATATTAACCTAAAATTTAAAATTTTGTATATATGTTATCATTTTTAGTAAAAATAAATTAATACAATTTGACAAAAAACTAAAAAGCTGTAATTTAATTAACTTTTAAGTCCCGAATCATAATAAAGAACATTAATCTAAGAATTACTGAATTCAACTGGAAAGTATAATAATGAAATCATATTTAGCAAAAAATGAAGAAATTTCACGCAAGCATATACTTGTTGACGCCAGCGGCGTTCCATTAGGCAGATTAGCAGTAAAAATTGCCTATGCTTTAAGGGGGAAAGACCAGCCGACTTATACTCCTCATGTTGATACCGGAGTATTTGTCATTGTAATAAATGCTGAAAAGGTTTTATTGACCGGCAAAAAAGAGTCTCAGAAAAAATATACTGATTTTTCCGGTTACAGAGGCGGTTTGAAAGAGCAAAATGCCAGGACAGTCAGGCAGAAACATCCTGAACGCCTTGTGAAAGATGCTGTATGGGGAATGCTTCCTCATGGCAGACTCGGACGTAAAGTTTTTAAGAAACTGAAAGTTTATGCCGGAAATGAACATCCTCATCAAGCTCAGAAACCTGAAAAAGTCACATTTAACATTTAAGGGAGTGTAAAATCATATGGCAAAAAATGATATAATATGGGCAACAGGCCGAAGGAAAAATGCTGTAGCACAAGTTAGAATTAAACCTGGTACAGGTAAATATTCTGTAAATAGCAGAGATATCGATAATTATTTTATGTCCGATGCCTCTAAAGGTTATATAGAACAACCATTCGTAGCTACTGAAACTCTTGGACATTTCGACATTTCAGCGAACATCAAAGGCGGCGGGAATATTGGTCAGGCCGGAGCGCTGAGACATGGTATTGCAAGAGCATTAGTAAAGTATAATGAGGATCTACGTTCTGTTCTTAAAAATGCAGGAATGCTTACAAGAGATGCAAGAGTTAAAGAACGTAAAAAACCAGGACAGCCGGGAGCAAGGAAAAGATTTCAGTTCTCAAAGCGTTAATTCCCCAATTTTTTTTATTTGTTTATCAAAAGCCGACGAATGTCGGCTTTTTTTATGTTATTTTTTTTACTTAATTGAAAATGAACTTTAATGCAGTTAATATTTTTTGCAAAAAAAAAGGAATAAACTATGAGACATAAGAGAGAAAATTGGGGCTCCAGGGCCGGTTTTTTATTAGCTGCCATCGGTTCTGCCATAGGTCTCGGAAACCTTTGGCGCTTCCCGTATATTACTTATGAAAACGGAGGCGGAGCCTTTCTGATACCTTATTTTTTTGCACTGATAACTGCCGGGATTCCAATAATAATTTTGGAAATGGCCATAGGTCACAGGTTTAAATCTTCTCCACCGAAAGCTTTCAGAAAAATGTCTAAAAAAATGGAGTGGTTAGGGTGGCTCCAGATGTTTGTTTCATTTGTTATTGTGACATATTATGCTGTAATTGTTGCCTGGCTTTTAAAATATGTATTTTTGAGCTTTACACTCGGCTGGGGTGCCTCTACAAAAGATTTTTTCTATTCAAGCTTTCTTAAAATAAGTAATAGCCCTTTAGATTTTGGCAGTATTAATTTTAATACTTTGATCTTTCTGACAATTTTATGGATAGGTGTGTGGCTTGTTTGTTTCAGCGGGATTCAGAAAGGCATAGAAGTTATAGTTAAAATCTTTATGCCTATTTTATTTATCCTCGTTATAATAATGCTTATTAAAGTTGTTACTCTTAAAGGAGCAGGTTACGGCCTTGACTGGCTGTTCAAACCAAGGTTTGACCGTATCCTTGAGTTCAGCACCTGGACAGAGGCCTATGGACAGGTATTCTTTTCACTGAGTATCTGCTTTGGTATAATGATAGCTTACTCAAGCTATCTTCCGGACAAGTCTGACATCGCAAACAACGCAACTATGGCTGCCTTTGTTAACTGCGGTTTTAGTATTTTGGCAAGTATTGTAATTTTCAGTGTACTGGGATACACTGCTACAGCTCAGGGTGTAGGTATTAAAGAAGTTGCAGGAAGCGGCATTGGACTGGCATTTATTACTATTCCTACTGCTGTAAACTTAATGCCGGCATCCAGGCTTATAGGAAGTCTGTTTTTTACTGCACTGACGGTTGCAGGTTTTACTTCTGTAATTTCACTTGTAGAAGTTCCCTGTTCAACCGTTATGGAGTATTTTAGAATAAGCAGAAAAAAAGCATCAACAATTTTCTGCATAATAGGGTATGCCGTCGGACTGATTTACACCTGCAGGTCCGGAATATTCATACTTGATATTGTTGATTATTTTATGAATAGTTTTGGTATTATATTCTGCGGGATTGCAGAAATAATCTTTATATGCTGGTTTTTTAAAATCGGCTATTTAAAGGAATATATAAATAGAAAATCGGATTTTACGATAGGCGGAATCTGGACGTTTTTACTGAAATATTTTATCCCGATATTTCTTTCATATATGGCCTTTTTAAATTTTAAATCCAACATAACTGGAAACTATGGAAATTATTCAACTCCTGCAGTTATAATTTTCGGCTGGGGCGTTACACTTATCATTGTTATTATAAGTGTTCTTATTCCTGAAATTTATGAAAAAAGAAAGGGGAATCAATGAGCATCAGTGCTATCATTTTCATGTCCCTTGCAATAATATTCACCTGGGGCGGTTTTATAATATGCGCCGCTTTAGCTATTAAAAAAAGAAATATTTAAGCTTTATGGGAAATTCTGTTAATGTAGGGATCATAGGAGCATCCGGATATTCCGGAGAAGAGCTGATAAAACTAATTAACAGGCATCCGCATTGTAATTTGCAGCTTATTACCTCAAGGCAATATGCTGATTGCCCTATTTTGAAAATTTTTCCACGCTTCGGTGATCTCGATCATAAATTTGAGGCACCGAATATCAGCAAAATGTTAAGGAGCAGTATCGATATTTTTTTTCTTGCCCTACCGCATAAAGTGGCTTCGGAATTTGCCGTCCCGCTTTTTAAGGCCGGAAGGAAAATTATAGATATAAGTGCGGATTTCAGGCTGAATGACAAACACGTTTACAGAAAATATTACAAAATTGAACATCAGGCTCCTGAACTGCTAACAGAATCCGTTTACGGTCTTCCGGAAATAAATCGAGAGAAAATTAGATATTCTAAACTGGTTGCCTGCCCGGGATGTTATCCGACTTCGATACTACTGCCGCTACTTCCGCTGATCAGGGAAAATCTGGTTTTGACTGAAGATATTGTTATTTGCTCCGGGAGCGGAGTGACAGGCGCCGGCAGAAAAGTTGAGCAGCCTTATTTATTTTCAGAATGCAATGAGAGCTACAGGGCATATTCTCCTGTAGGCCACAGGCATCAACCGGAAATAGAACAGGAAATATCGAAGGCTGCCGAAATGCCTGTTAAAATCAATTTTATACCGCACCTGGTTCCGATGAACAGAGGAATGAACTCGACTTTAATTTTAAAACTCAATGGTAACGTAACTGCCGAAAAAATAGCTGAATGTTACAATAAATATTACAATGATGAAAAATTTATACGAGTTTTGTCTGAAAATGTTATGGCCGATACTAAACACATCTCTCAAACCAATAATTGTGAAATAGGCTTTGCCATTGACGCAGAGACAAATAAACTGATAGTAACTTCAAGTATAGACAACCTGACTAAGGGAGCTTCAGGACAGGCTGTCCAGTGCATGAATATAATATTCGGTCTTAATGAGTATATAGGGCTTGGGGATTAGAAAACTGATAAGTTATTTCAAAAACTGGTTTATGTTACAGAAGCGATATACCACCTCCACCCAACTTAGATAGTACGGCAAAGACTGCTCCGTTATCTGACCGCTTTTTCGCAAATATCCCTAAATAACAACTCCCTTATTGTTATACTACAAAATATAATGCCATTATAAATATCAACATATAAATCCAATTTCATTGGCTTTGTGCCTGTTTACTTGAAACATCACACGATATATGCTATAAATTTGTTATAATATAGTATAATCTAATTGTTAGCCATAAAAATAAAGAATGAAAATGCAAAATCTGTCACAATCAAAAAGGATAGTGAAATTCTTAAAAGATAATCCAAAAACAAAATTTACGGCTAGACAAATAGCAGAACAGATTACAAAAATATTCGCTGAAGACTATAAAACAAAAAGAGGAAATCCTCGTTTTGAAAACGAAAAATTATTTATTCAGCAAATAGTTGCAGAAATAGGTGTTCAAAAAGATCAAATTTTAAAAGTAGATGAGCATATCTTTTGGCAAGACAAGCCTAGACCAAGAATTTATTGGTATGATCCAGATAAAACTATTGAATCAATTGATAGAAAAGAAAACAATGAAGATGAAGATGAGGAAACAGCTGAAGAAACAACTTCAATTTCAAAACATAAACTTTCAGAATTTGATTTGTATCCAGTGCTTATAGATTATCTTAAATCTGAACATAAATTATATTGCTTGCGAATTGATGAAAAACGTTCTAAAAACAGTTATGGTAGTGGTGGTAATCAATGGTTACATCCAGATATAGTTGCAATGCAAACTCTTGACAGAGAGTGGAACGAGCTAATCAGAACATGCGTGAAGCATGGTTCTGGACAAAATGTGCGGCTTTGGTCATTTGAAGTAAAAAAAGAGCTAAATAGCACAAATGCTAGAAAATGTTTTTTTCAAGCTGTCAGCAATTCAAGTTGGGCTAATGAAGGATATTTAGTTACTACTTCATTATCTACAAATGCTGTTGAACAAGAGTTAAGAATGCTGTCTGCACTACATGGAATTGGAGTTATTTTACTCAATTCTGAAAACCCAAGTGAAAGTGAAATATTGTTGCCAGCAAGATCAAGAATTGAAGTAGATTGGCAATCGATTGATCGTATAGTTAAAGAAAATGAAGAATTCAAGGAGTTCATCGAACTTGTTTCCACATACTACCAGACTGGTCGTGTTAGAGCAAAAGATTGGAATAAAATAAAATGCTAACATGTCATTGCACTTAATAGCTATTACGCTCCGCTCCATAGCTATAAGTGAAATTGATGTTAGGATGGAGAAAAAATGCAAAAAGAATTTAAACATGCAAGAGAAAAAACAAAAGAGTTGATTGAAGCAGAAAAGATTAAACATCATATGTTTTATGGTCCTACTTCAAAGTCTTATTGGACTCAAAAAAACAAGGTACTATTCATAAATGAAGAACCTTATGGTTATGAAGATTGTGGGGTTGTTGATGTTGATAAAGAAACTCTTCTTGGTTGGTTTTATGACAAGGGAAATACTAAAACAAAAACGGTAAAATATTCTATTGCTTTTATAAAAGTCTTATTAGATTCTCTTCAAAATGATCAAGAACCTAATAGAAGTGATTTAAGAACAGCATATTATGCTAATCAAGAACTTGAAAATATTTTAGACAAGATAGCATATTACAATATTCGTTCAACATCAAACAATAAAAAACGCGAAGATTACAATGCTATTGTGGCAAGTGGGAATAATGTAATTTCACAGAATATATACATGGAAATAAAGGCTTTAAATCCTGACATAATAATTATAGGAGGAGATGCAGCAAGAAAAGCATTCAACTCAATGAGTAATTTATATATTGATTATAAAAGTTGTATAAAATCAGAAAATGCAATAATTCAATCAATTAAACATCCATCAATTCCTAATTACAATGATTATATTGATGCAATAAAAACAATAACAAAAAAAATAAAAAAATCCTAACAAGGTCGTTGCACCTGATATTTTTTCGCTATCGCGAAAAAATACAGGTGAACTAATTGTTCTCGGCGACTCCGTCGCCGAGAATCGCGGTGCTGACTTCGTCAAGCCCCTGGCCCCGGCGCTCCGCGCCAGAACCAGGAGCTTGACCGGCCACCGTGCACCAATAAACCAAACTTCGTTTGCTTTATCGGTGCACGGCGCCGGTCAGCACCGCGATTACAATGAAAGATAAAAATCATGATTGAACTGGGTCCATTTGATAAATGGGTAATGAAAAATCAAATAGATTGTGAGCACGATTATTACAAAGGTTGGTGGGATTCTGTTGAATTTATAAGAAAGTTGGTTATTGACTTTCCTTTATTTGAATTTGATGTCATCAAGACTTTTATGATGGATACTCCTCCTCCCACTACAAAAATTCCAATGCCGTTATTAGATGCTAAATCTGAGAATTTTGAATTATTCTTTAAAGAAAGCTGGGTTATAGAACCTGATTGGACAGTCAGTATAAAAGGAAAACTTAAAGAACCTCTGGAGTTGTATAACTTTATTAAAGAAATAGATCAAAACATGAAATGGTTATTAAGAGGTATTGATAATAAATATATCTTTCCAACATACAATGATAAAGCAGAAAAATTTACAGGGAGTGTAAGAAATAAACACCTTCTCTATGGCCTATTTCAGATTTTGCAAAATATTGAAAAAAATAAATATAAAAATATGTAACAAATCATTCCAGCGAACGCGTTAGTCAGTCGTCGCCTTTTCGGCTATGCCCTGACACGGTCGCGCGCCGCTGAATTTGATGTTATCGGAAAGAAAAAGAATATGGGAAAAAAGAAAAAATTAATCCCTGTAGGCGTAGGATACTACAAAAAAGAACAATGGGAAATATTAAAATCTCTTGTATCAGATCCAGAAATAATTGAAGATACATATGATGAATGGCTTCAAATTCTTAAGGATAGCGTTATAAAATTAGAGAAAACAGGAATAGCTCCAATTCCAATTGAGGTAGATGTACTTGAAATGAATAGTTGGTGTATTAAAAAAAACATTCCTTTTGATGGTTCAGCCAGAGCACAATATATAACAGAGAAAACTAATGAATTTTTACAAAAACAACAAAACAATACAGACGTAAATCGGGGTCGTTGTTAGATAACATCTTGCATAATAATAGGATATAATAATATTCTTCGATATAGAAGGCTTAGATGTTTAAAAATATATAGTTTTTATGGTTTTAAATATTTTCATTTGTACTTCTTGACTATAATTATATATTAGTAACGTATAAGAGTAAGTTTTTATATTGGGAAATTGAATGAGCCG
>JAIPJT010000040.1 GCA_021733985.1 Victivallales bacterium | reverse complement strand
AGCTGCTGGTGTTACATTTTATCATGGTGTACCTCTTTTTTTTCTATTTAATTTATCTATATAACAGATAAACGAGGTATGCCAGCTTTAAATACCCATTACATTTACGATTATAGGACAAATGTCCGAATCGTAAATGCCGGCATTCTTATATGCGAAAAAGGGATTAGTAGTGGAATAATTGGTGGTTTTGCCGAATAATATTCCAGCTACTAAACATAATCTCCGAGAATTCGTAAAATTCGGGATAGAGCTTTACCTATTCCTTATTTTACATGCAGGCATTTTTCAATTCTTTCTGCCCGCATAAAATCCGCCGACTTTATGTCCGATATCTCTTGCCACGACCGGACACTTTATCCGTAATAAAAATATTATATTTTTATTCACATCGCTCAACGTTTCATAATTTCCCTGGCCTTTGGCTATAATCAGATCAGCTTCGTTAAATTTCTCAACAAATTCCTTAGAACAGTCTTTCAAAACCGTACCCGGAAAAGAGGAACCGCTGCTTATAACATTGACTACTTCAGTCATACCGACCATTTTGGCATCTCCCATCAGGGCATCATTTAATACATGCCTTCCTCGGACGGTATAAGTAATTTTTTCTTTTTGCAGCTGTTCAATAAACAGTTTATCAAATACAATTTCACCTGCATTATCGCCGATGTAAAGGATATTTTTAGCTTTATCTATTTCACCCTTTAATAATCCTGAATCCAAATCCTGATATTTAAGGGCATTGTCTATCTCTTTATGTATCTGTTCATTTAAAAACTCTGAGTTAGCCCCGAAGTCGATAATATTGCCTGTAATAGCAAGGCGCATAGCTGTATCAAAGTGATCCTCTGACTTTACTATAAACTCTTCCAATTCACTGTACATATCAAGAATATATTTATTTGAACTTCGCTTTTCATGAAAATATACATCTCCTGTTTTGCCGTAATATTTTTCAACGATATCAAATATTTCCCGGGTCATTTCCGGAGGCGACATCGTAAAATCCATGTCTCCTAATACATGCAGGATATCCCTGATGATCATTTCATCGTGTTTACTGTCACCTGTGGTAAAATGTTTCAAGGTTCTGAGAGCCTGTTTCATAAAACAGGGAAAACATTCATAATAGGTTTTCATTAATAAATCCTTTAATGGTCACAGGCATTTTCACCTGTTACCAGTGTATCATTTAAATAAGCACTTATTACGTTTTCCGGGGTATCTGAATCTGCTCCCACAACAACTTTCACGCCGTTCTGGGCAAACAGCTGCTGTGCTCTCATTCCCATTCCACTTGCAATAATTACATCAACTCCAAGTTCTCCTAACCATTTAGGCAGTACTCCGGGCTCATGCGGCGGCGGAGTTATCCGGTTTGTTTCTTTTACCTGCTTGTTTTCATTTACATCAAAAACAGTGAAAACTTCACAATGTCCAAAATGCATACAAAGTTTTCCCTGAGCTGTTGGAATGGCTATTTTCATTTTTCACCTCATCTTTATTTATTTATATTCGGAATAAGTCAATTTAAAAAAATTAAGTGTATGTCCGAGTTCATTTACGAAGGACAAAAACCATAAAATCGCATACACTTGTGTATATTTATAGAAAATTATTGTTAATATAATTCCAGGCTTTTTTTATTTCTTTTAGAGCTTTTCCTTTTCCGTGTTCAACTATAGTCTTTCCGTTAACCAAAGCATCATTTATATTCTTATCAAATGGAATTTCAGCGATGATCTCAGAATTGAAGGAGGCTGCAGAAAGCCTGATTTTTTTTGACATCTTCAAATTTAAATCAGCTTTATTTATTATAATTTTTGTTCTTATATTGAAATGTTTAGTAAGCTGCAGCACCCTGACCATATCCTGCATCCCCGATACAGTAGGTTCTGTTATAACAACTCCAAGATTAATGCCGGTAATAGAAGCAATTACCGGACATCCTACCCCAGGAGGACCATCACCTATAACTAAGCTTGAGTTCAAATTATCGAGAATTTCATCTGATTCTTTCCTTACAGAAGCAACAAGTTTTCCTGTATTTTCTTCTGCAATTCCCAGTTCGGCATGAGCCATAGGGCCATATTCAGTATCTGAAATAAATTCCCTTCCATTTACCTCCTCTCTTTCGGTTATAGCGCTATGCGGACAGACAAGGGCACAAAAGCCGCAACCTTCACATTTCAATTTATTTATTTTAAATTTCATATCAGCTGTATAATCTATTGCATCGAACCTGCATTTTTCTACGCAAATACCACAACCTGTGCAGGCAGTTGAATTAATTACAGCAACAGAACCTCCCGAAAAATCTTTATCTTTTAAAACTTCCGGGTTTAATAGCAGATGCAAATCGGCTGCATCTACATCGCAGTCTTCAAATACTGAAACGTTTTTCCGTTCCTTAGCCAATACAGAAAAGGCCGCGCTTACAGTTGTTTTACCGGTTCCGCCCTTTCCGCTTATTATCATCAGCTCCTTTTTGTTTTCAGGGATATTCCGGCTTTTATACTTATCGGTGAAATATTTATTTACATCTATTTCTTCTTCTGATTTAAATTTTATAAAGTCTGTTTTTTCTATTTCTTTAGGCTGTGAATTTTTTAAATCTAAAGTTTTATAAAATATTTCGTTTAAATTTTCTTCCAGTTCAGGGTATTCTTTGAATAATATCTGTCCTTTGGAATATGCTTCAGCATATTTTTTATTAAATGGTATTTTGCCCAGCAGCGGAATTTGATATTTGTCCAGAAAATCAGTTATAATCAAATCATTTTTATCTGCTCTGTTTATTACTACTCCGAAAGGGATTTTCATTTTATAAGTCATTAAAGCTGCAAGTTTCAAATCATGAAGGCCAAAAGGTGTCGGCTCGGTAACGAGAATCGCAAAATCTGTATCATCTAATGTTGCAACAACAGAGCAGCCGGTGCCCGGCGGCGCGTCAATAATATTAATTCTTTTATGCTTTATATTCTTTTTTACTGCTTTTACAACAGAAGGAGAGGCAACTTCCCCAATATTTAATTTACCATAAACAAAAAACAGATCTTCGTCATCTTCCGTCTTATAAAGTTTTCCTATCTCATAGGACTCTTCTGATATCGCGTTATTGGGGCACATATAATGACATGCACCGCATGCATGACATAATTCTTTAAAAATTAAAGTTTTATCAGGAAGTCTTGCAATGGCATTATATTTACATACTTCCTTACATTTTCCACACCCTTTACATCTATCCTTATTCCATTCCGGTCTTAAATCCTCAATACTTTCCTCCTTTAAAAACGGATCATTTAAAAACAGTTTGTCATTAGGTGCTTCTACATCACAGTCAATAAGGCTAACCTGACGTTCGATATCAGGTTTATTTTTTAAATAATGTGATAAATTAACTGCGAGGGTCGTCTTGCCTGTACCGCCTTTTCCGCTTCCTATTGCAATGTTCATTTTTTTACCTTTATCTATTATTAATCCTCAAAATTTATTTTTTTTTGTTACAGTTTAAAAGTTAACCTATTTTCGTCCCCCGCGAAACCATTTCCCGTGCCTCGGCCTGTAGTCAAACTTTTCATCACTGTTATCAAAGCTGATTTCTCTACCCTCTATTCTTATTGCCTTTCCGTTAATCAGAGCATCTGCAATTTTCTTCCGGGCTGATTTTATAATGTTTCCGAAAGTTTGACGCGAAACCCCCATTTTTTCTGCAGCGTCCGCATGATACTTTTCATCATAATCCGCAAGTTTTATCGCTTCAAACTCGTCGAGTTCGAGGATAACTTCGCTTAATTCTCGCAGTGGAATTCCTCTCGGTTTAAAGTAATCGACAACAATTTCAGCCATAACCTTTCTTTTCCTAAATGGCCTGCCTACCATGTATTAACTCCTTTTTCTTTTTGTTACTGACTAAATTAGTTTGTTATTGATAACAATATCTTTCAAGATTTAACAGATATGTCGGGCCTGCCCCGGTAACTCCATAAAAAATGTTTGGTTTGTCAGTTACTGCGAATTTTGGTGCAGTTCCGTTAACAAAGGTTGAACTTGTAACAAAAATCAGATCACTTTCCTCTATCATCCTATCCGTATGTTCTTCGGGTAAAACTTCGACCCCATTAACTTTTTTTGCTATGTTATCCGGATTTAGGTCTATAATATTTGTCTTAAAATTTTCAGTTAATACTTCGACAAATCTCGGTTGAAATCCTATTAGCAAAACTGTATGACCGGGATAATTTTCTTTCAGGAAATAAGTTAAGTGATCAGCGCAGTTTACCGGCCCTTCATTTCTGCAGTGCTCGGTTTTGTTTATTAATCCCAAATGTTTCAATACGGCATTAATTGAAGAAACAAATACAGCTCTTCTGTAATTATTATCAAGTTTCAATTCTATTACATCTTTTAAAGTACCTGAAAAATTTCCGCACATATCAGAATATGCTGCACCTTTCGAGCCGCAAAACTCGGACTCCATCAGGTTTTCTTTGCCTTTTAGCAGAGGATAATCATCGTGTTCCGGTTTTCCTATAGCCTCTTCTTTACTCAGAACTCTTGACATTACTTTTATTCTTGAGTTCATTAAACAATTTTCTTCAATAATTTTCTTAAATTCCGTTTTTAATTTATTATACATAAAAAAAATTCTCCTTTAATATTCTATACCTACCCGGCTTTTAATATTCCTGTCATAATAATGTTTCAAACTTTTCATTTCAGTTACAAGGTCAGCTCCTTTGATAATATTTTCTGTTGCATATCTACCGGTTAGAATCAATTCGAGCCTTTCCGGTTTTGTATTAATAATATCCAGTACCATTTCTTCGGTAACCAGGCCGAACCATACGGAAACAATTACTTCATCAAGGATCACAATATCGTATTTATCCGATTGAATTATTTTTTTACATTCCCGAAGTCCGGCACCGGTTATTTTTCTGTGTGTATCGTTAACTTCATCCTTCCTAATGCACTTATCCCAGCCGAACTGCTTAATTAATATATTTTTATCTTTTTTGAAATAAAGATTTTCTCCGTACTCCATACCCTTCATAAACTGTCCAATAAAGACTTTTTTATTATGGCCTGATGCTCGTACAGCCATTCCTAATACCGAAGTGGTTTTACCTTTACCATTTCCGGTATAAACATGAACAAATCCTCTCATAGCAAATATCCTAAACTTCCTTATTTATCCTAAGCAGCCTGGATAAGCGATTCATCGACAAAATGGCAGACTGCTTGTACTGTACCTTTATTATTATAAGAAATATTTTTCCATACGGTCAAATGCTTTGTTTATCATATCTTCTGAAACACAGAAAGAAAGCCTTATATGTGATTCACCTGTAGGCCCAAATGCAATACCGGGTGTTGTTGAAACTTTAGCCTTTTTTAACAGCTCTTTACAAAAAACTAAAGAATCCTTTCCTTTTTCGTCCAGAATTTTGGGAAACATTAAATAGGAACCTTCAGGCTTGACATACTCAAACACTGAATTTAAACGATCAAGGCGCTCACACATAAGATTTCTTGCCCGTAAATAATGCTTCCTGAATTCTGAAATACAGGACTGGTCTCCCTGGAGTGCAGTGATTGCGGCATATTGTGAAACAACCGGAGCACAAATTGTAAAAGGAATGTGCGCTTTTTTTATCTGTGGGATAAGTTCTTCTGAAGTATGAAGATAACCAATTCTCCAACCTGTCATAGCATATGTTTTAGTAAACGTAAAACAGCTGATGATGTGTTTTCGCATCTCCGGAATAGCGGCTATACTGAAATGCTTTGCGCCGTCATATGTAAAATATTCATAAGCTTCATCGGTAATGATCATTAGATTATATGTCCATGCAATCTCAGCCAACTGTCTTAACTGTTCTTTTGCAAATACAGTTCCTGTTGGATTATTAGGCGAACAGTACAGAATAGCCCTGGTTTCTGGCGTGATCGCATTTTCTATTCCTTTGATATCAAGCGCAAAACCGTCTTCTTCAATTAATGGAACAAGCACAGGCTTTCCAGAAGCAAGCTTTACCTGCGCAATATGAGTGGAATAAGTGGGTGTAGGCATTATCACTTCATCGCCAGGGTCTAATACCGACATAACGGCTGATGCCAAGCCTTCTATTGCTCCGACCGTTACTATAATTTGGTCAGGAGAAGCATTAATTTTATTATCTCTCCTGAGCTTGTTTGCAATTTCCTCAGTTAATTCAGATAAGCCTTCATTTTGAGAGTAACCTCCTGCCAGGCCTTCTTTTATAGCATTTACAGCTCCCCGGTTTATATATTCAGGTGTTCCGGTTGTAGGTTTAGCCCACGACAGAAATGCAACATCATCGTACTGTTTTGACAGTCTGGTCATTTCATGAATGGCAGATTTTTTCAACTTACTGACACGTTTTGACATATCCATTTTTTGTCCAAGCCCCCTTTCTTTATTTCTCTCTTCCATAGGGCCAGGCCATAATTCCGCCCTCCATAACTTTTACGTTTGTCCACCCGTTAGCCTTAAGTACAAGTGCTGCTTCATACCCTCTTAAAGAAATTTTACAGTAACATATAATTTCCTTGTTTTTGTCTGCAGGAAGCTCGTTAAGCCGTTTCCGCAGCATTCCTAAAGGTATCAGTACCTCGCCGATTCCAAGGCGAATTTCTTCGTATTCATCAGTCCCTCTGGCATCAATAATAAACGGTTTTTCTCCATTCAGAACTTTTCCGTTGACTTCTTTAGCAGAAATACCGACCATTCTGCCTTTAAGCTTATTTTCCATAACGTGAGCAGACGCTATAAAATGATCTACAGCCAGCGAAAAAGACGGAGCATAAGGGAGATCCGCGTTACCTATATCATTAATACTCAATCCCCCCTGAACAGCCATAGCTGCTGTAGCAATCTGTTTACTGACATCTCCCGGGCCGACACATTGATAACCGAGTATTCTACCTGTGCTTTTCTCAACCGTCAGTTTACTTACAAGAAGAAGACCCCCCATAAATCCCGGTTTATCAGGGCTGGCATTTATAACAGTCTCAATATCTGTATATCCCAGTTTCTCTGCAGCGGTTTCTGTCATACCTGTAGCACCTGCTGCAAAATCAAATATTTTACATATACTTGTCTGTATGGTACCGGGAAAAGTTGTCACTCTGCCTTTTATAATATTTTCTCCTGCTACTCTGCCTTCCAGATTTGCAAGATCACCTAACGGAGCATAAACAGCACTTTTTGTAATAGTATTATTTATTTCTATACAATCGCCCGCTGCATAAATATCAGGATCTGTAGTCTGCATATATTTATCAACAGCAATTGCACCTGACTTTCCGGTTTTCAGTCCGGCGTCCGCTGCCAATTCTGAATTAGGCTGAACACCAATTGCAAGAACAGCAAGTTCACACGATAATTCAGTACCATTCTGAAGTTTTACTGCTTTAAGTTTTCCATTTTCGCCGACAAATGATGAAATACCGTTTCCTGTAATTACATTTACTCCCTTGCTTCTTATATGATTTTCCGCTATCTTTGCCAGCTCAGGATCAAGGAAGGTCAGAACCTGCGGAAGCAGTTCGATTACAGTTACAGAGATTCCTGCAAGCTGTAATGCTTCACAGGTTTCAACTCCTATAAGTCCGCCGCCTACGACTACAGCTTTTTTTATCTTGTTTTCATCTCTTATTTTTCTGAGGTAGTCAGCGTCCCCAATTGATTTAAGTGTTGAAATGCCTTTTAAATCTATTCCCGGTACAGGGGGTTTTTTAGCACTTGAACCGGTACATATTACTAATTTATCATACTTATGTATCTCTTCCTTACCATCTTTTAAATTTTTAGCTGTAACAGTATGATTTTTTCTGTCAATGGAGGTAACTTCCGTGCAGGTCCTGGCGTCAACAGCTTTTGTATTCATAAAAAATTTTGGGTCTCTGGTCACTCCGGTCGGTGTACATACAAGCATATTCCTGTCATCAAAAGTTCCCCCTATATAATAAGGATAACCGCAGGAAGCCATGGAAAGGTCTTCCTCTTTCTGTAGAATTTTAATTTCGGCGTTCTGGTCGAGTCTTCTTGCTTTAGCCGCGGCTTTCGGACCGGCAGCCGAACCGCCGATAATAACAATTTTTTGAGACATTGCTTCACCTCTTTTCTTTATAACTATTAATTTTAGTTTTATAAAATACGCCTCTTTTAAGTTTTTCACTTACTAGTTTATTTTCAGACTCGAGCAACCTCAAATTTTTGTTTATTTCAGTAATCCTGCATCCTATTATGCTTGAAAGATCTTCTGCGGTACAGGGGCGCCTTGAAAGAGTTTCCAAAATAGTATTTTTTATATCATTGCGGAAATTTTTCTTTTCACCTTCAACTGAAAATGCGGCTACAATTTCAGTATTTGGTAAATCCCATATATTGATAATTTTTAAAAGTTCTGTTTTTGAAGCACTCCTTAAGTCTTCTAAACGTCCGGGCCTGTCGAGTGTATTGAGTTGAACTTTGTCAGGTGAAATCATTTTAATTACATCTCTCAATTTCAAGATATTTTCCATACTGTCATTGTATCCGGGCAAAATAAATATCTCGAGCCAAATTTTACCGTTGTACGCTTTTCTGAAATCAATAAGACCGCCTATATAATCTGTAACATTTAGACTGCTATGAGGCAGGTTTATTTTTTGGAAAGAAGTACTTACCGCCGCATCTAAAGAAGGTAATACAATGTCTGCAGATAAAAGTTCATCTCTCACAGTTATATCTTTCAGTAACGCTCCGTTTGTCAGCACTGCAGCCGGAACTTTCGGTTTTTCTGTTTTAAGAAACTGCAGTATTTCCCCTATATATGAGTTCAGGGTTGGTTCGCCTGAACCGGAAAAAGTAAAAAAATCCGGGTCCGGATTATTGAAAAAATACTCAGTCAGTTCCTTTTTAACCTCTTCATATTTAACATATTCTTTTCTTGTTACAGTCAAGTCTGTTGTCTTTCCGCATTCACAGTAAACACAGTCAAAACAGCAGACTTTATGAGGTACCAGGTCAATTCCCAGTGACATACCTAAACGTCTGGAAGGTACGGGGCCAAAAAGGTGTTTCAAAGTTCGATCTCCTTAATTCCTGTTTTCTTATTTATATAACCTGCAATCACTGAAAAAAGTTGGTCTATATCGTGATTATCCGGTAAATTACTTTTTATAATACTTAAATATCTTTTTTTATTTATCCTTGTTAAAGTGTATCTGAAATTAATGTCAAATATCCACGCTGCCTGCAGCAGTTTAAAGTCATTCAAAGTTTTAATATCTTGTGTTTTTACTATCTCTTTTTTCATTAAAGCATTACAAACTTTACCGGAAACTTCGTCTGTATTAGGTAAATTAAGCTCTATTGCCCGACTCCTTTTCCCTTTTTTCATCTCTGTATAGTGATCAGTTACTACTTTGTAAATATCAAGCTTATCTGCGTCTCTGAGAATCTTACAGTAGAAAACAGAAATCTCAGGCATCTCCTCAGGCAGTAATGCACAGTTATGATTCTTTATTACTTCAAAGATTAATTCTCTTTCAAATTCTCCCAGTTTCTGAAGGACTCTGCATTCTTTAAGTAACTTCACTCCAAACTCTGCATGGTTTACCGAAACTTTATCCATAAAAGTTCTGTAATTCTTATATTGTTCAAAACGTCCTATATCATGAAGAAGAGCAATTATCTCAACTAAATAAAGCTGATTTTGATTTAACTTCAATTCAGTACCGAGAGCAGAAATTTCATTACAAACTCTTAAAGTGTGACCGCATTTCAGTTTTATATTTTCTATTAGATCACCGTCATCGCTCTTAAAGGTGTCTATATAATTAAAAAACCACTTCTTTATTCCATTAATGTCATTTTCCTGTATATTAATTTCCATTTTTTTTCTTTGTTTGTGTAATTAGCGTTAATCTCCGCACAGCGAAGTTTAATCTTTTCTGAAACAAAACGGTAGGGCGCGATCTCCGAGCGCGCCGCAATACAGCATTATTGTTAAATATATAATAAAATTATACGATTTAACGTAATATTTTACTGTATAGTAATTTTTTGTTTCAGGGGAGATGAAGCTCAATTTGATCTCCGGCAAACACTTTTCCCGGATTCAAAACTTTACAGAACAATCCTTCATGAACCATAACTGCCTTCCCTATAATTCTGAATATTTTATTGCTGTCAACTTCTTCATCTTTTCCTATTTGAATGACTTCAAGCTGAGCATCTCCCACTTTGAATCTGCTGCCTATCCCTGCTTTACTTAAATTCAAACCGCAGGTTGTAATATTTTCAGCAAATTCGCCGGGGTAAATTTTTATACCTGCCTTTTTAGAAAATTCGTCTATGCGTTCTTTACTTATGATACTGACATGCTTTAATGAATGACCATAGTGTGCGTCCCCTAAAACACCTTTTTCTCCAATCTCTCCTGCACCTACAGGACTCTTAACACTTCCTCGTTTTCCTGAAATATTGACTGAATAGACTTTTCCTGTATATTTTTCCATTATTAATTTACTTTTCTAAAACTTCACTAATCTTACTGACAATTTTACTGAATTCTTCTGAAACCTTACAACTTTTATTTTCAATAACAAATGTTTTGCCGGAATCACCGTTACTCACAATACCGGGATCGATCGGTATTTTTCCTAAAACAGGAACCTGCATATCTTTCGACATCTTTTCCGCCCCGTCTTTTCCGAAAATATAAGTGACTTCTCCACAGTTCGGGCACACAAAACCGCTCATATTTTCTATAATTCCTAATACCGGTAAATCCAGATGCCTGCAAAACGTTATCGATTTCCTTACATCACTAATAGCAACATCCTGAGGAGTAGTAACAATTACAGCACCATCCATATCATCTATAAGCTGACATATAGATAAAGGCTCATCCCCTGTTCCCGGCGGCAGATCAAAAATAAGATAGTCGAGTTCTCCCCATTCCACCTCTTCCAGAAACTGTTTTATTAGACCGTACTTCCTGGGCCCGCGCCAAATCAGCGCACTGTCTCCTGATTCAAGAAAAAAACCAATTGACATAATTTTTAGAGTTTTACTGTAATCAATAGGCAATATAGAATTCCTTTTATACCCGCCCCTGACTTGGGCTTTTTCAAGATCGAGCATTTTCGGTATACTCGGCCCGTGTATATCTGCATCTATCAGGCCAACTCTTGCCCCTCTAACTGCAAGCGATATTGCCATATTAACTGCAACTGTACTTTTACCAACTCCGCCTTTACCCGACAGCACCATAACTTTACGTTTAATTCTGCACATTCGTTCCTGACGTGCCTGCCTTTCATGAAAATGTTCTTCCGATTCACCCGTTTTTTTTTGTTTTGCAGAACAGCTGTTGTCTGTACAGCCTGAACAATCCTGTTGACTCATCTTGACACTTCCTCTCACAAAATTAAGCTGCTGTTAGAGCTAAGCCTGAATTATAGATAAACACTTTTCTCCATTTACATCATTAAATTGTTGTCATAATCATAATTTTTAGATATTAGACAACAGGCTTAAAACTGTAGACTATAAACTTTGGAGTTTAAACTTTGACCGCCGTTCCTGTGCAGTCTCCACCTCTTCCGCCTCCGTTTTTAATCCCAATCTTTATCATAGTCCGTTATAACCCAATGTCATTGAACTTAAACAAAATTATTGATTCTGCTTCGTTTGCGGAACCTTCAGCCTACGCTCTATGAGCTAAGGCCGACACAGTAGGACAGGTCCCCTCCACCACGCCGGTATTTTGAGTAGGAAATCAATCCTTCTGTGTCGGCCATAGTACAGCAACTTCTGTACGACGGCTGATGATTCCGAAAGCAAAAACCTTAATTCAACAGCATTACGTTATAACCTAAAGTTATTAAATTATAAACCGGCCAACCGATTTCCCCCCTTTCACGGTTCAATGAATTTTTACATCCAGTGTCCTTCCACATCTGCAGAATCAGTATATTTCAAATTACCGTTTTCAAAATCCTTTATAGCCTCCTGAACAGTTCCTGAGGCGCCTATAGCTGTTTTGACTTTACCTTCAGAAAGAACTCTGAAAGCCTTGGGCCCGCAATGACCTGTTATAACTACTTCAGCGCCCGTCTCTATAATATTCTGAGCTGACTGAATACCTGCTCCCTGAGCAGCATTCAGATTCTGAGTATTATCTTTTACACTAAACTCATCTGTCTCTGTATCATAAACAATAAAATGTTTCGCTCTTCCGAAACGAAGATCTACTGCAGAATCTAAACTTTTCCCCTGTGAAGTAATCACTATTTTCATTTTTTACTCCTCCCCCCTGAAATATCAATTATTATTCCAGGGTAAATTTTCTATTTGATTGTAAAAATATAACACATTTATAAATAGTGCTGTATTTACGGCGCGCCCGGAGATCGCGCCTTACCAGTTTATTTCAAATAGGATTAAACTTCGTCATACGAAAATCAACCCTAATTACTTTGGCCTTTATTTAGTTCTTCAAGCCTTCCTTTTATTGATTCAACCTGATTCTCAAGATATTTCAATTCATCCTGAAGATACTGTTTTTCATTAACTTTCGGTTCTGAAGTGTAACGGAGCGGCAGATATTCAGGTGCATAATAACCGCTTCTGAAACCTCTGCCGTAACCGCGGCCACAGGCAAAACCACGTCCTAATCCTCTTCCTGGAAACCTTCCGGCTCCTCTAAAACCTCTCGGCGCTAAACCGCCGGTTCTTTCTGCGCTTCCCGGATTACAATATCCGAAGCCTCCCCCCGTCATAGGACCTTCTCCTAATGGTCCTGTTCCATCAAATCCTGGCATTGTTATATCCTTTCGTTTAAATTTTACCTGTAAATAAAATACTGCTTTTATTCTCTTGTCATTCTTACACCGCATTTGGGACATTTTAGATCACTGCATGGTTTTCCCGCAGCATGTGCTGTTTTATACCCGCACTGCGGACATACACAGCTTCCTCCCGGTCCTGCCGAATATGGACCGCCCATACGGCCTCTACCGCCGCCTCCGCGGCCCTGTCCTCTTCCGGCACCGCCAACCGGACCTGTGCCGTTAGGTCCTGTTCCATCTTTTCCCGGCATAGCTTTCCTCCTTTTTTTTAAATTAACGCCTGTCTTTAAAATCAATACAGACTTAGTTGTCAATAGTTTCTAAACCGTTTAAACAATATTATTATAACATCTTTATTGGCATATGCTAATTATTATCTATAAAAAAAATCTTTTTTTTAAAAAAAAAGGAAATTAAGGCTAAGCTGGGTATTGAAATATTCAGTTTCAAGTACATTTGCTTTGTTCAATATAACCAAAGCATTTTAACAGTACCACCAGGGAATTGATAAACTATGGGAGATATTTTTAAATTTTATGAAATAAAATCACCTATAAGATTTTACGGACAAAGTCCGACAATCTGCCAGTGTGTATATTTTCGAAAACTAAAAAGCTACAGTTCAGTTTTAAACAAAAAAGCCAGATCATTATCACTAATTTTATTAATGCCCGAACCGCTTTCTATAATTCCGTTAAAAAGCCCCTGCTTTCTACGCTGAAGTTCCAGTATTTTTTCTTCAATAGAATCTTTTACTACAAGCTTGAAAATATTTGCAGGCTTATGCTGTCCTATTCTGTGAATTCTGTCTGCGGCCTGTGATTCTGCTGTGGGATTCCACCATGGGTCGTATATAATTACGTTAGAAGCGCTTGTGAGGTTAAGCCCCACTCCGCCGGCTTTAAGGCTGAGCAGAAAGAGTTTTATATTTTTATCTTCATTATAACGGTCCACGCGTTTCTGTCTGTCATCTGTTCCTCCATCGAGGTATTCATATAGAATATTTTGTTCATCCAGCCAGCCTTTAATTATTTTTAACAGTGATGTAAACTGGCTGAATACTAAAGTTTTCTGACCACTGTCAAGTGTCTCTAACAAAAGTTCTTTCAGTAGTTCCATTTTAGCCGATTCTGTATTCCCTTTTTGCATAATATCCGGGAGTAATTTCGGATGACAGCAAATTTGTCTGAGCCTGGTTATTGAAGAGAGAACATCAAATCTGGTATTTTTTCCGGAAACAAACATATCATATTTCATTTTCCCGTCGTTTAAAATAGACTTATACAGTTCCTCCTGTTCAGGAAGCAACTTACAGTAAACAGTTTTTTCAGTTTTCAACGGAAGATTCTCCACCTCGCTTTTATGTCTTCGTAAAATAAACGGAGCAATTCTCTGTGACAGTTCTTTCTGCTTTTCTCTGTTATTTTCTATACCTGTATACAGCCGTTTAAAGTTTTCTCTATTTCCAAGCATTCCCGGATTCAGGAAATCGAAGATTGACCATACGTCTTCAGGAGAATTTTCGAGAGGAGTCCCTGTAAGTACCAGTCTGTTTTCAGCTTTTATTGACTTACAGACTTTTGCATTGATAGTTGAAGGATTTTTTATATGCTGTGCTTCATCAAGTATTAACAGGGAGAATTTACTTTTTATATAATAGTCTATATCTTTTTTCACCAATGCATATGAAGTAATTACAAGGTCATATTTATTAATATTATTAATTATTTCTCTGCGCTTGGCACCTGAAATAATTACAGTGTTAAGTTCAGGGATAAAATTACCGGCTTCAGTTCTCCAGTTTTCAATAAGACTTGTCGGACATACCACCATACACGGATAATTACTGTTTCTAATATTTTTTAATAAATTGATAAACGCGAGTGCCTGAACAGTTTTGCCGAGTCCCATTTCATCCGCCAATACTGAATTGAATCTTTTGTCAGCCATATTTAACAGCCATTTAACAGCAGTCTCCTGATAACTGCGGAGGTTACCGTTAAATTTTTTTATTAAAGTTCGGCTTAAATTGTTACTGTCTTTCCTATAATCCTTTTTGATTTTCAGCCATTGTTTTGGAATTGTGTCAACCACATTATTTTCATTTTCCAGCAAATAAAGCAGTGCAGCATTCGGTATCTTCAGATATCCTTTTTTGCCTTCTGCAGGTTTGATCACCCCCTCAATATTTCTTAAAAACTCCGCAGTTTTCCGTGAGACTGAAGCAAGCATTTTATTATCAAGTCTTACATATCTTCTATTGCTTTTAACAGTTTTTCTTAACTTATTCCAGGTAATACAGCCTCCGGATTGATTACTTACAGAATATTTAAATGTCCATATGTCCCGATTTTTACGCGGTACCGAAAAACTGATCTGAAGCGGATATAATTTATAATACAGCTCAGCTGATTCCGGAGACATAAAAAGATGTTTCCCGTTTTTAAACCATTTTTTTAAAACAATATCGAAAAACAGGCCCTGCTGCTCTGTATCGGAAATAGAAAAATGGCCTTTATGACTTTTTTCGGGAGAAAACCCCAGCAGTTTTACTTCATTAGCCGCGGTATCTTCTGTAAGCTTGTCTCTTTTCCAGAACCCCCGCTTTCCTGAAGAAATTCTCTGTTCTGACATAGAAAGCTCTTTATCTAAATATTTAAATTTAAGACAGAGTATTATTTCATTGTTTTCAGAATAATTAACATAATAAACCGGGATACAGGGTATATAGCGTACTTGAGCAGTTTTCGAATATTCTAATACAGGAAAAGGCATTTCCTTAATTTTTGAACTCTTAATTTCGGCGAAACCGTCAGATAGAAGGAATTTTCTTAGCCAAAGCACATCTGCATGAGCCGGTGTCCACCAGTATTCACCAATATATCCCAGCCAAAAACCTGATTTACCGGCTATAATATTACATCCGGACAGCGGAAGTATATTATCATTCACTATAAGTCCGGGGTATACTCTTTTCTCTTCACTCTTGTACAGACCTGCTAACCTTGCATTTTCAGAATGTATGATAAGCGGTTTCCCGGAAAGGTAAATATGTTTATTCTCATCAAAGCAGTGAAGAAACTCAGCCATTAAATCAGCTTTAAGGACAAAATATTTACCTTCTACTTCTGCATACTGGGTTAAAAACCTTATTACCTGTCTGTCCTGAAAGCTGAAACTCAATAAAGTGAAACTGTTGTTTCTTGTTTCATCAAACCTCAACTGCCGCAGCCTGTTGCTGTTCCCTATATAGCTCCTGTTACGGTAATAAATATTTATCAGTACTTTACAGCTTTCCCAAGTGCTTGTTGCATGTAAATCCCGGCTTTGAATTGAAACTTCCAGACAGGCGCTGTTTTTTGAAACTTCAGGTATTTCTATCCCGGTTCTCTTTTCAGAAGCGGTGTTCCTTTTTTCAATATACCTTTTCACAAAACTGTTAGATAAATAATGGATTACTGATGCGAGCTCATAAACTGAGATACTTTTCGTTTTTACTGTTTCAATAAGTTTGTCAAAATAATCTATTTGCACCTTTATTAACCCATTACCAGTTTCAGAGATGGTAAATTCATAATTTTTAGGCCGGTTTTCTCTACAGAATAAAACAGCCCCTGAATTGAAAAGCCTTTGGGCATTTCTGTATATATCAGCAGGGACTATAGACTTGATTTCTTTCAGAAGTTTATGCATTATAATATCTGTTCCTGATTAATTACGATTCGACAAAAACGATAATCTATAATTATTTTTTACTGTAGTCAAGAAATATTTTACTGTTGGGTGTAAAATAAATTAATAGTGTATTTCGTGTGACATCTAATTATAAGTTCCACGAAAAGATATTTTCGGGAACCTTATATCAGGTTTTAGGTGTTAAGGAAAGCCTTAAAAATCAGAAATTAAACCCTTGTAATGTTCAAATGCATAATTTGGGTTAAAAAACAGAGCTGAATACGAAATTTATTTGTCGGAGACCAAAAATCTATATGAAAGAATTGCTCTATTATTTTGAAATCTTTGAGGATCAGGAAAAGACAGAAATTCTAAATGAGTTACTGTCTTCTTTAGGAATTGATTTCTGTATAAAAACAGAAGCCGACAAAAATATTTCTGTTTTCACATTTTATGCTCCGACTTTAGAAGAAGCAAAAAATAAATTAGACACAGTATTAGGCGCAATTAAAGACTGGCAGCCTATAGGAATAAATATGAAATCCGGAAAAATTCAGTCCCTGAAAAAAGAAGACTGGACAGAAACCTGGAAAAAGTTTTTTAAAATACAGCATATCTCGAAAAAAACAGTTATAAAAGCAAGCTGGCTGAATTATACTCCCAAACCGGGAGAAGTCGTAGTTGAAATCGATCCCGGAATGAGCTTTGGAACAGGTAGCCATGAAACTACACAGTACTGTTTAAAAATTTTAGAAAATTATTCAGGAGGAAAACAGCTTTCGCTTCTTGACGCAGGATGCGGATCCGGTATTCTGTCTATCGCTGCTTACAAACTCGGATATTCGCCAATATTCGCTTTCGACTATGATGAAGAATCTGTAGTTGCTTCTAAAGAAAATTTTAAAAGAAACAGGATTAATAATAACAGAATTAATCTCTGCAGAGCAGATATTTCTGAATATTCCCCCGATAAATCATTTGATTTTGTAGTAGCAAATATTATTTCCTCTGTATTACACTCCAACAGGGATAATTTAATTTCATGGATAAAAAAAGGGGGGTGTCTGGTTCTTGCCGGAACCTTAAAGACAGAATTCGACGCTTTAAAGGAACATTTTATGAATTCCGGACAGCTCATAGAAGTGAACCATTACACGGAAAAAGAGTGGACAGGTGCAGTATTTAAGAAAAATTAAAATTGAATTTAAGATAAACTGCAGTACTTTTTTTGCAGTTGATTTTTATCTGAACAGCAATTCGCAATGATTGCAGAAATCTGTGTTTTTTTTGATAAATTAAAAATTTAATATTTTAGGAGAATTTTATGAATGCTAAAAAAGGCAATGTAGATTCCAGAACTGAAAAGTACACTCTCAATTACGATAAAGGTAATTTTTCTATTGATTTTTCAGATATGAAATTTTCAGACTCTCAGCTGAAAGACTTACGCGAAAAACTTCGTAATGCCCATTTGGAAATGAGAAAGATTGAAGCCGGCGAAATTAAAAATCCTGATGAGAATAGAAAAGTTACACATTTTACTGACAGATCAGCATATCCGCATGAACAGCTCTTCAAAGATGTACAACAGTTTTCCGAAGATATAAGAGCTGGAAACATAAAATCCAGTACCGGTGAAAAATTTGAGTATGTCATAATCAACGGAATCGGAGGTTCCGCTCTGGGGCCACAATTTATGCAGTTTGCTATGAACAGTGGATACTGGAACGAACTTTCCGAAGAAAAAAGAAGCGGTTATCCAAGATTCTACTTTCTGGATAATACTGATTCTACAGGGGTATATGATGTAACACAGGTCATAGATCTCACTAAATCCTTAATGGTGAATATCTCAAAATCAGGTGGTACCCAGGAAACAAAAAATAACATTATAGCTTTTGAAGAAATTTTCAAAAAAAACGGTATCGAGTATCCAAAACATGCCTGTGCTATAACCATGGAAGGAAGCCAACTCGATAAAAAAGCCAATGATGAAAACTGGCTGAAAATTTTCCCTATGGCTGAATCAATAGGCGGAAGAACAAGTGAAACCAGTATTGTGGGGCACCTTCCGGCCGCTCTCGCAGGAATAGATTTTAAATCCTTTCTTAAAGGCGCATGTGATATGGATAACTGGACAAGAACTCCGGAATATATGAAAAATCCGGCTTATCTATTGGCTGCAATGTGGTACATAGCCGGTAACGGAAAGGGTGATAAAAATATGGTTATAGTTCCATATTCCGACAGACTTATTCTTCTTTCAAGATACCTTCAGCAGCTTGTTATGGAAAGCCTGGGTAAAGAAAAAGACCTTGATGGAAATATTGTCCACCAGGGCCTGACTGTTTTCGGGAACAAAGGCGGAACCGATGCACATGCATATATACAACAGCTCAATGACGGAAGAAATGATTTTTTTATTACTTTTATTGAAGTTTTAGAAGATGCCATGAATATTCCTATTTCAGACAATGTTACTATGGGGGATTATCTCCACGGTTTCCAGGTCGGTCTAACAAATGCGCTAAAAACCAGGGATAGAAATATAATCCAAATACAAATAGATAAAATCACTCCATATAATTTAGGTATGCTTATTGCACTATATGAGCGAGCTGTTGCAGTTTATGCAGAATTAATCCATATTAATGCTTTCCATCAACCGGGTGTCCAGGCATATAAACTTGCAAGTAAAGGTGTTATACTGCTTTCAGCCGATCTGCAGGAAATACTCCGTTCAACTGCCCCGTGGGAAGGAACTGTAACTGATTTCTGTGAAGCCAACAAGCTTGAAAATAAAATTTCCGCTGTTCGTGGTCTCCTTGCAAAATTTGCCGAAAATAATTCTGCAAGGAACTTTAAAGGTTTTTCTATCGAACGGACTTATAAGGATAATAAGTGGGTCTATTCCGTCAAAAAGAAATAGTTTGTTTATGAGGTGAACCAATGCCGACCTATGAATATAAATGCAAAAACTGCGGAAATTACTTTGATTTTTTTCAAAGCATGAAGGATGCGCCTTTAAAGGTGTGTCCTGCCTGTAATAAAGAAACCTTAAAGAGACTCCTCGGAACCGGTGCCGGGATAATATTTAAAGGTTCAGGTTTTTATCAGACAGACTACCGGTCAGAATCATATAAAAAGGGCGCTGAAAAGGAAAAAAAAGACGACAGCTCAAAAACTTCGTCCGGTAAAACAGAAAAAAACAAAAAGAAATCCACTGAAACCAAAAAGAATTAACCTACAAAATTTCTTTTAAATCAAATGATAAAATGTAAATACTGTAAAGCTGAAAACAGTTCTGACGATAAATTCTGCCAAGGCTGCGGTAGGGATATTCGTACAGCTGTTTCAGCCCCTTCCCAAAAAAAGAAATTAAGTTCGGCTAAAATATTCGGCAGAATTATATTGTTTTTTTTATTGCTTTTAGCCTTTTTCATTACATATTTTCTTGTCTACCCTTCTTTTCATCTAAGAAAGCTTCCAAAAATAACAAACGGAGAACTTCTGAATGGTGAAAAAAAACTACGGTCAATAGAATTTATGAAAAAAGGCAAATATACATTTTCAACTGATGCTATTACCCTCTTATACAATACTTACTACAACCCAAAAGCTACCAAAACAAAACCCCTTTTTGTTTCAGTTAATAAAAAAAAAAAGCTGTGTTTCACTATAAGGATAAGGTTTTTAAAACAAATTAAACTCGGAACTCCCGTCACAGTAACAGTTATGCCTACATACAGCTTTACCCGTGATAACAGAAGAGTTTCCGGTTTCCATCCAGTATACATAACTGTCGGTAATCTTCCGGTACCGAAATATATGTACAGCAAAATACTTCCTTACTTTAGTGAATATTATAACAGCAGAACTAAAAAATTTCTGAAAAATATCTTCGATATACATGTAAATAAAGACAATACTGTTACATTTACTGTAAACGTTAAAAAAGAAACTTATTTTTAAAAAGAATTATGTCAGTTAAAGGATATCGTATAATAGTCAAAGGCAGAGTCACTGGAGTAGGCTTCAGATTTTCTACATTGAACCAGGCTCAAAAATACCCCGACCTTAAAGGTTATGTTAGAAATGTTTGCCGGAATGAAGTCGAGGTTGTAATCCAGGGAGATGAATATGAAGTAAATAATTTGATCTCATGGCTTCGTCACGGCCCGTCAGGCGCAAGAGTTGATGATATTAAAATCAGCGAACTACCCATCAGCTCCAGTCTTCCACCTTTTAAAATTTCATTTTATTAAAACATCTTCGCCGGATAGCTGTTTTACTATTTTCAGAGCTTCTCCACTTGGGTTATTATCTAATACCGGAAGCGCATCCGTGCCGTCAACTTTAAGCATTGTCTCGATTCTCTCAAGAGAAGAAAGAAGCATCTTTTGTTCCCAATTTTCAAGAGAGACAAATCGATTAACAAAATCCTCATGCATCAGTAATGGGGCCTCTTTATAAAATGTTATAGCCTTTTCTGTGGGCAAAAGCTCCAAAAGTCGTTTATCTTCAAGAGAACGCCTTCTTTTTATATAGCCATTTTTTATTAGTTTATTTACAATAGGCACTATTGTAGCCGGCGTCAAACTCATTGCCTTCGCTACCTCCGCTGAACTCATAGGCTTTTTGCTTCTGCATATTTCCTTGAGCAGCAGCATCTGCGGCACTGTCATTCCATACTTTTTAAAAAGTTTCCTGGAGTGTATATCAACAGCCTGCATTATTTTTCTTAGAATTCTTAGAACTTTATCACATTTGTTTCCTGTTTCCATAATTGATTTCCTATGTAAATTTGATTCAATATTTGTTTTTAATAACATTATCATTTGTGTACTAATTTACAATTAATCTTTTTATTTTGTGTATAATTTTCTGTTTTAATTTGACATCTTAAATTAATCTTTTCTATTATATTTAGTTAGTTCACTAATCTTTTAACAATTAACATTAAAGAAAGTAGATAGTATGAAAGCAATTTCAGAACAAAACCTGATCGATGCTTTTGGTGGCGAAAGTCAGGCTCACATGCGATATCTCAAATTTGCTGAAACAGCAAATAAAGAAGGATTTTATAATGTTTCAAGGCTATTCTCCGCGATATCCCAAGCTGAAATAATTCATGCACACAGTCATTACCAAAACCTCAGTCATCTTAATGAGGGCAGGACAGCAAACAGCGCTGCCACCTTCGGCCCCGGAAATACATTAAAAAACCTGAAACTTGCTCATATGGGTGAAACCTTTGAGGTTAATGAAATGTATCCGACTTACATTGAAACCGCTAAATTTCAAAGAGAACAAAAAGCACAGATCAGCTTTGAAAGAGCTCTTGCAACTGAAAAAAAACACAAACTTCTTTTTGAAAAAGCAATTGAAGCAGTTTCCGCAGGAAAAGACATGAAACTTGATACGATACATGTATGTAATGTTTGCGGCTATACTCTTGAGGCACCTGAAGCTCCTGAAAATTGCCCTGTTTGCGGTGCAAAAAAAGAGAAATTTATAAGTTTTGATACGACGGCCAATTTGGCATAAATATTTAATCAAAAATGGAAAGAAAGGAGATTATTATGTCTGAAAAACGAGAAAGAAACGAAGTTTACAAGTGTGACGTATGCGGTAACGTAGTGGAAATATTGAACGGTACTAAAGCGCCAATAATATGCTGTGGACAGGAAATGAGACTTGAACAGGAAAAAACTCAGGACGCAAAGGCGGAAAAACATGTGCCGGTAATTAATGAAAAAGAGTGCTGTTCCAAGGTACAGGTTGGAGAAAAACCCCATCCGATGGAAGAAGAACATTATATCCAATGGGTGGAAATAATTAACGGAAATTATGTAAACAGGAAATATTTACATCCTGGAGACAATCCTGAAGCTGAATTTTATGTGTCTCAGGAACCCAAAATGAAGGTTCGCGCATATTGCAATATACATGGACTCTGGTCAAATAAATAAAAAAATAGGGGTTTATCGATTTTCCGGCTTCTAATAAAGTCTTTGATTTTTGATACACTCCCCCATTTTTAACCCAAATTATGCATTGCATTGTATCTGCTACCGCCGTTGCTCACCGAGTTATGGCGGACAGGTCGTTAACAGCAATTCAAGTACGGTCGCATGACTGGTTTGAAGTGGTTGCTTTATCTGTATTTTTTGCCTTGCAGTTACAACACACTGCATAATCAGGGTGTAACTGAAAATATTATTATTAAAAATAAGTGTTTAATTATGAAACTGACAGTCAGAATAGCGGGAGAGGCCGGCCAGGGTCTTGTCACGGCCGGTGATCTTCTGGTGAAACTTCTCACAGCATATAATGTCCATATTTTTACAAACCGCGCTTATATGTCAAGAATCAGAGGCGGCTTAAACTGGTATGATATCACTGTATCGGAAGAAAAAGTATATTCTCCGTCAGAAACCTCAGATTTTCTTATAGCACTAAGCGAAGACTCATTAGCAGTTTTATAAGTTTACACCAAAGAAGAGCAGTATATATTTTTTAACAGCAAAGCCCCTGAAACTTCAAAATCAGATAAAGTAAATTTAATAGATTTTGAAAAGGAA